>VGET01000006.1 GCA_016869195.1 Alphaproteobacteria bacterium | reverse complement strand
GCAACGAGCGGATATCGGGCTCGTCATCGACGATCAGGATTTCGGCTGGCATCAGGCGCTTCGCTTCGAAACGATTCGCTCGGCTTCGGAAGCGTTATCCCCACGCGCGGCGAATGCAAGGCCGATCCGCGCGCCGCCCCCGGGCCGATCGGTGAGGATCAGCTCACCACCGTGATCTTCCATAATTTTCTTGACGATAGCGAGACCCAGACCCGTGCCTTTTTCGCGCGTGGTGACATAGGGCTCGGTCAATCGCTCACGATTTCCCTGTGGCAGGCCGGGGCCGTCGTCCTCGACGAGGAGCGTGCAGCGATCACCATCGCGCTCGATCCGGGTCCAGATTCGTCCGATACGACCTCCCTCCTCCTGCCCACGATCCCGAGCCTCGCGACCCCGAATGGCCTCGGCCGCGTTTTTCAGAAGGTTGGTGATCGCCTGCCCGATCTGGCGGGAATCGCACTCGACCTTGACCGGCCCACCGGGCTCGAAGGGCTCATAGCTGATGTCGGGATTGGCCATGCGCTGCATCAGGATCGCCTGGCGCGCGAGCGACACGAGATCTTCGGAGCGCAGCACAGGCGCCGGCATCCGCGCGAAGGCCGAGAACTCGTCGACCATCTGCCGAATGTCGCCAACCTGGCGCACGATGGTGTCGGTGCAGGCGGTAAAGATCTCGGGCTCGCTTTGGATTTCACGCAAATACTTTCGCTTCAGGCGCTCGGCCGAGAGTTGGATCGGCGTTAGCGGGTTCTTGATCTCATGCGCGATGCGGCGCGCCACGTCGGCCCAGGCGGCGGTGCGCTGCGCCGCAACCAGGGCTGAAATGTCATCGAAGGTCACGATGTAGCCCTTGACCTCACCATTCACCATCTCGGTCACGATGCGAACGATCAGGGTTCGGGTGCGCCCTTCATGGTGAATTTCGATCTGGGAGCGCACGGTTCTGCCGGACAGGGCCGTCGTATCGGCCATGAGCGGTGCCATCTCGGGAATCGCTATCCGGATGTCATTGCCGATCAGATTTTCAGCGCCGACCCCGAGCAAGCCGAGCGCAGAGCGATTGGCCAAGTTGATCGAGCTGGTCGCATCGAGGCCGAGGACGCCGGCGGATACACCTTCGAGCACCGCCTCGGAAAACCGGCGCCGCTCATCGAGCTGGCGGTTCGCCGCGACAAGCTCGGATCGCTGGCTCTCGAGCTGACCGGTCATCCGGTTGAAGGCTCGGCCCAAACTGCCAATCTCATCGCCCGGCGCGCCCTCATCGACCCGCGCGCCAAGATCACCACTACGAACCCGCTCTGCCGCCGCAATCAGCTCGCCGACAGGACGAACCAACTTGGTGGCGAAGATCAAGCCGACCCAGATTGCCGCGAGCAGAATCAGCAGGGCGACGACCACAAAGATCATGACGAACGTGATCTCGATGCCCGAGCGCTGCGATTCGAGCATCTTGTAGTTAGCCACGGTGCTTTGGACGTTACGAACGTGCTCAAGCACGCCGACCTCGATGAAGCGCCCGACGAACAAATAGCCGTCGACAAACCGATCGAGCCGAACCACGGCGCGAACGCGGTCTTCGGTTTCTGAGCCGAGGATAACCGTCTCGCCCGCTTCGGCCTGCTGCATGGCGGTCTCGGGAATGCGCTCGAGACCGAGCGCGAAACTTAGGCCATCCTGTGCGAGGACACGGCCATCACGCGTCAGCACGAGGGCCTCGCTCAAACCGCGGAGCTCGGCGAGGCGGCTGACCAGCTGGCTCAGATAGGCCGGGTTCTGCATGAGCTGCGGCGCCTGCCGATTGATGTCACTCGCCATGGCGAGCACGTTGGCCCGAATGCCCTCACGGTGCTCCTTCAAATAGGATTCCGCGACCGCGGCTGACTCTTCGACTGCGTGGCGCACCTGCTGGCTGAACCAGGCCTGGATGCCGAGGTCGAGAAAGAGCGCCGAGAAGATCGAGACCATGATCGCTGGCGCGACCGCCACCACAGCAAACAGCGTGACCAGGCGGGTCTGCATGCGCGAGCCCGCGGAACCACGACGGCGCTCGATCCACAATCGAACCAGGCGATGCGCGACGACTGCGCCCAGCAGCAGCAGCAGCACCAGATCGACATTGAGCAAAAAGAGGACGGTGCGCGGGTTCGACTCAAACGGTCCCGAACCCGACATCGCGAGATAGGTCGAGATGCCGGAGGCAACGGCGGCCACGGCCAAGGCGATGGGGAAGCGCCGCCCCATACCAACGCGCATGAACCATTGATTGGCGCGCCTGAAGAATGACGGCGGGTCCGCCGCGAGCGGAGGCAGCGCCGGCGGGTGCGAGAAGCTTTCCTCAGTTGTCGCGGACGACATGGAGCTCAAGCTCGCGGATTTTCTTGCGCAGCGTGTTTCGATTCAGGCCGAGGAGGCGCGCCGCCCGAAGCTGATTGCCGTGGGTCGCCGCCAACGCGGTCGAAAGCAGAGGCCGCTCGACCTCCCGCAAGATTCGGTCATAAAGCCCGCTCGGGGGTAGATGGTCGCCATGGGCGGCGAAGTAGCGGCACAGATGGCGCTCGAGCGTGAGGCCCAGGCTTTGATCGGCTTCGGCGCCGTCGGCCTTCGGGCTCGGGCCGCCACGCACCGCACCGATACCATCCGCCTCCACCAGTGCTCTTCGCACCGCCTCGGCGTCGATCTCATCCTCGCCATGCAGCGCGGCGAGGCGCCGCGCGATGTTGTTCAGCTCACGCACATTGCCCGGCCAATCATGTCTTACCAGCAGCACCATGGCCTCGGCAGAGATCGTCTTCGCCGGCAGGCCATCAGCCGAGGCACGTGACAGGAAGTCGCGCACGAGCAGCGGAATGTCGCTGGTGCGCTCTCGCAAGGGCGGAACATGGATCGGGACAACATTCAACCGATAGAACAAATCCTCGCGGAACAGCCCTTGGCCGACAAGCTGGCGCAGATTGCGATGCGTCGCCGCGATGATCCTGACGTCGACGCGTATCGGCAAACGCCCCCCGACCGGGATGAACTCGCCGTCCTGCAACACACGGAGCAGCCGAGTCTGCGCCTCCATCGGCATATCGCCGACCTCGTCGAGGAACAGCGTCCCGCCGTTTGCGCTTTCGAACCGGCCGGCCTTGCGCGCGATCGCGCCGGTAAACGCCCCCTTCTCGTGCCCGAACAGCTCGCTCTCTATCAGCTCACGCGGAATCGCGGCCATGTTGACTGCGACGAACGGCCCGGCGCGGCGACTTCCATAATTGTGCAGCGCCTGCGCGATCAGTTCCTTGCCTGTGCCGGATTCGCCGGTGATCAGCACGGTTAGGTCGTTGCCCGTCAGGCGAACCACCGTGCGAAACACGTCCTGCATGGCGGGCGATTGCCCGATCAGCAGCATGGCTTCGCCGGTATCGGCCGGGCGGGCCGAGCCCAAAGGCTGTAAGTCGCGCGGCGAAAGCGCGCGCTGTGCGGTCGCGACCAACACATTGAGGTCGAACGGTTTCGGCAGATAGTCGAACGCACCGCGCTCGCGCGCGCGCAGCGCCGTCAAAAGGGTCGAGCGGGCGCTCATGACGATGACCGGCAGCCCTGGTCGCAAATTCCTCACGCGCGGCAACAGCTCGAGCCCGTCGCCGTCGGGAAACACGACATCGGTGATCAGAAGATCCAGCTCCTCGCCGTTCACGCGCCGCCAGAGCGCGGCTGCGTTGGACACCAGCTCCACCTCATGGCCGAGGCGAGCGAAGGCGCGGTGCAGCACGGTGCGAATGCTCTGGTCGTCATCCGCCACCAGGATACGCGCGGACGGGGCGATTTCGGACGCGCTCATCACGGCAGCATCTCGCGCTCTGCCGCCGGAAGATAGACGCGGAACTCGGTGCGCCGCGGCCGGCTCTCAAATTCGATCGCGCCGCCATGGTCGCGCACCAGCTTGGCCACCATGGCGAGGCCGAGGCCGGTGCCGCTTGGTTTGGTGCTGACATAGGGGTCGAAGAGATGCTCGCGGATCGCCTCCGGAATGCCGGCTCCATTGTCGCGCACGCTGACACAGATCGGCGCACGATGACGGCGCCGCCCATCGGGGCCGGCCACCATCAGCCCGGGCGCATAGGACGTACCGAGCGCCACCTCACCATGGCCTGAGGGAAGCGCCTCGATCGCGTTCTTCACCAGATTGAGGAAGAGCTGAACCAGCTCGTCACGATTGCCCAGCACGAGCGGCAGGGAAGGATCATAGTGGCGCGAGATCTGAGTTGGCTTGCCCGCACCATGCTGGGCGAGCGCGCGCACGCGATCCAACACCTCATGAATGTTGACCGGGACATGGGGCGAGGCATTCGCCTCACCGAAGGCCTCCATGCGCGCGATCAACCGCGCCACCCGGTCGACCTCATCGCGAATCATGTGCGCCAACTCTCGATCGGCCTCACTCGCCCCTTCCTCGAGCAGCTGCGCGGCACCACGGATTCCAGCAAGCGGGTTGCGCACCTCATGCGCCAGCATGCCGGCGAGCGCCGCGACCGAGCGTGCCGCCTCGCGCTGCTGTGCCTGTCGATCGAAGCGCTGGACCAGCGCGCGCTCCCGCATCGCCAGCACCAGCCCACCCCAGGCGCCGCCCTTCTCGGCCGGCAAGGGCGCAGCGTCGACATCGAGCGCGACGGTGACGCCACGCCGTATCAGGTCGACCGGCACGTCGTGCTCGCGTACCGGCTGCGCCAGCGCGCGCGTGCGCCGAGCGATGGCGAGCAACTGACTGTCCGCCGGCACGGCCTGCGCCAAGCCCGCGCTCAGATAGGCCGCGCTCAAGCCGAACAGCTCTTCTGCCGCCGGATTGGCAAAGACCACTTTGTCCGCCCAATCTAGGCAGATCACGGCGGCCGGCAGCGCCGCCAGAAGCCCGTCTGTCGACATGCTCTGCGGGCGCACCGTATCGTGCGCCTGAAGCACGTGCTTCGTCGCAAAACTGGTTGTGCCCATTATCTGGGCACCAAGGAGTTATGCCTAATCATTGGGCAAAGCCTAGCCCATTTGCCGAAAAAGGGCAAATCCGGCCCGATCAGCGTTTTGCGCCCTCGCCGCCAGCCGGCCCGTAGAACACCACCCACAAAGCGAGATCGTCCGAGAAGCGCTCGAAGCGATGGACCACACCGGCCGGCACGAACAGCATGTCGCCGGGTCCGAAGGCACGCTCGTCGTCGCCATTGACCAGGACGCCGCTGCCCCGGGCCACGACATAGACCTCGTCCTGCTCGTGCGGCTGTTGCGGATCGCTGCCGCGAGGCGCATAGAGCCCGATGCGCGCGGTGCCGTGGGTCAACACATACTCGGCCGCCTTGGGCTTGCCCTTGCGCACCTCGATCGCGGCAAGCGTGGGCGCAACCGAGGCGTGCCAGCCCCCTTGGGGGGGCTGTGGCGCCTTTGGGGTCTTATTGGTCGTCTTTGCCATGATTCTAGCCTAGCAGACCCCTGACATTCCCGCGACCTGTGCGAATCAAGCCGGCTCCTGCTAGATGTCTCGGAGCAGACGGGATCGGCGATGGCGAACAGCGAAATGACAGAGGTGGCAGCCCTCATCGTCGCGGCCGGGCGTGGCCAGCGGGTCGGCGGGACGGTGCCGAAGCAGTATTTGCCCTTGGGGGGCGACCGCCCGGTGCTGCATCACACCTTGCGCGCGGTCGGCGGCCACCCTGGCGTGCAGTGGCTGCGGGTGGCGATCCATCCCGACGACGCCGATCTCTACACACGCGCGATCGACGGGCTGCCGGCTGACGTGGCGGCAAAGTTGCTGCCAACCGTCGCCGGCGGCGCCTCGCGACGGGATTCGGTGCGCAATGGGCTCGAGAGTCTGGTCAATTTGATCCCCCGTCTCGTGCTGATCCACGATGGCGCCCGCCCGCTGGTCTCATCGACGCAAATCGACAGGGTCCTGGCAGCGCTCGGAACTTCGGACGGCGCCATCCTGGCGCTACGTGTGACCGATACGCTGAAGCGTGAAGGCCAAGCCGGTCAGATCGTGGGCACGGTCGATCGGAGCCAGCTTTGGCGCGCGCAGACGCCGCAGGGCTTTCGGTTCACCGCTATCCTTGCTGCGCACCGCGCCGCGGCCCATGGCCCTGAGCTGACCGACGATGCCGCGGTCGCCGAGCGTGCGGGACTTCGCGTCGCGCTGGTCGAGGGCGAGGAACGCAATCTCAAGATCACCCGGCCGGAGGATTTCGAGCGCGCCGCACAGGTTCTTGCCGCCGGCGAACGGAGCACTGAAGCGATGACCCTTATGTATGAGCCTCGCACCGGCCAGGGCATCGACGTCCACCGCTTCGGACCCGGCGATCACGTCATGATCTGTGGCGTGCGCGTGCCCCACGACGCCGGCGTGATCGCGCATTCGGACGGCGACGTCGGGCTCCACGCGCTGGTCGATGCGATCCTCGGCGCGCTCGGGGCCGGCGATATCGGGCGTCACTTTCCACCGAGCGACCCCAAATGGCGCCACGCGGATTCGAGCCGGTTCGTGACCCATGCCGTCGGCCTCGCCCAGGCGCGAGGCGCACGCATTGTCCATGTCGATATCACCATGTTGTGCGAGCGGCCGCGCATCGGCCCGCATCGCGACGCGATGATCGCACGCCTCTCGACGCTGCTCGGCATCACCGGCGATCGTATCAGCGTCAAGGCGACCACGACCGAGCGCTTGGGCTTCACCGGCCGGAAGGAAGGCCTCGCGGCCCAGGCGATCGCGACGCTGCTCGTGCCCGTCCCGCCGCCGCCATGAGCGCGCGAACCATGCCTGCCCCGCGCTCAATCGGACGGTTCCATCTCGATGCGTTGATCGCCACCTGGTTCGGCGTTGGCCTGTTTCCCTACGCGCCTGGAACCATCGGCTCGCTCGCAGCCCTGCCCTTCGCCTGGCTGATCTCGACCTATCTCGGCCCCTTGGGCCTCGCGGTCGGCGTCATCGTCGTCTACCTCGCCGGCATCTGGGCCTCGGGCCGCTATGCGAAACGGCGCGGCATCGCAGACCCCGGCCCAGTCGTGGTCGACGAGGTGGCGGGGCAATGGCTCGCGCTGATCCTGGTGCCGCCCGGGTTCATCACCCTTGCCATCGGTTTCGCTTTTTTCCGCCTGTTTGATGTCATCAAGCCCTGGCCGATCAGCGCGATCGATCGACGGGTCAAAGGCGGCCTCGGTGTCATGTCGGACGATCTACTGGCCGGCGCGCTTGCCGCCATTCTCACCTGGAACGTCTGGATCTGGATTCCGCCGTGACAAACCTCCCCGTCGCCCTCTGCCGACAGGCCGAAGAACTGCTCGCGCTGTGCCGAGCGCGCCGGCTCAAATTGGCCACGGCCGAGTCCTGCACCGGCGGCCTCATCGTCGGCTGCCTCACCGAGATCGCGGGTTCATCGGACGTGGTGGACCGCGGGTTCATCACCTATTCCAACGCGGCAAAGGCAGAGATGCTCGGCGTTCCCTCCGCGCTGATCGCCGCGCACGGCGCGGTCAGCGAGCCGGTTGCCCGCGCGATGGCCGAGGGTGCCCTCGCCCACTCCAATGCGGATATCGCCATCGCGGTGACAGGGGTTGCCGGCCCCGGCGGCGGCACCGCATCCAAACCGGTCGGCCTCGTCCATTTCGGCTGTGCCCGCCGAGGCGCCCCCACGGTACACGTGCGACAGGTGTTTGCGGGGGATCGATCGGCCGTGCGCCTCGCAACGGTCGCTCGCGCGTTCGAACTCATCCAACAAGCCGCCGGCCGAGACCAACACGGAACCGAGCATCAGTGATCGCCGTTACAGCCGGCGATGCACTGCGCGTGTGAAGTGGCCCGACACACTTCTGCACGACCTCGGAGAGGACTCATGAGCATCGGCGTCGTTGAGCAGAGGGGCATTTCGGCATGCGGTCGTTGGTTCGGTGCGTTGGCATTGGGTTTTGCGCTCGGCTTACTGCTGCTGCACCCTGCCGCCGCCGACAATGCGAATGTGCTCGCGCGCGCCCTTGTCGAGACGCCGTTTGATCAGAGCCAGCTGCGCCACGGATACCGCCACCTTGAGACGACGTCGGACGGAAAGCTACCTGAGGAAGCGACTCAAAGCGGTATCGTCGCCGGCGTTGCCGCGGCCTTCGAAGGCCCGGGCGAGGCGTTCTGCGATGCTGCGGTGTATTACCTGATCTTCGCCACGGCGGCGCACGCTGAGGTCTACTACGAATCGCAGTTCGACATGATGGTAGAGGACAAGGAAGGGCTGAACGCTGTTACAGACATCACTATTGAGACGGTCGACCACACTGTCGTGCCGGTGCGCTGCTTCTTGAGCGCTACCGAAGAGGTCTTCAGCTGCATGTATTTGGAGCCCGACCTGTCGACGGTCATTCAGATGGTCGCAGGGCCCGGATCACGCTCTGACGCCAGCGATGCGGAAGGCCTGCGCCAGGAGTTTCTGGCCGGCCAAGGCGCGATAGCGCTTTCGGGCGTCCTCACCGCCACCCGAACTCACTTGCTGCGCGCTGCCGGCCGTTAGCGTGGCCTAGCCTTTGGTCGCTGTGCGCAGGGTCGTCAATGCGTCGACCACGTCAAACACGCGCGCGACCACCTGATCGTGGGCGCTGAAGCGCTTGTCTTCACCGCTCAAGGCGGCCTCGACCGCATCGATCAATTTCAAGAGCCGCCGCCGGTGCAGGCCCAGTTTGTTCTGGATCGGATCGGTAATGACGCCCGAGAGCGCGCTGAAGACCGCGAGCCCGGCTGCGATGCCGCCGGTCACCGCGATGCTCAGCGCAACCGGTGCGCTGACCGGGAACACGCCGTACCAGGCGCCGCCGATCGTCGTGCCGAGCGGAAATGTCGTGAGCGCCGCATGTTGAATGAGCGCGTGCGCCGCGACCGGTCCGAGCGAGAGCGCGCCCGGCGTCAGCTTGTGCAGGGCGACCGCACCGATGCTGGCCGAAACAAGACCGCTCGCGAGGTCAGCCGCGGCAATGCGTGTCGCGCTGTAGCTGTCGACCGACGCCTCGATCGCACGGCGGGCCTGGCTCATTGCGTCGGCCGGTATGTCGCGCCCGAGCAACTCAAGCCGTGCATCCCCGAGCACCTCATCGGCGAAGGCATCGCGCGTCGCGTTGCGCCCGTCATCGCCCTCATAGGGAAGCTCGAGCAGTTCCGTGAACAGACGATATTCGAGCTCGCGCGCCACCGCGGTCTCGAGCACGAGCGGCTTGTCGGCCAGCGTGCGCGACAGATCAGACAGGCCAAGCTTTCCGGCGCCCTTGGCCAATACGCGCCGTGCCAGGTCCGGCCCCGAGAGCGCAATGTTGACCGGCGCGCGCGCGAGATCCCATCCGAGCGCTCGACGGTTCAGCTCAAGCGCGCCTGCGAGTGAGAACTGGCGCTCGACGAACTCATCGACCTTCGCGCGGCGGGTCGCGGCGTAGCGCCGCGCGGCATCGCGCACAATCGAGCGGACGAGCGCACCGTCTTGATCAACACCCAGTGAAGGTCGCGCGTTGCGCGTCACTGTCTCAGCGAGCGCGGCCATCAAACAAGCCCCGACGGCAAGGCGCTCGCCCGGCTCTCCTTGCCGTAGATCTGGTGCGCCCGCGTTTCGAAGGCGCGCACCATGCGGTGCACCGCCTCGCCGAAGAGGCCGCTCATGACTTTGCCTAGGATTCGCGAGCGGAACTCGAAGTCGACATAGAAATCGATGGCGCAGCCTTCGGGCCTGCGCTCGAAGCGCCAGCGATTGTCGAGGTGGCGGAATGGCCCATCGACATAGTGCACGTCGATCGTCTCCGGGCGCGCCATGACGATGCGCGATTGCCAGCGCTCCCGGAACATCTTGAAGCCGATCAGAAGATCCGCATGCACCTCGGCTGCCTCGCGCTTGATGATGCGCGAGCCGAGGCACCAGGGCAGAAACTCTGGATAGCGCTCGACCGCCGCAACCAGATCGAACATCTGCTCGACGGAGTATGGCAGGAGCTTGGTTTCGGCGTGTCGGGGCATGACCGCGCCCCCTTGAGGTTCTTACGGTGAGGCCGCGAGCTTGGCTTCGCGCGCGGCGCGCAGGCGACGGAAGTCATCGCCCGCATGATAGGACGAACGGGTCAACGGCGAGGCCGAGACCATGAGGAAACCCTTGGCATAAGCGAGGCGCTTGTACTCATCGAACTCATCTGGCGTGACATAGCGGTCGACCGCGTGGTGCCGCGGCGTCGGCTGGAGATATTGGCCGATGGTCAGGAAGTCGACATCGGCGCTCCGAAGGTCGTCCATCACCTGGAGCACCTCGCGCCGCTCCTCGCCGAGCCCGACCATGATGCCGGACTTGGTGAAGATGGACGGATCGAGCTGCTTCACCCGCGCCAGGAGATTCAGCGAGAGGAAATAGCGCGCGCCGGGGCGCACCTCGGTATAGAGGCGCGGTACCGTCTCGAGATTGTGGTTGTAGACGTCGGGCCTCGCCTTCACGACCACTTCGAGCGCGCCATCCTTGTTGCGCCAGTCGGGCGTCAGGATTTCGATCGTCGTGTTGGGCGCGGTCGCCCGCAGCCGCTCGATCACGCGGCAGAAATGTCCTGCGCCGCCGTCGTCGAGGTCGTCGCGGTCGACCGAGGTGATCACGACATGCTCGAGCCCGAGTCCGGCGACCGCCTTCGCCACCTCCTCCGGCTCATGCGGATCGAGCCGGTCGGGCAGGCCGGTCTTGACATTGCAGAAGGTGCAGGCGCGGGTGCAGACCGAGCCCAGGATCATGACGGTTGCATGACCCTTGGCCCAGCACTCGCCGATGTTGGGGCAGGCCGCCTCCTCGCACACCGTATTTAACCGGTGCTCGCGCATGAGCGCTCGGGTCTCGGCGTGCGCGGGCGAGGTCGGTGCCTTGACGCGAAGCCAGGGCGGCTTGGGCAGGCGCTCCGGCCGCTTAACGATTGGCGCTACGTTCTCGTCGCTCATCAGGCGTCACGCCTCCAGGCAACCCAAGGCTGAGCTGAACTTGATGCCCGCCCACGTCGACCTAGAAGTGGATCGCCCGACCGTAGGCGTCAAGCACCGCCTCGTGCATCATTTCCGAGAGGGTCGGGTGCGGGAACACCGTGTGCATCAGATCGGCCTCGGTGCCCTCCATCGTGCGCGCGACCGCATAGCCCTGAATCAGCTCAGTAACCTCGGCGCCGATCATGTGCGCGCCCAAGAGCTCGCCGGTCTTGGCGTCGAACACGGTCTTGACCAGGCCCTTGGGCTCGCCAAGCGCGATCGCCTTGCCATTGCCCATGAACGGGAACTTGCCGACCTTCACCTGATAGCCCTTGTCGCGCGCGGCCTTCTCCGTGAGCCCGACCGAAGCGACCTGCGGGCGGCAATAGGTGCAGCCGGGGATCTTCGAGGTGTCGAGCGGGTGCAGGCCCTGCACGCCCGCGATCTTCTCGACCACGATCACGCCCTCGTGGCTCGCCTTGTGCGCGAGCCAGGGTGGACCGGCGAGATCGCCAATGGCGTAGACGCCGGGCTCACCCGTCGCGCCCCATTTGTCGATCATGACATGCGCCTTCTCGACCTTCACCTTGGTGCCTTCGAGGCCGAGGTTCTCGACATTGCCGACGATGCCGACGGCGAGGATCACCCGATCGACCGTGATCTCGGTGACCTTGCCGCCCTTGGCCTCGAGCGTCGCGGTCACTTTGTTGGCGCCCTTCTTGAGCGCCTTCACCGTGGTGTCGACGTGGATCTTCATGCCCTGCTCTTCGAACGACTTCTTGGCGAAGGCGGAAATGTCCTCGTCTTCGACCGGCAACACGCGCGGCAGCACCTCGACCACCGTGACGTCGGCGCCGAGATCCTTATAGAAGCTCGCGAACTCGATGCCGATCGCGCCCGAGCCGATGACCAGCAGCGATTTCGGCATGCCCTCTGGCACCATCGCTTCCTTGTAGGTCCAGACCAGCTTGCCATCGGGCTCGAGGCCCGGCAGAGAACGCGCGCGCGCGCCGGTCGCCAGTATGATGTGCTTGGCGCTCAGGGTCGCGACCGCCTTGCCGTCCTTGGTGACCTCGAGCTTGCCGGCACCGGCGAGCTTGCCGTGACCATCGAACACCGTGACCTTGTTCTTCTTCAGGAGGTGCGCGACGCCCTTGGAGAGCTGGCTTGCGACATTGCGCGAGCGCTTCACCACCTTGGCGAGATCCACCTGCACGCCGGTCGCCGACATGCCGTAGTCGCCGAGATGATCGACGATGTGCTTGATCTCCGACACGCGAAGCAGCGCCTTGGTCGGAATGCAGCCCCAGTTGAGACAAATGCCGCCCAGGTGCTCACGCTCGACACAGGCTGTTTTGAGGCCGAGCTGGGCCGCGCGGATCGCCGTGACGTAGCCGCCCGGTCCACCGCCAACAACGACGACATCGAAGCTGGTATCGGCCATGGGTTCCCTCGTTGTGGCTCGGAGCTTGGTCTCGTGTTAAGGCCCTCGTGCTTCGACCTGCTCAGCATGAGGGCCTTTGAGCGAGCCTCATCCTGAGCTTGTCGAAGGATGAGGCGATGGAACAGTGGTCTAAAGCAACACCGCCGGCGGGTCTTCGATCAGGGCCTTGAACACCTTGAGCCACTCGGCGCCGAGCGCGCCGTCGACCACGCGGTGATCAACCGAAAGCGTGCACGACATGACGGTCGCGATCGCGAGCGCGCCGTTCTTCACCACCGCGCGCTGCTCGCCGGCACCAACCGCCAGGATGCAGGCCTGGGGTGGGTTGATGATCGCCTCGAAGTGCTTGACGCCGAACATGCCGAGATTGGAGATCGAGAAGGTGCCGCCCTGGAATTCCTCGGGCTTCAGCTTCATCGGCTTCTCGCGCGCGCGGCTGGCGAGACTCTTCATCTCGTCCGAGATGGCAAACACGGTCTTGCGTTCCGCGCCTTTGATGATCGGCGTGATCAGGCCATCCTCGATCGCGACCGCGACCGAGATATCGACCGAATGATGGGTGCGGATCACGCCGTCGATCCAGGCGGCATTGACCTTCGGCATCTTCCAGAGCGCGAGCGCCGCGCAGCGGATGACCAGATCGTTGACCGAGAGCTTCGCCTTGTCCGACTTCGCGTTCAGCTCCTTGCGGATCTCGAGCAGCCGGTCGATCTCGCAGTCGACCGTGAGATAGAAGTGCGGAACCTGCTGTTTGGACTCCTGCAGGCGCTTTGCGACCACCTTGCGCATGTTGCTCGCGGCAACGTCGTCGTAGCCCGCGCCCGCAACTGTAGACGCCGCAGCAGCCGCAACAGGCGCAGCGGCCGCCATCGCGACAGGGGCCGCGGCGGGCGCGGCTGCACCGCCGGCGATCGCCGCCTCGATATCGGCCTTGACGATGCGGCCATGCGGCCCGCTGCCCTTGACCGCCGCAAGGTTGACACCGCCCTGCTCGGCCATGCGCTTCGCCAGCGGGCTCGCAAAGATGCGGCCTTGCGGCGCGGCAGCCGGTGCGGCGGCGGCTGGCGCCGAGCTTGGGGCCGGGGCCGGGGCCGCTGCGGCAGCGGGAGTCGGAGCCGGCGTGGCCGCAGCGGCCGGCGCCGGTGCGGCACCACCCGCCAGCATCTTGTCGATGGCGGATTTATCCTCGCCATCGTCAAGGATGACGGCAATGACCGTGTTGACCTTCACGCCCTGGCTTCCGTCCGGCACCACGATCTTGCCGAGCACGCCCTCGTCGACCGCCTCGACCTCCATGGTCGCCTTGTCGGTCTCGATCTCGGCGAGAATGTCACCCGACTTGATCTTGTCGCCTTCCTTCTTGAGCCAGCGGGCGATGTTGCCCTCGGTCATGGTCGGCGACAGCGCCGGCATCAGCACGCGAACAGCCATGGTGGTTCCCCCCCGAACGTTCCTACGCCGGCGCGAGGCCGCGCTCAGCGTCGAAGTCGCTTCCGATCAACCCTTGTTGCAGACGGCCTTGACCGCGGTGACGATGTCGTCGATCTGCGGCAAGGCTAATTTCTCGAGATTGGCGGCATAAGGCAGTGGCACGTCCTTCCCCGTGACGCGCATCACCGGCGCGTCCAGATCGTCGAACGCCTGCTCCATCACCACCATCGCAATCTCCGCGCTGATGCCGGCAAAGGGCCAACCTTCTTCGCAGCAGACCAGCCGGTTCGTGCGCTTGAGCGAGGCGATCACGGTCTCGGTATCCAGGGGTCGGATGGTGCGGAGATCGATGACCTCGATCTCAATGCCGTCCGCCGCGAGCTTCTCGGCCGCCTGCAGCGCCTTGCCGACCATGATCGAGAACGCGACGACCGTCACGTCCCTACCCTGGCGCACGATGCTCGCCTTGCCGATCGGCACGGTGACATCGGCGCCCTCGGGCACTTCCGAGCTCTGGCCGTAAAGCAGCTCGTTCTCCAGAAACACCACCGGGTTCGGATCGCGGATCGCGGATTTCAGGAGCCCCTTCGCGTCCGCCGCCGAATAGGGCGAGACCACCTTGAGGCCCGGCACATGGCCATACCAGCTGGCATAGCACTGCGAGTGCTGCGCGGCGACGCGCGACGCGGCGCCATTTGGCCCGCGAAACACGATCGGGCATTTGATCTCGCCGCCCGACATGTAGAGCGTCTTGGCCGCCGAGTTCAGGATGTGATCGATCGCCTGCATGGCGAAGTTGAAAGTCATGAACTCGACGATCGGCCGCAGCCCGAGCATCGCCGCGCCCGAGCCGATGCCGGCAAAGCCCATCTCGGTGATCGGTGTGTCGATCACGCGCTTGGGCCCGAACTCCTGCAACAGGCCCTGGCTTACCTTGTAGGCGCCCTGATATTCGGCGACCTCCTCGCCCATCAGAAAGACATCGGGACTGGCGCGCATCTCCTCGGCCATGGCATCTCGCAAGGCCTCGCGCACGGTCTGAACCGGCATGTCTGTTGCTCCCCGCTCTCTCGGCCTAGTTCACGTGTATGTCTGTGTAGAGCTCTGACGGGTCAGGCTCCGGGCTGTTCTGTGCGAACTCGGCGGCCTCGTTCACGATCGCCTTGATCTCCTTGTCGATTTCCTTGAACAGCTCGTCATCGGCAAACTTGTTCTCGACCAGGTGATCGCGCAGCCGCTCGATCGGGTCGCGCTCGGCGCGCACGCGGGCGACCTCTTCCTTGCTCCGATATTTCGCGGGGTCGGACATCGAGTGGCCGCGATAACGGTAGGTCATCATCTCAAGCACGATCGGCCCGGCGCCGCTGCGGCAATGTGCCACCGCATCCTCGGCAGCGGCCCGCACCGCGATCACGTCCATGCCGTCAACCTGGCGGCCATCCATGCCGAACGCCTCGCCGCGCCGATAGAGCTCGCGGATCGCCGCGTGCCGCGCGGTCGAGGTGCCCATCGCGTACTGATTGTTCTCGATCACGAAGATCGCGGGCAGCTTCCACAGCGCCGCCATGTTGAAGGATTCGAACACCTGGCCCTGATTGGACGCGCCATCGCCGAAATAGGCGACCGCGACGCGATCATTGCCGCGATACCAATTGGCGAAGGCGAGGCCGGCGCCGAGTGCCACCTGCGCGCCGACGATGCCATGCCCACCGAAGAAGTGCCCCTTCTCCGAAAACATGTGCATTGAGCCGCCCTTGCCCTTGGAGACCCCGCCCGCACGCCCCGTGAGCTCGGCCATGACCGCCTTGGGGTCGCTGCCGGCAAGAATCAGGTGGGCGTGACAGCGATAGCCGGTGATCACCGAATCACCTTGGCCGAGCGCGGCGTGGATTCCGGTCGCGACCGCCTCCTGCCCGATATAGAGGTGGCAGAACCCTCCGATCAGGCCCATGCCATACATCTGGCCGGCTTTTTCCTCGAAGCGACGAAGCAGGAGCATTTGACGGTAATAGCCGAGGAGATCGTCACGGGTCGGCTCCGGCGTGCCGCCAGGCTTATCCTTCTTCTTCGCCGCTACCGCCATCGTCCCCCCCATTGTTCGATGACCGAGCGCTGATGCGCCCCCGGGCAAGCTACAAGGAAAGCCCCAGGGCGGCAACAATTCGCCCGCCCAGCGTTAGCATGCCAACAGAAAGTTCAAGATTCGTGCGCGACGGTGATCAGCGCGCGTCAGGGCGCTCGATCAACACGACCTCGTCAGGGGCGGAAAGATTGAGGATTGCGCGCGCGCGCTCATCGAGCAGGTCGAGGTCGAGGCTTTCCGGCTTGAGCCGTGCCACCTTGTGCTCGATCGCCTCATGCTCGGCCCGAAGTGCGGCGACTCGGGAGCGAGCCTCCTCGACATCGTTCGAGCGTTTCATCAAGGCGAGGAGGCCGCGATCACCCTGGACCGCGTGGTATCCGAAATAGAGCATCAGCAGCACGCCGAGCATCGGAAAGACGAGATGCCGAGCGCGGAAGCGAAACTCACGGGCGAGTGCGAGCATGGGTCGAGCGAATCACACCCGAGTCGCGTCTGTCAATGCCGAGTCGCACCAGTAGCGGTGCCGAGTCGCATCAACTACCAGATGACACGGCAATGCTACGCCCCGCATAGCGCGCACTCGTACCCAGCGCTTCCTCGATCCGAATGAGTTGGTTGTACTTGGCGGTGCGGTCGGCGCGCGCGACCGAGCCCGTCTTGATCAGCCCGCAATTGCTTGCCACCGAGAGGTCGGCGATCGTCGTGTCCTCGGTCTCGCCCGAGCGATGGGACATCACCGCGGCGTAACCCGCCTTCTGCGCCCGCCCGACCGCATCGAGTGTCTCGCTCAGCGTTCCGATCTGATTGACCTTGACCAGGATCGAGTTGGCGCAGCCCTCGGCGATGCCGCGCTCGAGCCGCGTCACATTGGTCACGAAGAGGTCGTCGCCGACCAGTCGCACGCGTCGGCCGATCAAGTCCGTCAGCGCGCGCCAGCCGGCCCAATCATCCTCCGCCAGCCCGTCCTCGATGGACAGAATCGGGTAGCGGTTGATCAGGCTCTCATAGAGGCGCGCGAGGCCGCCGGCATCGAGCCGCTTGTTCTCGCCTTCAAGGTGATAGGTGCCGTCGCGATACAGCTCGGTCGCAGCAACGTCGAGCGCGAGTGCCACCTGTTCGCCCGGGCGATAGCCGGCTGCCTCGATCGCGCGCAGGATGAAGCCGATCGGCTCTTCGGCGCCTTTGAGGTTGGGTGCGAAGCCACCTTCATCGCCGACGTTCGTGCTGTGGCCTGCATCCTTCAGGAGCCGCTTCAAGACCTGGAAGATCTCGGCCCCCATGCGCACGGCATCGGCCAGCGTTGGTGCGCCGACCGGCATGATCATGAACTCCTGAATGTCGATCGCGTTGTCGGCGTGCGCGCCGCCATTCAGGATGTTCATCATGGGCACCGGCAGCACGCGCGCATTGACGCCACCGACATGGCGATAGAGCGGAATGCCAAGCCCCTTGGCCGCAGCATGCGCAACCGCGAGGCTCACGCCCAAGATCGCGTTGGCGCCGAGGCGAGCCTTGTTTGGTGTGCCATCTAGCGCGATGAGAGCGGCATCGATATCGGCCTGCCGCATCACGCTGAGCCCGGAGAGCGTCGGGAAGATTTCCTGCTCGACCGTGCGACAGGCGTTGCGCACGCCCTTGCCGCCATAGCGCGCCTTGTCGCCATCTCTGAGCTCAACGGCCTCGTGCGCGCCGGTCGAGGCGCCCGACGGCACCGCGGCACGCCCCATTGTGCCGTTCGCCAGCGTGACTTCGACCTCGACGGTCGGGCTGCCGCGACTGTCGAGAATCTCGCGGGCATGGATATCGGTGATCGAAAGCGGATCAATGCTCATGTCGCACCCGGTGCGATTCGGATGAATCAGATTGCTATAGCAGGATGTTGGAGATTTCACACATCCATCGGACGGGTCGACGCAATTTCGCGTTCGAACCCCTCCAACCGGTGAACTCCTGGACGCCGCATGGACGAGTCTCGCCCCGGTTGACAGGCAGAGGTGAATAACATACCGTCTAGTCGGTATGTCACCGCGCAAGACAAGACCCAAAACCCGTGACGCGCTGGTCGAGGCTGCGACCGGCCTCTTCCTGCGCCAGGGCTACACCGCGACCAGTCTGGACGACGTCTGCGCCCAATCCCGCGTCAGCAAGGGCGCGCTCTTCCACTATTTCGACGACAAGGAGGCGCTGGGGCGCGCCGCCCTCGAACATTGGATGGCGATGGGCGAGCAGGCCTTTGGCAATGGCGCCTATCTGAAGATCGAAGATCCGGTTGAGCGCGCGCTCGGCCTCATTGATTGCGCGATCGAGCTGAGCCGTTTGGGACCACCCGGCTGCCTTGTCGGCATCTTCACGCAGGAGCTCGCGCCGACCAACGAAACGTTGCGGCAGTCCTGCGCGTCATCCTTCGCGCGCTGGGTCGACCACTTCGAGGCGTTGATCCGGGCGGCGAAGGATGCGCGGGCACCAAGCTCCGATCTGGACCCGCGCGGCCTCGCCCAGCACGGGCTCACGGTGTTGCAGGGCTCGATCCTGCTGGCGCGCGCCCATGGCGACGTCGCCCTCATCGAGCAGCAGCTCCGCCATTTCCGTCGCTACCTCGCCATGCGGTTCGAAGAAGCAGCGGCTCACCGTTTGCGTGGCGTGCGCTGCTTGCGCTCGAATGGAAGAAAATTCCCTATGCGTCGAAGCTAATCGAGTTCTCCAAGGGCGATCACAAGGCGCCGAATTTCCTCGCGATGAACCCCCGCGGCAAAGTGCCGGTCATGAAGGATGGTGACGTCACGCTCTATGAGACCATCGCGATCATGCAGTACCTGGAGAAGAAGCATCCCGAGCCCGCGCTGTTCGGCCGTACGCCGGCTGAGAGCGGGCAAATCTGGCGCCAGATTTCCGAGTGCACCTACTACCTCGAGCAGCCCGTGTTCGGCGTAGTCGTGCCGATTCTCTTCGGCGGCCTCGACCAGAAAATGGCCGAGGTCAGGGCCTCCGCTGACGCCGCCAAGGTCGAGATCGATCGAATCTCAAAAATTCTTTCGAGCCAGGATTGGTTGGCGGGTTCGGCGCCCTCTGCGGCCGATTGCTGGGTCTACCCCGTCCTCGGCCTATTGGCGCGCTGCGGCGGGCGGGACGACGTGAAGCCGCTCAACCTCGGCTTCGACGAATTTGGCAGACGCTATCCCGCACTCAAGCAGTGGAAAGAGCGGATCGAGAAGCAAACCGGCTACGACCGCGCCTTCCCGCCGCATTGGAAACAGGCGGCGTAAGTCTTAGGGCGACCCGGCGGGTCAGCTCAGCGCGCGTTTGGGCGACCCGCCGCCTTCGCCAGCCGGTCGAACGCGATCAGCGTGTCGAGGAGCGCCGGCAGCTCCTTGAGTGGCACCATATTGGGGCCATCTGAGGGCGCCTTGTCCGGGTCCGGATGTGTCTCCATGAACACGGCCGCGACGCCGATCGACACAGCGGCGCGCGCCAGTACCGGCACGAATTCGCGCTGACCACCGCTCGTCGTCCCCTGCCCGCCCGGCTGCTGCACCGAGTGCGTCGCGTCGAACACGATCGGGCAACCGGTGCGCGCCATGATCGGGATCGAGCGCATGTCTGACACAAGCGTGTTGTAGCCGAAGCTCGCGCCGCGCTCGCAGAGCAGCGTGTTGGGATTGCCGCATGCGTCGAGCTTGGCGACCACGTTCGCCATATCCCAGGGCGCGAGGAATTGCCCTTTCTTCACGTTCACCGGCCGCTTCGTCTCGGCCGCGGCAACCAGCAGATCGGTCTGCCGGCAGAGAAACGCCGGAATCTGCAAGACGTCGACCGCCTGCGCCGCGCGCGCGCATTGCTCCGGCGCGTGCACGTCGGTGATCACCGGACAGCCATAGCGCTCGCGCACGTCGGCCAGGATCGGCAGGCCGTCATCGATGCCGACGCCGCGCGCGCTGGTCAGGCTCGTGCGATTGGCCTTGTCGAACGATGATTTGTAGATCAGCGGCAGCTTGCGCGCGGCGCAGATCTCGACCAGCGCGCCCGCCACTTCGAGTGCATGCGCGCGGCTCTCGATGGCGCACGGACCCGCGATCAGCGCCAGCGGCGAATCATTGCCGACCTCGAAACCGCCGATGCGAACCCGGCGCGTCTTTGCATCGCTCATCCGGCGATTCACAATGCCCGAAGTCCCCGCTCACCCCCACCCCTGCCCTCGCCCATCGAGGGGGAGGGAGGAAAATGAAGAGGCGTTGCGCTTTTTTCTTTCCCTCCCCCCTTGAGGGGGAGGGTCAGGGTGGGGGGTGTTGGCAATTGCCCGGGAAGTTGCATCACACCAGCCGCGATTGTGCGACGGCCGCCTCGATGAACGAGGCGAACAGCGGGTGCGGTTCGAACGGCTTCGATTTCAACTCAGGATGAAACTGCACGCCGACGAACCACGGATGGTCGTCGCGCTCGATGATCTCGGGCAGCTCTCCGTCCGGCGAAACGCCGACGACACGGAGCCCGGCCTCATCGAGGCGCTCGCGATAATTGATGTTGACCTCGTAGCGATGGCGATGGCGTTCGCTGATGCGTTCCTGGCCATAGATCGCGCGTACCCGGCTGCCTTCGGCCAGCCTCGCGTCATAGGCGCCGAGCCGCATGGTGCCGCCGAGATTGTCGCCCGCCTTCCGCCGCTCAACCTCGTTGCCGCGCGTCCACTCGGTGAGCAGGCCGACCACGGGGTCCTGGCAAGGCCCGAACTCGGTCGAGCTTGCGCCCGGCAGACCCGCCAGATTGCGCGCGGTTTCGATCACCGCCATCTGCATGCCGAAGCAGATGCCGAAATAGGGCACGCGCCTTGTGCGCGCGAAGCGCACAGCCTCGATCTTACCGCTGACGCCGCGTCCGCCGAAGCCGCCCGGCACCAGAATGCCGTGCACGTTTTCGAGATGCTGTGCCGGCACCTCGCTCTCGAACACCTGGGAGTCGATCCACTGCATGTCGACGCGCACATTGTTCGCGATGCCGCCATGGGTGAGCGCCTCGGCGAGCGACTTGTAGGCGTCCTGCAGGCCGGTGTACTTGCCGACGACGGCGATCGAAACCTCGCCCTCCGGCTGGCGCACGCGCCGCACAATCTCATGCCAGCGGGACAAATCGGGTTCACGCCGATCGGCCAGCTCGAAGTGCTTCAGGACCTCGGTATCGAAGCCCTGCTCGTGATAGGCGATCGGCACCTGATAGATCGTGTCGACGTCGATCGCCGGGATCACCTGATTGACCGAGACATTGCAGAACAGCGCGATCTTGCGCCGCTCGGATGATGGGAATGGCCGGTCGCTGCGGCATAGAATCAAATCCGGCTGAATGCCGATGCTGCGCAGCTCCTTGACCGAATGCTGGGTCGGCTTGGTCTTGAGCTCGCCGGCCGAGGGGATGAACGGCACCAAGGTCAAATGGATAAACATAGTGCGCTCGGGCCCGAGCTCATAGCCGAGCTGACGGATCGCCTCGAAGAATGGCAGGCCCTCGATGTCGCCGACCGTGCCGCCGATCTCGACCAGCACGAAGTCGGTGCCGTCCGTGTCAGCGAGGATGGCATCGCGGATCGCGTCGGTGACGTGCGGGATGACCTGGACGGTGCCACCGAGATAGTCGCCGCGCCGCTCCTTGGCGATCACGGTCTGGTAGATGCGTCCCGCGGTGGTCGAATCGACCTTGCGCGCCGGCACGCCGGTGAAACGCTCATAGTGGCCGAGGTCGAGGTCGGTCTCGGCGCCGTCGTCGGTGACATAGACCTCGCCGTGCTGATACGGGCTCATCGTGCCCGGATCGACGTTCAGATAGGGATCGAACTTGCGAAGTCTGACGGTGAAGCCGCGGGCCTGAAGCAAGGCCCCGAGGGCTGCGGACGAGAGCCCCTTGCCGAGCGAGGAGACCACGCCGCCGGTGATGAAGATGTAGCGCACCATGGACGCCTAATATAGCAGACGGGCGCGCGCCCCCAAAGGACGGCGCGTGGCATTTCGATCGGCCCCTGGCGGACCCGCGAGTCGCCCGCCGGCTACTCGGATTGCGGGATCGTCGATTCTTGATTCTCCGGCTTGGGCGCGCCCGACTCGCCAGCGGGCTTCGGCGCGCTCGCCTCGCCCGGCGTGAAGGTCTCACCCGCCCCGCCCTCGGTCGCCCCAACCGGCACCCGCTCGCCCGTGTCCGCCGGATCCGTATCGATCGCGGCATCATCGGCCGTCGGCGGTGTGGCGACGTCGGTCGCCAGCGGCGCATCCATCACCGACCGATTCCGGCTGCCGCTGCCTTCGATGATGACCAGCACCAGGCTGAGAATCATGAACGCGGCCGCGAGGCCGGCGGTGATCCGGGTCAACAGATTGGCCGAGCCACGGGCCGAGAACAGCCCGCCGGGGCCGCCGCCCATGCCGAGCGCGCCGCCTTCGCTGCGCTGGACCAGAACGACCGCGATCAGCGCGAGCGCGATGATGACGAGAATGACGAGAAGTACGGTCTCCACGAATCCCTCAAGCGTTAGGCGGCCACATCCAGGCGACCCGCCGCCGCGCAGATCGCCCAGAAATCCTCGACCGACAGGCTGGCGCCACCGACCAGCGCGCCATGGACGCCCCTGATCGCTAGCAGCTCCGGCGCGTTCTTGGCGCCGACGGAGCCGCCATATAGCACGCGGACGTCCGGCATGGTGCCTGAAAAGTGGTCATTCAGCACCCGCCAAACCAGGGCGTGCACCGCCTCAATCTCTGCCGTGGTCGGCGTGCGCCCGCTGCCGATCGCCCAAATCGGCTCATAAGCGAGCACAAAAGGCAAAGTGAGCGAGCTCGGCACGGAGGCCCGCACCTGGGCCTCGATCACGGTTAACGCCTGGCCGGAATCCCGCTCCTCGCGTCGTTCGCCCACGCAGATGATGGGGGTCAGGCCGGCACTCACGGCGGCAAGGGCCTTGGCCGCGACGTCGGCGTCCCGCTCGGCATGGCCGGCGCGCCGCTCGGAGTGGCCGACAATGACATAGCGGCAGCCGACATCCGCCAGCATCGCCGCACTGACGTCGCCGGTGAAGGCGCCGTGCGTGGCCTGATGACAATCCTGTGCGCCGAGCTGCACCGCGCTGCCGTCGAGTGCACCGCGAATCTCGTGCAAAAGCGTCGATGGCGGGCACAGAACGATCTCGCAGCCCTTGGGCGGGGTAGCGCTCGCGCGGACCACGAGCGTCCGGGCCCGGTCGAGGCCATCGCGGCGCAGGCCGTTCATCTTCCAATTGGCCACGATCAGGCGGTTTCCGCGCAATGCTGTCATTGGACGACCTGTGAGGCTGCTCCAACCGGCGATTGTGAGGCGCGCGCGTTCTATCACGGCAACCAAGGTGCCTGCCAGACGCCGCCGCCCTGGGGAGACGCCGGTTGCTGCCCCGCCCCGCCCCGCCTAGGATCGCCGCCACGTCGGCGCGTCGGCGCCATTGATCTCAAGAGGTTGGGCCGTGAACGCGAGAGACTTCATGCGCTCCTGGACGAGCCGGGGCATCATCATCGTCCTGGTGATCGCCTTCGCCGCCTGGGGCATCGGCGACATGCTGAGCCAGTCCGCGACGACCAGCCAGGACGATGTCGCGCGCGTGGGCGAGGAAGGCATCAGCGGGCGCCGGCTTCAGGAGGACTTCCAGCGTGACCTGAGCCGCCTGCAGGCGCGCAATCCGGGCCTGACCGCGGAAGACGCCACCCGCCAGGGCCTGCACCTCCAGACCCTCGTGCGCCTGGTCGGCATGAGTCTGATCCAGCAGGAGGCGAAGAGCCTCGGCATCGCGGTCACCGACGACAGGGTGCGCGAAGAGATCGTGACTCAGCCGGCGTTTCAAAACGAAGCCGGCGAATTTGATCGCAAGCAATATGACCGAGCGCTGAGCAATAGCCGCATGAATGCCGACAGCTACGAGACGGCGGTGCGGAATGATCTGAGCCGCGAACAGGTATTGGGCGCGGTGTTGGGCGAGCGCCCGGCGCCGCGCGCCTTCGCCGAGGCGCTCTATCGGGCGCGCGGCGAGACGCGAAACGCGCTTTCGGTGATCGTCCCGCGCGATGACGCGACGCCGATCGCGGAGCCCGACCAAGCCACGCTCGAGGCCTTCCACAAGGACAATGCCGAGCGTTTCACAGCGCCGGAATACCGAACCGCGACCGTGCTGCGCCTGACGCCCGAGGCCCTCGTCGACACAATCGAGCTGAGCGATGAGGATCTGAAGGCCGAATACGACGAGCGCGCGGCCGAATTCAACCTGCCCGAGCTTCGCACCATCGAGCAGCTGCAGGCGCCCGAGGAGGCGCTGATCAAGGAAGCGGCGACGATGCTCGAGCAGGGGCAGCCCTTCGAGGCCTTGACCACGGCGCTCACGGCCAAGGGCGCCAGCACGAACGTGCTCAACGGCGTCGCGAAAGATGGCCTGCCGGCGGACATCGCGACGGTTGTGTTCGAGCTCGCGGTCGACAAACCGAGCGCGCCGGTGAAAACCGCGTTCGGCTGGAGCCTGTTCCGGGTCAAGGAAGTTGCCGCCCCGCGGACGAAGACGTTCGACGAGGTCAAGGAGGAGCTCAGGACGGAGATGTCGCTGCGTCTCGCTGGCGACAGCGTGGGACGCCTCTCCAAGACACTGGAAGATGAGCTGGCCGGCGGCGCCAATATCGAGCAGGCCGCCAAGGCGGTCGGCGTCGACACCATCAAGATCACGACCGACCGCAGCGGCTTCGACAAGGCGAATGCTGAGGTGCTGGCAGAGGTTGCCGAGCGCGGCGAGATCCTTGAGTCCGTGTTCGCGCTGACTTCAGGTGGCGACAGCGGCCTGAAGGAGACCACGGGCCAGACCATCTTCATGGCCCATGTCGATTCGATCGAGGAGGCGAAGCTCCGCCCGTTCGCCGACGTGCGCGACAAGGTGTTGACCGTCTGGCAGATCACCGAGCGGCTGAAGATGGCTGAGGCCGCGGCCAACGCGCTGGCCGAGCGAGTCAAGGCCGGCACGCCGCTTGCGGACGCCGCGAAAGAGAAGAATTACGAGGTGATCGCGCTCGAGGGGTTGCCGCGGGTGCTCGAAGAGGAGAGACGCGGCGTGACTGCCGATGTTGTCCGCCGCTTGTTTGCGCAATCGCCGCATACACCGGGCGCGATCGTTGCGCCAGTGCCGGAGGGCTATGCGGTCGTTCTCCTGCAGAGCCGCGATGTTCCCGACCCCGCGACCGCCAAGGATCAGATCGATCAGCTGGCCGATGCGCTTGGCCAGGGCCGTGCCAATGATCTCTCGATTGCCTATCAGGCCGCGCTTGAGCGCCGCTACGGCGTCAGCATCAACGAGCAGCGGCTCCAGTCGCTGTTCACGACGGCCAGGAATTGATGCCCGCAGCTATCAGCAGGCGCAGTTGAGCCTCGCGGCATAGCTGATCGGCACGAAGGCGAAGCCACGGGCCTTGGCCTCAGGCAGCCACGCCCGCAGCGCCCGCAGGGTCGCGGCATGCGGGTGGCCGATCGCGATCGCGAGCCCATTCTCTCGGGCCACACGCTCAAGCCGAGCGAGCTGATACCTGATCGCCTCCGGCGTCGGTTCGGCGTCGATGAACACGTCGCGCATCGCGTGGGGCACCTCGAGCAGCGCCGCCAAGCGGTTGCCCTGGGTCGCGGCGGTGGTGCGAGAATCGAGGAACATCAGGCCACGACGCTTCAATTCGGTCAGGATCGGGGCCATCGATTCGGTATCGCTCGTGAAGCGGCTGCCCATGTGGTTGTTGATGCCGACATAGGCGCCGAAGCGCGCGAGAATTGTGCTCAGGCGATCCCGGTTGACCTGAGCCCCATAGCTGACCCGCAAGCCATAGGCGCCCAGCCGGTGGCCCGCATGCATCGGCTCCATCGGCACGTGCACCAGGACCTCATGGCCGGCGCGCCGCGCATAGCGGGCGAGCCAGGGGGCATCGGCCCCATCGGGCAGGAAGGACAGGGTAAGCTGCTCGCCGAGCCCGAGCACATTGTCCACCTCGCGCGCGCTCATGCCGAGATCATCGATCACGATGGCAATCGCGGGCTGGCCAGGCTCGACCTTTGCGCGCACCGCAAAGCGCCGCCAGGGCTCGTCCGGCACCAGCATTCCAGGAACGCGGAGGGCTGCCGACAAAAGCGGAAAGCTGGAAGGAAATCCGGCTGACGCGGGTGCGAGGCTCGATATCTGCGCTTCGGTGTCGCGCGGACCGAAGGTGTCCGCGGCGTTCACTTGAGTTGCGATGACGAGCGTGACGATCAGAGCGAGGGCAAGTTTGGCAGAGCGTCGAATCAGGGATGAAACAAGCGGGCGAGTCTTCCACGCGTTTCGCCGCACTGATCGCGCGCGCTTGCCCTGCATCGCTGCCGCCGTGCCCCTCGCTTATCGTTCGAGCGGTCCACAACGCGACGCGATGGACCGTCGTCACGCTCTAATGCGATTCGGGCGACGGAGCAAAAGGAGAGCGTTGCTGACGACGCTGACGCTTGAGAAGGCCATCGCGGCGCCAGCGATCAGCGGACCGAGCAGTCCAGCAGCGGCGAGCGGCAACGCGACGACGTTGTACGAGAAGGCCCACACAAGATTTTCGGCGATCTTCCGCCGAGTCGCGCGCGCGATGTCGATCGCCTCTTCGACGAGTGCGAGGTCGCTGCGCATGAGCGTAATGGCGGCCGTCTCCATCGCGACATCGGTGCCGCTGCCGATCGCGATGCCGAGGTCCGCCGCCGCGAGTGCCGGCGCGTCGTTAATGCCGTCTCCGACCATCGCGACTCGACGCCCCGAGTCGCGCAGGGCGAGAATTTCGGCTGACTTTGCCTCGGGCAGCACGCCCGCGTGCACCTCATCGATGCCGAGCGCCCGCGCCACGCGGTGCGCGCTCGATGCGTTGTCGCCGGTGATCAGCACCAGGCGAAACCCCCTCGCCTTCAATCGCGCCAGCGCCACCGGCGCGGCGTCGCGCACTTGATCAGCGCAGGCAATGAGCCCTAGCACGCGCGGCGACGGCGCCAGCTCGGCGACCCAGACCACGGTTCGTCCCTCAGCCTCGAGGCGATCCGCCTGTTGGACGAGCACGGCCGTCTCGACGCCGGACTCTTCGACGAAGCGCCGGCTGCCGACGAGGAGCGAGCCGTGCGCGGCCGTTGCGCTGACCCCCCTGCCCGGCTTCACCCGAAACAATCGTGCTCTTGGCGGTGTGATGCCTTTGGCCGCCGCCGCCGCGGCGATGGCGCGGCCGAGCGGGTGTTCGCTGCCCATCTGAACTGCGGCCGCCAGCGAGAGCAGCTCTTGTTCGCTGATGCCATGCGGGATACAGGCGACCACGCTTGGCCGCCCGATCGTGAGCGTGCCGGTCTTGTCAAACACGATGGTATCGATGCGCCGAGCCTGCTCGATCGCCTCGGAATCGCGCAGGAGAACGCCGCGGCGGGCCGCCGCCGCCGTGCCGGCGACCAACGCCGCCGGGGTCGCCAGCCCCAACGCGCAAGGACAGGCGATGACCAGCACGGAAACGGCTGAAACAAATCCCATGGTCCAGTTGCCCACGCCGAGGCCCCAGGCCAGCACGGTGACGATGGCGATTCCGAGCACGATCGGCACAAAGATCGCGCTGATGCGGTCAACCAGACGCTGGATCGCGGGCTTGCTCGCCTGCGCGCGCTCGACCGCGCGCGCGATCCGCGCGATGGTCGATTCCGCGCCGAGCGCCATCATCTCGATTTTCAGCAGGCCGGTGCCGTTCATCGAGCCGGCGGCGACGCGCGCGCCAACGTCTCTGGTGACCGGCAGGCTCTCACCTGTCACCAAGGACTCATCAAGCTCGCTTGTGCCTTCGACGATGGTACCATCGACCGGAACGCGCTCTCCCGGTCGGACGATCACGATGTCCTTCACCTGAAGCTCGGCGAGCGGGACGAAAACGGCCTTTCCATCGCGCTCGACGGTCGCCTGATCAGGACGAAGCGCGTAGAGCGCACGCAGCGTCGCACCGGCCCGCCGCTTGGCGCGTGCCTCGAGCCAGCGCCCGAGCCTGACCAGCGCAATCACCAGCGTGGAAGCCTCGAAATAGCGTGCGCCATCGCCGAACGGCTGGATCAGTTGCGCGACGCTGTAGCCGAAGGCCGCCGAGGTGCCGAGCGCGACCAGCAGGTCCATATTGCCGGTGCCATGGCGGAGCGCGGCGAAGCCCGCACGTAAGAACGACGCGCCGAAGCCGAATTGCACGATGGTCGCTAGACCAAGAGCCAGCCACCACGGCAAGGCAAAATGCGAGCCCGCCATGTGCGCGATCATCTCGGCCACGAGCGGCAGACTGAGCACGAGCGCGAGGACAACCGAGCCGGACTCGAGCCGCGCCCGCCATTCGGACGCGCGACCAACCGCCGTACGCTTCAGGCGGGCGTGGTAGCCGGCCTTCGCAACCGCCGCCACGGCGCGCGCCGGATCGAACTGGCCGTCGAGCGCGATCACACGCGCCTCGCCGCTGGCGAGGTTGACCGTCGCCGAGATCACGCCCTCCACCGATCGCAGAGCGCGCTCGACCCGGCCGACGCAGGTCGCACACGTCATGCCTTCGATTTCGAACACGTGGCTCGAGCGCCGAACGTCGTAACCGACCGACGCCACGGCACCGCTCAACGCCGCGAGGTCGGCCCAGCCAACGTCGAGCGTCACTTGGGCGCGCTCGGTCGCCAGGTTGACTGTGGCCGAGGCAACGCCCGCCACCCCGCTAAGCGCGCGCTCGACCGTCGTGACACAGGCAGCGCAATGCATGCCCTTGATCGGGAGGGTCAGCGTCCGCCGCATCGCCGGTTGGGGGGTGGTCGCGTCCTGGAGCGCGTCGGCCATGGCCTTTATGTGGTCCGGCCCGGCACCCCGAATCAAGGGCTGACCCTTGACGGCGGGGCTGCCGACCGGTTTGCTCGGGCGGCGTTCCGCATCTTTTCCAGCCCACGGACCCTATGACCCAGACCGAAGACATGAAGGCCATTCTCCGCCGCATCGCGGAGGGCGAGCGCCTCTCGACTGAGCGGGCGCAGCACGCCTTCGCGCTCATGATGGCGGGCGAGGCAACGCCTGCGCAGATGGGCGCCTTTCTGATGGGCCTCAGGGTTCGCGGTGAGACGGTCGATGAGATCACTGGGGGTGCGCTCGCGCTTAGGTCGCGCGCGGTCAGGGTTCAGGCGCCGAGCAATGCGATCGACACCTGCGGCACCGGCGGCGACGCGCGCGGCACCTTCAACGTCTCGACCGCAGCGGCGCTCGTGGTCGCGGGCGCCGGCGTGCCGGTCGCGAAGCACGGCAATCGGGCGCTCTCGTCGCGCTCGGGCTCGGCCGATGTGCTGGCGGCGCTCGGGGTCAATCTCGATGCCGATGTGGCGCTGATTGAAGAGGCTCTCCGCATCGCCAATATCGGCTTCATGATGGCACCCAGGCACCATGGCGCGACCCGCCATGTCGCGCCCGCGCGGGTCGAGCTTGCGGTACGCACGATCTTCAATCTGCTGGGCCCGCTCTCCAATCCCGCCGGCGCCAAGCGCCAATTGCTCGGCGTGTTCAGCCCGCAATGGCTCGAGCCGATGGCCGAGGTGGAGCGCAATCTCGGGGCAACGCGCGTCTGGGTCGTCCACGGCCATGACGGCATGGACGAGTTGACCACGACCGGTCCGAGCCACGTCGTCGAGCTCAAGAACGGCGCGATCAGCCGTTTCACCGTGACGCCGGAAGAAGTTGGCCTCGCGCGCGCCAACCTTGATGACCTCAAGGGCGCAGACGGCGAGGAGAACGCACGCCACATGCGCGCGCTGCTCGATGGCGCACCGGGGCCGCTCCGCGACATCGTGCTGCTCAACGCCGCGGCCGCGCTGGTGATCGCCGACAAGGCGCCTGACCTCAAGGCGGGCCTCGCGCTCGCCGCCCGCTCGATCGACACGGGACGAGCGCGCGCCGGGCTCGAGGCCCTGATCACGATCACCAACCGCCCGCCGCCGCCGCCCGAGGAAGAGGTCGCGTCGTGAGCGACACGCTGGCGCAGATCTGCCGCGACAAGTGGCAGCACATCGCGCGCCGCAAGGCAGAGCGCACCGTCACGGCGCTCGAGGCCGAGGCCCGCGCGGCCCCGCCGCCACGCGGCTTTGCCGCAGCCCTGTCGCGCGCGACCCAGGGCGGCGGCTTCGGCCTGATCGCCGAGTTGAAGAAGGCCTCGCCGAGCAAGGGCCTGATCCGCGCGGACTTCGACCCGCCGAGCCTCGCGCGCGCCTATGAAGCTGGTGGCGCGACCTGTCTGTCGGTGTTGACCGATGCGCCCTATTTCCAGGGCGAAGACCACTTCCTTGCCGCGGCGCGGGCCGCGGTGAGCCTGCCCGTGCTGCGCAAGGATTTCATGCTCGATCCGTTCCAGGTGATCGAGGCGCGCGCGCTCGGTGCCGATTGCATCCTGCTCATCATGGCCGCGCTGTCGGATGATCAGGCGGCGGAGCTTGAGGATGCGGCGCACCGGCTCAGCATGGATGTGCTGGTCGAGGTCCATGACGAGGGCGAGTTGGCGCGCGCGCTTCGGCTCAAGGCACGCCTGATCGGCATCAACAACCGCAATCTCAAGACGCTGAAGGTCGATCTCGCGACCTCGGAGCGCCTGGCGCCGCTGGTGCCGCCGGATCGCGATGTCGTGTGCGAAAGCGGGCTCGAACGTCATGACGATCTCGAGCGCATGGCGGCGATCGGCGTGCGCCGTTTCCTGGTCGGTGAATCGCTGATGCGCCAGCCTGACGTGGCGGCGGCGACACGCGCGCTGCTCGGCGATCGTGCACCCTCACCTGCTTCCGCCGTGGGCGGCCTGACGCACTTCGACGCCGAGGGCAAGGCGCACATGGTCGACGTGTCCGCCAAGGAGATCACCGAGCGCACGGCGACAGCAGCGGCGAGCGTCTTCATGCAGCCCGCGACGCTCCAGCGCATCATGGCGGGCGGCGTGAAGAAGGGCGACGTGCTCGCGGTCGCGCGGCTGGCCGGAATCATGGCCGCCAAGCGCACGCCCGAGCTGATTCCCTTGTGCCATCCACTCGCGCTCGACGCCGTCTCGGTTGATTTGAGCTGCGATGTCACGCGCAACGCCGTCGATATCGTGGCGACCTGCCGGATCACCGCGCGCACCGGCGTCGAGATGGAGGCGCTGACCGCTGCGTCGGTCGCGGCCCTCACGGTCTATGACATGTGCAAGGCGATCGACCGCGGCATGCGCATCAGCGACCTGCGCTTGCTGCACAAGGTGGGTGGCAAGTCGGGCGAGTTTCGCGGCTCATGAGCATCTGTCCCGCATGTTGAGCGTCGCCGAGGCCACCGCACGCATACTTGATGCCTTCGCGCCGCTGACCGCGGAGACGGTTTCGCTGGCCGAGGCCGATGGGCGCGTGCTCGCCGAGCCGGTGCGCGCGCGCGTCACGCAGCCGCCTTGGCCGGTCTCAGCCATGGACGGCTATGCGGTGCGCGGCGCCGACGTCGCCAAGGCCCCGGTCACCTTGCGCCAGATCGGCGAGGTGCCCGCCGGAAAGAGCTTCAGCGGCCGGGTTGGTGCGGGTGAGGCGGTGCGCATTTTTACCGGCGCGCCTCTACCCGAGGGCGCCGACACGATCGTGATCCAGGAGAACGTCAAGGCCGAGGGCGAGCGAGTCCACGTGCTCTTCGACACGCCGCTCGGACGTTTCGTCCGGCCGGCTGGCCTCGACTTCAAGGCGGGTGACATCGGCCTCGAGCCCGGTCGCAGGCTCGACGCCCGCGCCATCGGCTTTGCCGCGGCAATGAACGTGCCCTGGCTGCGCGTCGCACGCCGGCCGCGAATCGCCGTGCTCGCGACCGGCGATGAGATCGTCATGCCGGGCGAACCGATCGGGCCTAACCAGATCGTGTCGTCGAATGCGCTCGCGCTGATGGCGGCGATCCGCCGCTTCGGCGGCGAGCCGATCAATCTCGGCATCGCGCTCGACAATGAGGCGTCCTTGCGGGCGCTCGCGGCGGGCGCCCGCGGCGCCGACCTGCTCGTCACCACGGGCGGGGCCTCAGTCGGCACGCACGACCTCGTGCGCGATGTGTTGGGCGGCGTTGGGCTCGAACTCGACTTCTGGAAAATCGCCATGCGGCCCGGCAAGCCACTCATGTTTGGCCACATCGGCGATACGCGGCTCCTTGGCCTGCCCGGAAACCCGGTGTCATCCCTGGTCTGCGCGCTGCTGTTCCTTGGCCCGGCCATTCGACGGATGCTCGGGATGGCGGAGGTCGCCCCGTCGATTGAGCGTGCGAAAGTCGGCGCCGCGCTCGCCGAGAACGATGAGCGCCAGGACTATCTGAGGGCCACATTGAAACCGTCCCCAGAGGCCAGCGGCGGCTTGATCGCCACGCCGTTTCAGAAGCAGGACAGCTCGATGGTTGGCCTGTTAGCCCGCGCCGACTGCCTGATCGTGCGAGCTCCGAAAGCTCCCCCGCTCCCGGCCGGCAGCGCTGTCCCGATCCATCGACTCGACGCCCTTTGAGGCGTCGATCAGGGATCGCGCGGACTTACAACACCCTAGTTGGTCTCGCTTGACTTCAAGGCGGAACCAACATAGAACGCTGGTCCGGTGTTTCCTCTTTGTTCGTATCGCGCGAGGGCCAAGGCGTGCTGACCAAGAAGCAGCTCGAACTCCTACTCTTCATCGACTCGCACCTGAAGACCCATGGCACCGCCCCCTCGTTCGAGGAGATGAAAGAGGCGGTGAAGCTGCGCTCGAAGTCGGGCATTCACCGGCTGGTCACGGCGCTCGAGGAGCGCGGATTCCTGCGCCGCCTGCCCCACCGCGCGCGCGCGCTCGAAGTAACCAAGATTCCGCAGCCGCGGACTGAAGAGCTCAGGCCCCAGCTCGTGGCCTCCAACACCGGCCCACGCGGCAATGTGATACCGGGTGACTTTGGTCAGGACCGCAATGGCAACGGCCAGGGCAATCGGCCGCGCACCATCTCCGTGCCGCTCTACGGTCGGATCGCCGCCGGCGCGCCGATCGAGGCGCTGCGCGATGAAAGTACGCGGATCGACCTGCCGACCAGCTTTCTCGGCACGGGCGAACACTACGCCCTTGAGGTCGAGGGCGATTCGATGATCGAGGCCGGCATCTATGACGGCGACACCGCGATCATCCAGCGCTGCGATACGGCCCACAACGGCACAATCGTGGTTGCCCTGGTCGACGACAACGAAGTGACGTTGAAGCGCCTGCGTCGCAAGGGCGAGTCGATTGCGCTCGAGCCGGCCAATCCGGCCTATGAGACCCGCATTTTCGGCCCGAGCCGGGTGCGGGTGCAGGGCCGCATCGTGGGGCTGCTCCGCCGCTACTGAGCGTCGCTCCCGACGCCTTCATCAGCGCGATCGTCATTCCGCCTTGTGCGACGCCCTGGCGCCCAGGGACGGTGTCCGCGGTCTTGTTCGACCGTTTGCACCGTGATGACGCCATCATCGATCCAAAACGCGTGCGTGCCGCGACGCCAAAGGTCGAAGCGACCGATAACGATGTCTGGCTCAGTGCAGACTTCGCGGCTGCGGATTGGAAACAGCGCAACCACGAGATCGGCGGTCCGACATTCTTCGTCGAGCGCACCCCGCCCGCGCAGTACCGCCACGCGTATGGCGCCCTTCGAGTAGACGCAGCCTTCGAGGTCGCATGACGGCGGCAGTTCGGCGGTCCATGAGCCTTCGCCGACGTTTTCCTCTTCCGCCGCAAGGCTGGTATTGAGCGGCCAGGGGCCGGCCTCCTCCTGACCCGACCGGCGAAGCCAGGACTCACCCACAAAGCGGGCTAGGCGATTCGACGACAGCCAAAGTCGGCCGTCCTCTCCCCGGCGTGCGAAGATCTTGGCCTCGCCATCCACAAGCAAATCGGGCGGTCGCGCGAGTCCGATAACGAGAATGGCCGCCCCGAACGGCAACACCGATAGAAAGCGCCAGCGCGTGCGCGACAGGCAGAGCCAGCAACCGCCGAGCGCGATCAGCCCGAGCGCGACCGGTGGCATGGACGGCACGAGCGAGACCGAACCATGCCACGCGCTCACCATCCGGGCGGTCGCGGCAATGCCGTCGAGCCCGAGCGACATCGGCACCAGGGCCACTTCTTCCACGCCGAACGGCATGAGGATGAGCGCGATCAAGCCCCAGGGCATGACCCAGAGCCCGGTCAACGGCACCGCGATCAGATTGGCGATCAGGCCATAGTCCGCGAACCGGTTGAAGTGGTAGAGCGAGAACGGCCCGGTCGCGATGCCGGCGACCAGCGAGGTGAAGGCGATGGCAAAGAAATACACCGCCGGCCGTTGCCACCAGCGCGAGCGCGCGGCCCAGCCGCCGAGCGGCGCGCGAATGGCTTCGTAGGCTGCGATCAAGGCAAGCGTCGCGCCGAAGGACATCTGGAAGCTCGCGCTCAATACGGCCTCGGGCGAGTGCAGCACGATCGCGAGTGCCGCCCACATCAGGAGCCGCATCGACAGGCTCGTTCGGTCGATCAGCACCGCAATCAGGACCAGTGCCGTCATCAGAAACGCCCGCTCGGTCGGCACACTCGCGCCGGTCAGCAACAGATAGCCAAGCGAGGCGAGCAACGCGGTGAACGCCGCCCATTTCTTGATTGGAAAGCGCAAGGCAAGCATGGGGATCAGGGCAAGGCCAAAGCGCACCGCGACAAACACGAAGCCGGCGACCAGCGCAAAATTAAGGCCCGAGATCGCAATCAGATGCGCCAGACCTGAATTGCGCATCGCGACCTGGAGGTCACCCGGCATCGCGCTGCGCTCGCCGATGACAAGTGCCGCCGCGAACGGCCCGGCCTCGCCCGGCAGACCGTCGATCATGCGCCGACTCACTGCATGGCGCACGCGCGCGAGCGAAGCCGCGAGGCCGCCCTCAACGCCATCGCCGAGGCGCTCGATCGCGCCCCGCACATAACCCGTGCCGCCGATCTGGTCGAAATAGGCCTGGCGCCCGAAGTCGAAGGCGCCGGGCTCGGTCGGACTTGACGGAGGGCGCAACACGGCACGGAAGCGAAAGCGCTCGCCCGGCACGGCGCCACGAATGGCGCCCTCGAGCTGTGAGCCGCGGAGGCTCAGACGCACCCGCGCCGGCGTCGCACCTGGCTCGAGACCATCGATCTCGACCTGTTCGAGCACGACGCGGGCCTCTTTCGGATCAAGCCCAATCTCGGCGATGCGACCAGTGATCCAGCTCGGCCCGACCTCGCGCTCCAGGATCGGTGCGTCGACCAGAGCGGTCCGCAGCTGGGCCGCACCAAAGCCGAGCACGAACAGGCCAGCGACGAGACAGAGGACGAGCGGAACCGGGCGGCGGTGCATGAGGATCGATGCGAGCACGCAGGCCCCGAGCGCGATGGCCGTCGGCCACCATGGCGGCTCGACCGCAAGCTCGAAATAGAGGATGACGCCGAGGCCGACGAGCACCGGCGCCCACAGCACCCAGCGATCGCGCTCGGCCAGGAGCCAGGCCGCGAGCGCCGAGGCCGCGCGGCCCTTCTCACGTGGCATGGTTTCGGCCGGCCAGTCGATCGGCGTCATCGGTTCCGCCCTGCGTCCGGTTATGCTACACCCTGGCCCGCCCCGCGCAGCGCCTGAATCGCCAGGAATCCCCCATGACCGTCGTGACCCGCTTCGCCCCCTCGCCCACCGGCTATCTTCATATCGGCGGCGCCCGCACGGCGTTGTTCAATTGGCTGTTCTCGCGCCACCACCAGGGCAGGTTCCTGCTGCGCATCGAGGACACCGACCGCGAACGCTCGACGGAAGATGCGGTGCGCGCGATCATCGAGGGACTGCGCTGGCTCGGCCTCGATTGGGACGGCGAGCCGGTCTTCCAGTTCGCGCGCGCCTCGCGTCATGCCGACGTCGCACGCGACCTGCTGGCCAAGGGCAGAGCCTATCACTGCTACTGCACGCCCGAGGAACTGGCCGAGATGCGCGAGCGCGCGCGGGCCGAGGGCCGCTCACCCAAATATGATGGCCGCTGGCGTGACCGCGACCCGAAGGAGGCACCGCCCGGCGCGAAGCCGGTCATCCGCTTCAAGGCGCCGCAATCGGGCGAAACGGTGGTCGAGGATTTGGTTCAGGGTCGCGTCGCGGTCGCCAATGCCGAGCTCGACGACATGGTGCTGCTCCGGGCCGACGGCACGCCGACCTACATGCTCTCGGTCGTGGTCGATGATCACGACATGGCGATCACCCACGCGATCCGCGGTGACGACCATCTGACCAACGCGTTCCGCCAGACGCAGCTCTTTCTGGCGTGCGGCTGGCAGCCGCCGCGCTACGCCCATATTCCCCTGATCCACGGCGCCGACGGCGCCAAGCTGTCGAAGCGCCATGGGGCGGTCGCGCTCGGCGACTATGCGCATCTCGGCCTGCTATCCGAGGCGATGCGGAACTATCTGCTCCGGCTCGGCTGGAGCCACGGCGATGACGAGATCATCCCGACCGCAAAGGCCATCGAGTGGTTCAATCTCGAATCGATCGGCCGCTCGCCCGCCCGCTTCGACATGGAGAAGCTGCTCAGCCTGAACGCCCACTACATTCGTGAGGCGGCAGGAGATGTGCTGAGGCCGCCCGTCGCGGCGCTCATCGAGAAGTCGCTCGCCCGGGCCCTGACCACGGAGGAAGGCATCCAACTCGATCGCCTTCTGCCGGCGCTGAAACCCAGGGCCCGCACGCTGATCGAGCTGGCCAACGGCGCCGCGTTCCTGTTTCGACCGCGACCGCTCCCGCTGGACGCCGGCGCGACCAAGCAGCTCGGGCCGGATGGGAAGGCCGCGCTGCGTGCATTCGCCGAGCGCCTCAGCACCTGCTCGGATTGGAGCGCCGCGACACTCGAACAGGCCACCCGGGCGGAAGCAGAGGCCAAGGGCCTCAAGCTCGGCGCGATCGCGCAGCCACTGCGCGCCGCCCTTACCGGCTCGTCCGTGTCTCCCCCGATCTTCGACGTCATGGCCGCCCTGGGGCGCGAGGCGACCCTCGGCCGGATCACCGATGTCACCCGGACGTGAGCGCCTCGTTAACCAGGTTGAATTGAAAACGTAATCCTCTGGCCCTATCATCGCGTCTCTGAATCAGCGTAGGCTTGACAGGTCATCGGGTTGCGTGCCGCGTGGCCGGGGGTAGGCCGCCTGTCGCGATTTTTCGTTCGGAAACAAACAAATAGCGAGGGGAACCAGATGTCAGCCAAGGTGGTCAAAGAGATGACGCCGGCCCGCACCGTCACGCTCACCGACGGGTCGTCGGGCAAGTCAGCGTCGTTGCCCGTTTATGATGGCACCTTGGGCCCCGGCGTCATCGATGTGCGCGCGCTCTACAAGGAGACCGGCTACTTCACCTACGACCCGGGTTTCATGGCGACCGGCAGCTGCCAGTCCGGCATCACCTTCATCGATGGTGAGAAGGGCGTCCTGCTGCATCGCGGCTATCCCATCGATGAACTGGCCGAGCACAGCTCATTCCTCGAGTGCGCCTACCTTCTCCTGAACGGCGACCTGCCGAATGCGAAGGCCAAAACCGATTTCGAAAACACGATCACCAAGCACACCATGGTGCACGAGCAGATCCAACTGCTCTATCGCGGCTTCCGGCGCGATTCCCACCCCATGGCGGTGATGATCGGCGTGGTCGGCGCACTCGCAGCGTTCTATCACGAGGACACCAACATCAAGAACGCGACCCACCGCATGATCGCGTCGCACCGCTTGATCGCGAAGATGCCGACGATCGCCGCGATGGCCTACAAATATTCGATCGGCCAGCCGTTCATGTATCCGCGCAACGAGCTGAACTATGCCGAGAACTTCCTGCACATGGTGTTCTCGGTGCCGTGCGAGGAGTACAAGCTAAACCCGATCCATGCGCGGGCGATGGATCGCCTTCTGATTCTCCACGCGGATCACGAGCAGAACGCCTCGACCTCGACGGTCCGGCTCGCCGGCTCCTCGGGCGCGAACCCCTATGCCTGCATCGCGGCCGGCATCGCGACGCTCTGGGGCCCGGCGCATGGCGGCGCCAACGAGGCCGTGCTCAAGATGCTGCGCGAGATCGGCGACAAGAAGCGCATTCCTGAGTTCATCAAGCGCGCCAAGGACAAGGACGACAACTTCAAGCTCATGGGCTTCGGCCACCGGGTCTATAAGAACTTCGACCCGCGCGCCCGCGTCATGCGCGAAACCTGCCATGAGGTCCTGAGCGATCTTGGCATCAAGGACGAGCCGCTCCTTGAGATCGCGATGGAGCTCGAGCGCATCGCGCTTGAAGACGATTACTTCGTGAAGCGCAAGCTCTACCCGAACGTCGATTTCTACTCGGGCATCATCCTGAAGGCGCTCGGCTTCCCGACCCAGTTGTTCACGGTGCTGTTTGCGGTCGCGCGCACCGTAGGGTGGGTTGCGCAGTGGAAAGAGATGATCGAGGACCCCGAACAGAAGATCGGCCGGCCACGCCAGCTCTACACTGGTTCCCCGCAGCGGCCCTACGTGCCGATCGGCAAGCGTGGTTAGGAAGGCCGAAAATGAGGGCGGCGAGCGGCGCCTGCGGGCGCCGCTCGGCCGTGCGCGCCGGCTGGCCTCGGAGCCGGTGGAGGAAGTCGCGGGGCGCGCGCGCATCCGGCCGCTCCGCCCCGCCAATGACAATCAACCCCGCTTCCGTGTTCTCGGCACCATTGCCAAGCCGGCGGTCATCGCCACGGTCGCGGCGCTCGGCGGCTTGATCGCCGGGCTGATGCTGCATTGAGCCAGCTCAGCGCGCGATCAGCTCGATCTTGTAGCCGTCCGGATCTTCGACAAACGCGATCACCGTGGTGCCGTGCTTCATCGGCCCCGGCGGGCGCGGGATCTTGACGCCTTCCTGCTCAAGCCTCTTGCACGCGCCATAGATGTCGGGCACGCCGATCGCAACATGGCCGAAGCCGGAGCCCAGCGCATAGGGCTCGGCCTGATCCCAATTGTGGGTCAGCTCGATGACCGCCGATGAGGCCTCGTCGCCATAGCCCACGAAGGCGAGCGTGAAGCGGCCGCCCGGATAATCACTCTTGCGCAGAAGGTTCATCCCGAGCAGACGGGTATAGAAATCAAGCGAGCGATCGAGGTCTTTCACCCGGATCATGGTGTGGAGGATGCGCGCCCCGCTATCGGGGCTGGCGGCGCTGTTCGCCATCAGGGTCTCCCATTCTTCATCTGTGATTGGCGGTCGGCGATCAGCGATAGAATGACGTCGGCCGCCCGCTCGCTCGCCGGCTTGCCGCCGGAGCGGAGGGCGCTCGCCACCGAGCGGAAGGCATCGATTTGAGCACGTCGCGCGGTTTCGTCAACCAGGAGCTGACCGACCGCCGGCGCGAGCGCCTCAGGCACGCA
>VGET01000005.1 GCA_016869195.1 Alphaproteobacteria bacterium | reverse complement strand
TGAGATAGCCGATGATCTCGGCCTCGCTCGGAATCTTGTCGTCGAGCAGTCGCTCGAGCAGAGCGTCATTATGGTCCGCCAGGCTTTCGAGCAGCGCGGTGCGGGCCGAATCGCGCCGCTCGATGATCGTATCAGGCGCGCTGATCTTGTCGGAGGCAGCGTGGGGCTTGTACTTGTAGGCTTGCCCGCTGATCAGGTCGACATAGCCGGTCGCGTCGGCGCCGTCGCGGATGGCGACTTGGCACGCGACGAATGGCTGCGAGGAGAGCGGCTTCAACGCATCGACCAGCTCCGCGACCCGGACGGTGGTTTCGTCAATCCGGTTCGCGAACAGCATGTGCGGAATGCCGTTCTCGTCGAGAAATTTCAGCAGGCGAGAGAGCGTCAGAACCCGCTCGGTCTGCGGCTCGCAGACAACGACGGCGAGGTCGACGCCCATCAGCGCGTTATAGGTTTCCTGGGCAAACTCCACCGAGCCCGGGCAATCGAGCACGTTGATCCGGCGCCCCTCGACATTGAAGGTCGCCGCGTTGACCTCGACGCTCATCTGCCGCTCGCGCGCCTCCTGTGAGGAGTCGCCCGTGGTGTTCTTGTCCGGTGCGCGGCCCTTGCGAGTGATCGCGCCCGCAACGAACAACATGCTCTCGAGAAGCGTGGTCTTGCCGCTGGTATAAGGGCCGACGAGCGCGATAGTCCGTGGCCCACTGCCGACATTGTCGCTCATGAGTTCCCCCGTGACACTGGCTGGTTGATCCAGCTTGTTTCGTTTGATCGAACCAGCAGGGTCATGCATTTGCAATAACCATTTGCAGGGCCTTGGGCCGGGCGGATAACGTCGCGCCGGCGGCGCCCGCAGGGAACCGGCTGGATCAAGACGGCATGAGCATTTTCGGCAAGGTGATCGGGGGCGCGGCCAGCCTGGCGCTTGGCGGCGGTCGCAGCGGCCGACCATTCGATCCACGCGGCGAAGCGGCGTTTCCTCGACGACGTGGCGAGGCGCTTCGGGCTCGGGCCCGACGCGGTCGCCCGCGTGCTTGGCACCGTCATGCCGGAGACCGGGCCTGACCCTTACAAGGTTCTCGGCGTATCGCCCGACGCGAGCGATGCCGATATCAAATCGGCCTACAGAAACTTGGTTCGCGAGAACCATCCCGACCGGCTCATGGCAGAGGGCGTGCCGGAGGACATGATCGAGCTCGCGACCAAAGAAACCCAGGCCATCAACGCCGCCTATGACCAGATCGCGCGCGAACGCGGCCTGAAGTGAAACCGAGCCATCTTCTCCTCGCCCTCTTGTGCGCGGTGCTCTGGGGCTATGGCTTCGTCCCGAGCAAGTATGGCGCTGCGCATATGCCGCCCTTGCTGTTCCTGGCGCTTCGCTTCCTGTTGATTGTCGCCATGACGATCTGGTTCGTGCCCCTGCCGCGCGGCCAGTGGCGTCCGGTGATCTACTATTCGCTCACGCTCGGCGTCGGCCATTTCGCGTTGCTCTATGTCGGGCTCAGGCTCGGCGTGGAGGCGACCACGGCGTCAATCATCTGGCTCTCCCAGGTGCCGCTCACGACGCTGCTGGCATTTTTCTTTCTCGGCGACCGGCCGACGCTGCGCACGGTGATCGGCATGTCGATCGCGCTCGCGGGCTCGGCGGCGCTGATCTCGGAGCCGCGCATCGCGGGCGAGCCGCTCGCCATCACGCTCGTCGTCCTGTCGGCCATCATGTGGGCGGTCGCAGCGATCCAGGCGAAGCGCCTGCCGCAGGTGAGCCCGGTTGCGTTCAATGCCTGGATGTCGCTCATCTCTCTGCCGGTGCTGCTCGTTCTCTCCTTCGCCCTTGAGACCGACCAGTACCACGAGTTCCTGGCGCCCGACTGGAAGCTCCACGCCTCGCTCGTTTACATGGCGCTGTTTTCGTCGGTCATCGGCTATGGCATCTGGTTCTATCTGCTGCGTCGCCACCCGGTGAGCCGGACCGCGCCGTTCCTCCTGCTCGTGCCGATCATCGGCGTGGTCTCGGGCGTGTTGACACTCAATGACCCGATCACCTGGCGCACCGTGATCAGTGGCCTCATCACCTTTGCTGGCGTGGCGCTGATCGTGATCAAGCGCCCGGTCGTGGCGACGCCGCCCGCTGAGACATGAGGCCGCAGGATCTCCTGCTCGCTCTCCTCGTTGCCTCGATCTGGGGCTTCGGATTCGTTCCTTCGAAGATCGCGACCACGGAGGTGCCACCGCTCTTCGTCATCACACTGCGTTTCGGTCTGGTGGTGCTGTGCACGATCTGGTTCATCCGCGTGCCATGCGCCCAATGGCGCGGGCTCGCGCTGTTCGCCGGGCTCATGGGTGTCGGCCATTTCGCGCCCGCCTATGTCGGCCTGCGCCTCGGCGTGGATTCGACAACCGCGGCCTTGATCTGGCAGATGCAGGTGCCGTGCACGGTGATGCTGGCCTATTTCCTGCTCGCCGAGCGCCTTGATCGGCGAGCGATTCTCGGGCTCCTGGTCGCCTTGCTCGGTGTAGGCGTTTTTCTCGGGGAACCGGCGCATCAGGAGAATTGGCTCGGCATCGGCCTTCAATTCGCCGGCATGCTGTTCAACGCCTTCGCCAACATCCAGGCCAAGCGCCTGAGCCACTTGCACCCGATCACCATTAACGCGGTAACCGCGCTGCTGGCCGCGCCGGTTCTGGGCGCGATGTCCGCAGGGCTCGAGCAGGACCAATTCGCCGCGCTTGCCGCCGCAAGCTGGAAGACGCCGGCTTCGATCGCCTTTCTCGCGATCGTCTCGACCCTGGTCGGCTTCAGCGGATTCTATTACCTGTTGAAACGCTACCCGGTCGGCTGGGTGACCGCGATCGTGCTGCTCGTGCCGTTGACCGGCGCGATCGCCGGGGTCGGCCTGATGGGGGACCACCTCAGCTGGCTGTCCGCCCTTGGTGGTGGTGCGATGCTATTGGGCGTGGGTCTGATCATCATTCGACCGGGAACATTTCGCGCGAGACGCGACGACGGAATGAGATGACGCTGACCATCATCGAGCGCCCATCGGCCAATCACGATGCACGGCCTGACGGTGCCAAGGTCGACACCCTCGTGCTTCACTACACGGACATGCTGAGCGCCGAGGCGGCGCTGCGCCGGCTGTGCGATTCGCTCGCCGAGGTGAGCGCGCATTATCTGATCGCCGAGGATGGCGCGGTTTTTCGCCTGGTGCCGGAACAGCGACGCGCCTGGCACGCGGGCCGCAGCCGCTGGCGCGGCGTCGAGGGCCTGAACGCGACCTCGATCGGCATCGAGCTCGCCAATCCGGGCCACAGCAATGGCTACCGCCCATTTCCCGCGGCCCAGATGGAAGCGCTGATCACGCTGGCGCGCGACGTTCTCGGACGACACCCGATCCCGTCACGCAATGTGGTCGGGCACTCCGACATCGCGCCGGAGCGAAAGCTGGACCCCGGCGAGCTGTTCGACTGGCGCCAATTGGCCGAGGCCGGCATCGGGCTGTGGCCGAGCGGCGATGCGTCCCATTCCGTCAACGCGAACCCGCCACTCGGCATGGGCGATCATGGGCCGCGTGTAACACGGCTGCGCCGGCGCCTCGCGCGCTACGGCTATGGCCTCGGCGATGACGATCGCTTCGGGCCCCACACCCAGGCGGTGGTGATCGCCTTTCAGCGCCATTTCAGGCCCGAGCGGCTCGATGGAAGCTGGGACGGCGAATGCGACCATCGCCTGAGCCGGCTTCTCGCCCTCGCCGGCGAGCCGGACGATTGACCTTGCGGGTTGCGAAGCCTAGGTAGAGCTGGCCAGACGGCCGGACGGCCGCCTTCGCCCTCGGGCGGGGGAGGAAAGTCCGGGCTCCACGGGAACACGGAGCCGGGTAACGCCCGGCGGGGGCGACCCCAGGGACAGTGCCACAGAGAGCAGACCGCCGGCCGCCGGGGCTTCGGCCCATGGCCTGCCGGCAAGGGTGAAAGGGTGCGGTAAGAGCGCACCGCGTCGCCGGTAACGGCGATGGCACGGCAAACCCCTCCGGGAGCAAGACCAAGTAGGGGCGGTTCGCCCGTCGCGAGATGGGCAGTGCGTTCCCGCGCCAGCCGCCCGGGTCGGTCGCGCGAGGCGCCCGGTAACGGGCGTCCCAGATGAATGGTCGTCGCGTGGGCTCTCGTGGGCCCGCGTACAGAACCCGGCTTATAGGCCGTCTGGCGCCTTTCCGTTCTCCTTCGGAACAAAGACGGCCCGACTCGGGGCCTACCGCCGGCTGTGGGAAGAGGATATAGATCCCCCCATGGATCGCGTGTTGACTTAGAATGTTCTATAAATGTTCCTTAACAGGTTGTGCCGCCAATCTGTTGAGTTGATTGAACTCTCGGTTGACGTGGCCCTAATTCCCATGTAATCCCACAAACACCCATACTCTGGCGTGTGGTGGCGCCGGTGGCCGTCCCCTTTGGGCGAGGGGTCGACGGTGCCGCCAAAGGGGGAGAGTGCCCGCCGTGGCAACATTCTCGGGTACCTTCATCAATAAGGTAGACCGAAAGGGACGCGTTTCGGTCCCGGCCTCCTTTCGCACGGTCCTGAGCACGCTCGGGCAGCAAAGCATTGCGGCCTTTCCCAATCCGACGGGAACGCCGGCGCTCGATTGCTGCGGCGCGGATTGGCTCGACAAGGTCGGCCAGTTGCTTGGCTCGAAGGCGCTTTATCAGGCCGAGTACGAGGCGATCGCCTATCTGATTCTGGGCGCGGCCCAGCCGCTCAGCCTCGACCCAGAGGGGCGCATTTTGCTGCCCCAAGGCTTCATCGAGCATACCGGCGTCACCGATTCCGCCGCCTTCATCGGCATCGGCGAGCGCTTCCAGATTTGGACGCCGGCGAGCCTGAAGAAGATGACCGATGAGGCACGCGCGAACTCGGCCGCCAACATTGCCAAGTTCAACGAGCTATTGCGCGAGGCGGGGCGCTCATGAGCGACGCGCAACACGTCCCCGTCATGCTGGCCGAGGTACTCGAAGCGCTCGCCCCGCGCACCGGTGGTCTTTACGTCGACGGCACATTTGGCGCGGGCGGCTATAGCCGGGCCATTCTGGATGCCGCGCCCTGCCGCGTGATCGGGCTCGATCGCGACCCTGAGGCCATCGCCCGGGGCGGTGAGTTGGTTGAGTCTGTGAGCGGCCGCCTCGATTTGATCGAAGGGCGTTTCGGCGCCATGGCAAAGCTGCTCGGTGGCCGCGGCGTCGACGCGGTCGACGGGATCGCCTTCGATCTCGGCGTCTCTTCGCCACAAATCGACACGCCTGAGCGCGGCTTTTCGTTCCGCCAGGACGGCCCGCTCGACATGCGCATGGGCCGGAGCGGCCGGAGCGCGGCTGACCTGGTCAATCAGGCGAGCGAGGCCGAGCTCGCGCGGATCTTCCGCGATCTCGGTGAGGAACGGCGCGCACATGCGGTCGCGCGCGCCATCGTCGCGCGTCGCGCCACCCAGCCGATCTCACGCACCATTGAGCTCGCCGGGATCATTCGCACCGTTGTCCGCCCGGACGCCTCAGGTATCGACCCGGCGACCCGTGTGTTCCAGGCGCTCCGCATGGCGGTGAATGACGAGTTGGGCGAGCTTGAGCAGGGACTCGAAGCCGCCGAACGACTGCTTCGGCCGGAGGGCCGCCTCGTCGTCGTCGCCTTTCATTCGCTCGAGGATCGCTGCGTGAAGCAATTCCTGAGGGCGCGCGCAAAGCCCGCGCCGGCACCCTCACGTCATTTGCCACCGCTTGCCACGGAAGCGCCGCAACCATCCTTCAGACTGCTCCACGCTCATGCCATTCGGCCGAGTGCCAGCGAGTGCCGCGACAATCCGCGTGCACGCTCGGCGCGGTTGCGCGCCGCGGTGCGGACCGGGGCGCCGGCATGGAGCGAGCGGAGAGCCGCATGATTCGGCCGGGCGCCTTGTTGTGGATCGGAGCCAGCGTGATTGTCGCGATTGCGCTCTTCCTCATCGTCTATCGCGTGAAGGGCCTGGAGAAAGAGCTCACATTGCTCAACCAGGAGGCTGCAGCTCACGAGGAGGCAATTCATGTTCTGAAGGCGGAGTGGAGCTTCCTCAACCGCCCTGATCGGTTGGCCGAGCTCGCCAGCCGCCACCTCGGTTTGCAGCCCGTGGCAGCGGCGCAGTTGACCGCCGGCCAGTCACTTGACCAGCCGAGCACGCCGACCGTGCCCGTCTCATCTGGCGAGCGGCTGCAGGGCATGCTCCAGCGCATCACGGACGGAGGCGAGCGATGACCGATCTCGCCACGCGCACGTGGAAGCGCCTGCTTCATGAGCCGCCGCCGCTTTCCGTCGATCCCGAGCAGCGGCTGAGCGAAGCCCGTGCTCGACGCCCGATCGAGATGGCGCGCACGCGGCTTCTGATCGCCGGCGCGGTCTTCGCGCTCTGTTTTGTCGTGTTGGCGGGGCGCCTCTTGGAGATCGGCATTCTCAAGGAAGGGAACGCGCGCTCCGACGGCGGCGCGCGCCTGACGTCAGATGCTGCACCGGGACGCGTCGATATCGTCGACCGCAATGGCGTGCTGCTTGCGACCAACCTGCCCACGGTCTCACTCTATGCCGACCAGGAGACGGTGCTGAGCGCTGAAGGCGCAGCCGATCGCCTTCTCACCGTACTGCCGAGATATTCGCGCGAAGATCTGGTCGAACGGATTACCGGCAAGGCTCGGCACGCATTGATCGAGCGCAACCTGACACCCGATCAGGCGTTCCAGATCAACCAACTCGGCCTACCGGGCTTCTCGTTCGAGCGCACCGAGCGCCGGGTCTATCTGCAGGGGCCGCTTTTCTCTCATGTGCTCGGCTACACCGACGTCGACAATCATGGCCTTTCCGGCATCGAAGCCGGCCTCGACGCAACACTACGCACGACCGAGCCTGAAAGTGGCCGCCCATTCACGGTCTCGCTCGACATGCGCGTTCAACATGCGCTGACCGAGGAGCTGAACCACTCGATCGAGGAGTTCAGCGCGATTGGTGGCGCTGGCGTTGTCATCGACGCCAATACCGGCGAGGTGCTCGCGCTCGTCAGCCTGCCGAGCTTCGATCCCAATGGGCGGCGCAAGTCCGACGACGACGTGGAGTTCAACCGCGTCACCAAGGGCATCTATGAGCTCGGGTCGACCTTCAAGGCCTTCACGGTGGCGATGGCGCTCGACTATGGCGTCGTCGACATGAACGACGGATACGACGCGAGTCATCCGATCAAGATCGCGCGCTACACCATCCGGGACGATCACCCGCAAAACCGCTGGCTCAACGTGCCTGAGATTTTCATGCACTCATCAAACATCGGCGCGGCAAAAATGGCGCTCGATGTCGGTGGCGAGCGTCAGCGCGAATTTCTCGAGCGCCTCGGGCTTTTGAACGCCTATCAGCTCGAGCTTCCGGAGGTCGGCGCGCCGGCGGTGCCGAAGCCCTGGCGCGAGATCAACACCATGACAATCGCGTTCGGCCATGGCCTTTCGATTACGCCGCTGCACCTCGCCAATGGCATCGCGACACTGGTGAACGGCGGGGTGCTGCGTCGGCCGACCTTCGTCAAACAGCCCGAAGGCGCGACAATCTCGGGCGATCAGGTAATCAGCCCTGCGACCTCGGAGAAAATGCGGCGGCTCTTGCGCCTCGTCGTCACCGAAGGCACCGGACAGAAGGCGGCGGCACCGGGCTATCTGGTAGGCGGCAAAACCGGCACCGCCGAGAAGGCGGCGGTCGGCGGCTATCAGAGGAAATCGCTGATCTCGACGTTCGTCGGCGCGTTCCCGATGCAGAACCCGCGCTACGTCGTGCTCGCCATGATCGACGAGCCCAAGGGAAACCGATCGAGCTTCGGCTTCGCGACCGCAGGCTGGACCGCGGCGCCGGTCGTCGGCCGCGTCATCTCGCGCATTGCACCGCTGCTTGGCATCGAGCCGGTCGATGAGGACGCCGACCCCATTCACCGGGAACTCGACGTTAAAGAGGTGTCGCAGGGGGCAAGGCTTGCGTCTTTCTGAGCTCATCCCCGAGGCCGCTCGCCCCGGCCTCGCCTCGTCGCGTGATCCCGAGATCCTCGGGCTCGCGGCGGATTCGCGCGACGTGCGGCCGGGCTTCCTGTTTGCCGCCTTGACCGGCACACGCCATCGCGGCCGCGATTTCATTCCGGATGCGCTGAAGCATGGCGCGGTCGCGGTCCTTGCTGAGCCGGACGCCGCGCCTCTAGCCGTCGACGCAGCGGTTCCCCTGATCGTTGATCCGAACCCGAGGCGGCGTTTGGCCCTGATCGCGGCACAGTTCTTTGGTCGCCAGCCCAAGACCATTGCCGCGGTCACCGGTACCAATGGCAAGACCTCGGTCGCCTCGTTCCTGCGCCAGATTTGGCTCACGCTCGGCCGGCGATCGGCGAGCGTGGGCACGCTCGGCGTGGTCGCAGAAGGTGTTGCAGCCGATCTACACCACACGACGCCTGACCCGGTCTCGCTCCATGCGGCGCTCGCCGCTCTCTCGGATGCCGGTGTCACCCATCTCGCGATGGAAGCCTCGAGCCACGGGCTCGACCAGTGTCGGCTCGACGGTGTCTCGCTTGTTGCCGCGGCCTTCACCAATCTCACGCGAGATCATTTCGACTATCACCAGACCTTCGAGGACTATTATCGCGCCAAGGCGAGGCTGTTCGACACCCTGCTGCCTTCGGGCGGCGCAGCGGTGATCAACGCCGACGCTCCTGAAGCCGATCGGCTCGTCGAGGCGTGCACCGCGCGCAGGCACCGGCTGATCAGGGTTGGCACCCGAGGCCAGGAAATCGTACTGATCGAGCGGCGTGAGGAAGGCAGCGGCCAGGTCCTGGTGCTCGACCTTTTTGGCCGGCGCCACGAGCTGATGTTCCCGCTGCCTGGCGCCTTCCAGGCCAGCAATGCGCTGGTGGCACTCGGCCTCGCGATCGGCGGCGGCGAGGCAGAGGATGCGTCGCTCTCCGCCCTCACCCAGTTGCGCAGCGTGCGCGGCCGTCTTGAGCTGGTCGGGCATCATTCGGCCGGCGCGCCCGTTTATGTCGACTACGCACACTCGCCAGACGGCCTTGCAACCGTCTTGCGCGCGCTCAGGCCCTATGCCAAGCGCCGCCTCGCCGTCGTCTTCGGCTGCGGCGGCGATCGTGATCGCGGCAAGCGGCCGCAGATGGGTGCGCTCGCCTGCGAGCTTGCGGACTTGATCGTCGTGACCGACGACAACCCGCGGAGCGAGGACCCCGCGGTCATCAGGCGCGCCATCCTCGAGGCCTGCCCGAGCGCAACCGAGATTGGCGACCGTCGACGCGCCATCGAGGTCGCGATCGCCTCGCTCGGTCCGGGCGATTTGCTGGTCATCGCCGGCAAGGGTCACGAAGAAGGCCAGATCATTGGCAAGACGGTCGTGCCCTTCGATGACGCGAGCGTCGCGCGCGAGGCCCTGCGCGCGCTTGGCGGCGAGGTCGTGACATGACGTCCGCGACCCGCCCTCGCGTGCCGCTTTGGACTTCGCGCGAAGCCGATGCCGCAACCGGCGGCCGGTCGAGCGCGCCATGGCGGGCCGGCGGCGTTTCGATCGATAGCCGCACCATCGCGGCGGGCGATCTCTTCGTCGCGCTGCGCGGCGATACCCATGACGGCCATCGCTTTGTGTCGGACGCATTTGAAGCTGGCGCAGCCGCCGCGATGGTCAGCGACAAACCCAAGGGTATCGCGCCCGACCAGTCTGTCATTGAGGTCGCCGATACCTATGGTGGCCTCCTCTCGCTTGCGCGGGCATCACGCGAACGCGCGACGGCGCGCATCGTCGCGGTGACCGGCAGCGTCGGCAAGACCGGCACCAAGGAGATGATCGCGCGCATGTTGGAGGTACAGGGGCCGACCGCGGCCTCGGCCGGCAACCTCAACAATCACCTCGGCGCGCCGCTCTCGCTCGCCCGCATGCCCGCCAACACCGCCTATGCGGTGTTCGAGCTCGGCATGAACCATGCCGGCGAGATCGAGCCGCTGACGCGCCTTGTCCGCCCCATGGTTGCGCTCATCACCACCGTTCAGGCGGTCCATCTCGAGTTCTTCGGCAGCATCGAAGGCATCGCAGACGCCAAGGCCGAGATCTTCCTCGGGGTCGAGCCGGGCGGCGTGGCACTCATCAACGCGGAGGACGGCACCCACGCACGTCTTAGTGAGGCCGCCACCCGTGCCGGCGTCAGCCGCATCGTCAGTTTTGGAGCATCGCCGAAGGCCGAAGCGCGCCTCGTCTCGTGGCAACCCAAGGACGAGGGCAGCGCGATCATGGCCGAGATCGCCGGCAAAACCCTGCGCTATGAGCTGAAGCTCGCCGGGCGTCACTGGGCGATCAACAGCGTGGCCGCCTTGGCTTCAATCGGTGCGCTGGGCGCGGACCCGGAACTCGGACTTTCCGCGCTAGCCGGTTTCGCCCCGATGAAAGGGCGTGGGGCGCGCCACCGCCTGCCGATCGCAGGTGGCGACTACGAGCTGATCGACGAAAGCTACAACGCGAGCCCCGCGGCCATGCGCGCCGCCCTCGAGACCCTTGGCCTGCGCAAGGCGGACAAGAATGGCCGCCACATTGCGGTACTTGGCGACATGCTCGAGCTTGGGCCCGATGGCCCGCGCCTGCATGTCGAGCTGGGGCAGCCGATTCTGCAGGCAGGGATCGATCTGGTTTTTCTCGCCGGGCCGCAAATGGCCGAGCTCTATGACTCGCTGCCTAAAGGTCAGCGCGGTGGCTATGCGCCGGACTCAGCCGGACTCGCACCGCTCGTGTGTCAGGCGGTTCAGGCCGGCGATGTCGTGTTGGTCAAAGGCTCGCTCGGCAGCCGCATGGGCGTGATCGTCGACAGCCTGATCGGAGAAGACGCAGGCGGCGGGAGGGCGGGTCGTGCTCTATAACATCCTCTACCCGCTCGCCGAGCACATCAGCGCGCTCAACATCTTCCAGTACATCACCTTCCGCACCGGCGGCGCGATGCTGTTCGCGCTCATCGTGAGCTTCCTTGCCGGGCCGAGCGTCATTCGGATGCTGCGGCGACGCCAGGGCAAGGGTCAGCCGATTCGCACCGATGGACCCGAGCGCCACCTGCTCACCAAGCAGGGCACGCCGACCATGGGCGGCTTCCTCATCCTGCTCGCCGTCACCATCGGCACGTTGTTCTGGGCCGACCTGACCAACCAATATGTCTGGATCATCCTGCTGGTCACAGTTGGTTTCGGCCTGGTCGGCTTCCTCGACGACCTGCTCAAGGTGATGCGCCGCCATCACGGCGGAATGCCCGGCCGGCTGAAGCTCCTGATCGAAATCGCTCTCGCCGTCGGTGCCGCGTTCTGGGTCGTCTCGATCACGGATACGCCGCTGGCCCGCGGCCTGGCGCTGCCGTTCGTCAAGGACGTGGTGATCAATCTCGGCTGGTTCTTCATCCCCTTCGCGGCGTTCGTCATGGTGGGCGCCTCGAACGCCGTCAATCTGACCGACGGGCTCGATGGTCTCGCGATCTTTCCGATCATGATCGCCGCGGCCTGCTACGCCATCATCGCCTATCTCGTCGGCAATGCGGTGTTTGCCGACTATCTGCAAATCCATCACGTGCCGGGGTCCGGCGAGCTCTCGGTCTTCTGCGGTGCACTGGTCGGCGCATGCCTCGGCTTCCTCTGGTTCAATGCGCCACCCGCGATGGTCTTCATGGGCGATACCGGATCGCTCTCCGGCGGCGCCGCGCTCGGCACCATTGCGGTCATCACCAAGCATGAGCTGATCCTCGTCGTGATTGGCGGGCTGTTCGTGCTCGAAACCATCTCGGTGATCGTGCAGGTTGCCTCCTTCCGGCTTACTGGAAAGCGCGTCTTCCGCATGGCGCCGCTTCACCATCACTATGAAAAGAAGGGCCTGGCCGAACCGACCATCGTAATCCGCTTCTGGATCGTGGCGGTCATTCTCGGCCTGATCGGCCTTTCCTCGCTGAAGCTCAGATGACGATCGCGCTCAGCCAATTCCGCGACCGCCCCGTCGGCGTGCTTGGCCTGGCGAAGTCAGGCCGCGCGACCATGGCCGCGCTCAAGGCCGGCGGCGCACGCGGCCTCGGCTGGGATGACGGCGAGGCTGCGCGCGTCGCAACCCAGTCGGAAGGCGGGAACATCGCGCCGCCCGAGACCTGGCCATGGCCAACGCTCGCGGCGTTGGTGCCAAGCCCAGGCATTCCTGCCAGCCATCCACTATTCGCGCGCGCTGCGGCTGAGCGGGTCGAGGTCGTCGGCGATGTCGAACTGCTCTGGCGTGTTCAGCCGGAGGCTGGCTATGTCGGCATCACCGGCACCAACGGCAAATCGACCACGACCGCGCTGATCGCGCATGTCTTGAAGCGCGCAGGGCTCGAGGTGGAGGTCGGCGGCAATCTTGGCACGCCGGCGCTCGCCTTGGCACCGCTTGGCCGAAAGGGCCACTACGTGCTCGAGCTCTCCTCTTTTCAGCTCGACCTCACGCTTCGAATGTCGCTCGACGTCGCGGTGCTGCTCAATATCACGCCGGACCACCTGGATCGCCATGGCGGCATGGCCGGCTACCTCGCCGCCAAGAAGAAGATCTTCCGAGCCGGACGACTCAGAACCGCCATTGTCGGCGTGGACGATGAGCCGAGTCGCGAGATTGCGGCGGAACTTTCGCGAGACGCGGTGCTAGAGGTTGTTCCGGTGTCGATCGACCGCGCGCCGGCGCGCGGCGTCGGCATTATCGATGCCGTGATCCACGAGGATCGGCGTCCCGTGCTCGATCTGCGCGCGGCGCGCGCGCTGCCGGGTCGCCACAACTGGCAGAACGCCGGCGCGGCATTCGCCGCGGCGCGCGCCCTCGGCCTCGATCCGAATGCGATCGGGCCCGGCATTCAGAGCTTCCCGGGCCTTGCGCACCGCATCGAGACGATCTCGGTGATCGACGGCGTGCGCTACATCAATGACAGCAAGGCGACCAATGCCGACGCCGCCGCACGCGCGCTCGACTGCTTTGATGCGATCTACTGGATCGCCGGGGGACGACCCAAAGCGGGCGGCATCAACTCGCTGCGGCCCTACTTCAAGCGTATCGCGAAGGCCTACCTGATCGGCGAGGCCGAGGCGGAGTTCGCGGCAACGCTGGACGGCGCCGTGCCTTATCGCCGTTGCGGCACGCTCGCTGCCGCGCTCTCCGCCGCGCGAGAGGACGCGCGCGCCGAGAAACGCCCGAGCCCGGTCGTGCTGCTCTCGCCGGCCTGCGCCTCCTACGACCAGTTCGCCAATTTCGAGGCGCGCGGCGAGGCGTTTCGGCGCCTGGTTCAGGAGTTTGCGTCGCATCGCGGGCCGTCGTCAGACACACGACCCGATCTCTCGCGGAGAGCTGCACCGTGACGACCGTCACCATGCGTGCCGAACGCGGCGTGCGCGGCGAGCGCAGCTGGCTTGGCCAGTGGTGGTGGAGCGTCGATCGCTGGACGCTGGTTGCCATCCTCCTGATGATCGCCGTCGGCACGGTTCTCACCATGGCGGCAGGCCCGAGCGCTGCCGCTCGCATCGGGCTCGATCCGATGCACTTCGTGCGCCACCATTTCCTCTTCCTGCCGCCTGCGCTCGTCGTGCTGATCGGCATCTCATTGCTCAGCCCGAAGAACGTCAGGCGGCTCGGTGTCATCGGCTTCGCGATCGGCTTGCCGATCCTGGCGGCGACGCTCCTGACCTCGCCGGATGTCAAGGGGGCGAGCCGCTGGATCACCATCGCCGGGGTTACGATCCAGCCTTCCGAGTTCATCAAGCCGTGCCTTGCGGTCGCCGCGGCATGGCTCCTGGCGCTTGGGCGCGAGCGCGCGGGCATCCCCGGCCGCTCGATCGCGGCCGTGGTCTACATCGCGGTCGCCGGCCTGCTCATCCTGCAACCCGATTTCGGCATGACGATGCTGGTGATCGTGGTTGGCTTCGTGCAGTTCTTCCTGGCCGGCCTGCCGCTCATTTCGGTTTTCGTCTGTGCGGTTGCCGTGCTCGGCGTGGCCTATGGTGCCTACAATCTGTTCCCACACGTCGCGAGCCGTGTTGATCGGCATCTAGATCCGACGAGCGGCGACACCTATCAGGTCGATGTCTCGCTTCGCGCTCTGCAGCACGGTGGCCTGCTCGGGCGCGGCCCCGGTGAGGGCTCGGTCAAGGACCATCTGCCCGATTCCCACACCGACTTCGTGTTCGCGGTCGCCGGCGAAGAGCTCGGCCTGATCGCCTGCATCGCCATCGTCGCGCTGTTTGCCTTCGTGGTGCTGCGCGGCTTCTCGCGCGCGCTCAAGGACAACAGTCTGTTCGTGGTTCTGGCGGCCGCCGGACTGCTCACCGAGTTTGGCCTGCAGGCGATCGTCAATATGGGCGTGACGCTGCAGCTTCTGCCGGCCAAGGGCATGACCCTGCCCTTCGTGAGCTATGGCGGCTCGTCGCTCGTGGCGACCGCGCTGGCAATGGGCATGGTGCTGGCACTCAGCCGCGAGCGAGCGCCGGTATGGAAGGCGATCCCATGAGCGCCGCGCCAAGCCAGAGCCTGATCGCACTCGCCGCCGGTGGCACGGGCGGCCACGTCTTCCCGGCCCAGGCGCTGGCCGAAGCGCTGATCGCGCGCGGTCACCGTTTGGCGCTGTTGACGGATTCGCGCGGCGGACGCTATGGCGGTGCCCTGGGCGAGATCGAGCATCATGCGATCAACTCAGCCTCGCCCTCGACCGGAGGTCTCATCGGCAAGCTGAGCGCGATCCTCCGCCTCATCGCCGGCACGCGCGAGGCGCGTCGACTGCTGCGCTCGCTGAAGCCCGGCGCGGTCGTCGGGTTCGGCGGCTATGCCTCGGTCCCGCCCTTGTTTGCTGCAACGCGCCTGCGTATTCCAACCGTGATCCACGAGCAGAACGCCGTGCTCGGCCGAGCGAACCGCCTGCTCGCCTCACGCGTCAACCGAATCGCGACATCGTTCCCCGCAACCGAGCGCCTCGGCGCAAAGGCTGAGCAACATGTCGTTTGCACCGGCAATCCGGTGCGCCCTGCGATCGCGGCGCTCGGCTCGCGCACCTATGAGGTGCCGACTGATTCATCGCGCTTCCGACTGCTCATCGTCGGCGGCAGCCAGGGCGCGCAGGCGCTGTCCCGCGTGGTACCGGAGGCGCTGGCGCGCATGCCGGATGTAACGCGGGCGCGGCTTAGCGTGGTGCAGCAATGCCGGCCTGAAGATCTCGAGGCCGTGCGCGCCGCCTATCGGGCCGCGAACATTCAGGCCGAGTGCGACCGGTTCTTCGATGACATGGCTGGTCGCCTGGCGGCCGCACACCTCGTCATCGCCCGCTCCGGCGCCTCGACCGTTGCCGAGCTCGCCGCGGCCGGTCGTCCTGCGATTCTCGTGCCCTACCCGCACGCCATGGACGATCACCAGAGTGCGAACGCCCGTGCGCTCGAGCGCGCCGGCGCCGCCTGGCTGATGCCGCAGGCCTCGCTCACTCCGGATAGGCTTCGATCTCGCCTGGAACTGCTCATGGCCGAGCCACACGACCTTGCGGAGGCGGCCCAGGCGGCGAGGCGCTTCGCCCAGCCGGACGCGGCGGGCGCTTTGGCTACGATCGTCGAGTCTCTTTTGCGCACGGGGGCGACGCCATGAAGGCCCTGCCCCTTTCGATCGGCGTGATTCACTTCGTTGGTATCGGCGGCATTGGCATGAGCGGCATTGCCGAGGTGATGCACAATCTCGGCTACGCCATCCAGGGCAGCGACATCGCCGAAAGCGCCAACGTCAAGCGCCTGCGTGAGCTCGGCGTGTCGGTCACGGTCGGTCATCGCGCGGAAAATCTCGGCGACGCCCAGGTCATCGTGATCTCCTCCGCGGTCAAGGCCGACAACCCCGAAGTCCAGGCCGCACGCGCGCGCATGCTGCCGATCGTGCGCCGCGCCGAGATGCTGGCCGAGCTGATGCGGCTCAAATGGTCGGTCGCGGTCGCCGGGACCCACGGCAAGACCACGACGACCTCGCTCGTCGCCGCGATGCTCGACGCCGCCAAGCTCGACCCGACCGTGATCAATGGCGGCATCATCAACGCCTATGGCACCAATGCCCGCCTCGGTGAGGGCGAGTGGATGGTGGTGGAGTCAGATGAATCCGACGGCAGCTTCATGAAGTTGCCGGCGACCGTTGCCGTCGTCACCAACATTGATCCCGAGCACATGGAGTATTACGGCGCGTTCGATCAGGTGCGCCGCGCCTATCAGACCTTTGTCGAGAACATCCCCTTCTACGGCCTCGCGGTGCTCTGCATCGATCACCCTGAGGTGCAGGCGCTGATCGGCCGGGTCAGCGACCGGCGCATGATCACCTACGGCATGAGCCCGCAGGCCGATGTGCGCGCGGTCAATATCCGCAAGAGCGCCGAAGGCAGCGTGTTTGACGTCGAGCTCTATGACCGGCCGAGTGGCACGCACGAGACCATGGAGGGCGTGCGGCTGCCCATGCTCGGCGAGCACAATGTGCAGAACTCGCTCGCCGCGCTCGCAATCGCGCGCGAGATGAGCATCGATGAAGCAACCATGCGCGCGGCGCTCGGCGGCTTCGCCGGCGTCAAGCGGCGCTTCACCAAGACCGGTATCGTCGATGGCATCACCGTGATCGACGATTACGGCCATCACCCAGTCGAGATTGCGGCGGTGCTGCGCTCGGCGCGCGCGGCCTATGACGGTCGCGTCGTTGCGGTGGTGCAGCCGCACCGCTTTACGCGCCTGAAGGATCTGTTCGAGGAATTCTGCCAGTGCTTCAACGACGCGGACACGGTGATCGTGGCCGATGTCTATCCGGCCGGCGAAGCACCGATCGAAGGCATCAATCGTGACGCGCTGATCGACGGCTTGAGAGCGCGCGGCCACCGTCAGGTGATTCCGCTTCATTCACCGGCGGATCTGTCTGCGCTGGTTTCGCCGCTGGTCAAATCCGGCGATCTCGTCGTTTGTCTCGGCGCCGGCAGCATCACCCAATGGGCGCACGCGCTCCCGGACGAGCTGGCGCAGCGCCGCCCGCGTAGCCAAAGCCGGCGGTCATCATGATGGCCGCGGCGCGCATGACACCTTCACCGATCGATCGGCTGCCGCGCGTGCGTGGTCGCCTGACCGTGGACGCACCGCTCGACCGCATCACCTGGTTCCGCGTCGGCGGCCCGGCCGAAGTGATGTTCCGCCCGGCCGACGTCGACGATCTCGCCCACTTCCTTGCCGAGCGCCCCAAGGACGTGCCGATCACGGTGATCGGCGTCGGCTCAAATCTCCTCGTGCGTGACGGCGGCGTACCTGGCGTCGTGATTCGGCTGGGTGGGCCGTTCGCCTTGATCGAGGTGGAACGCGCAGAGGACCGCGCGCTGGTGAAAGCCGGCGCCGGCGCGCTCGATCTCAACGTCGCGCTCACGGCCGCCGATGCCGGCATCGCCGGGCTCGAGTTCCTCTCGGGCATTCCGGGCACGATCGGTGGCGCGCTGCGCATGAACGGCGGCGCCTATGGTGCCGACATGGCGGCCGTGGTGCGCTGGGCGGAGGTACTCGATGGCAAGGGACAGCGTCATCGCCTGAGCCCCCGGGATCTCGGCTTCACCTACCGCCATTCGGCGGTGCCCGACGATTTCATCTTTGTCGGCGCGACGCTTGAGGGCCGAGCAGGCGAGCCCTCGGCAATCAAGGCACGCATGACTGCGATTCAAGAAGAACGAGCGGCGAGCCAGCCGATTCGCACGCGCACCGGCGGCAGCACCTTCACCAACCCGACCGATCCAAAGGCAAACGGCAAGCGCGCCTGGGAACTGATCGATGAGGCGGGGTGTCGCGGCATGCGGCGCGGCGGCGCGCAGGTTTCGGAGAAGCACTGCAACTTCCTGATCAACACGGGCGAGGCAAGCGCGGCCGAGCTCGAGGCGCTCGGCGAGGAGGTTCGCCGGCGGGTGCTCGAGACGAGCGGCGTCATGCTCGAGTGGGAAATTCGCCGGATCGGCGTGCCGAAATCGGCTGCAACGCCCGGAGCCGTGCCATGACCAAGCACGTGGCCGTGCTGCTCGGCGGACTTTCCACGGAACGCGAGGTGTCGCTCGTCAGCGGCGCGGCGGTGGCCAAGACGCTCGCTGAGGAAGGCTTTCGGGTGACGCCGGTCGATGTCGGCCGTGATCTCGCCGGCGTGCTCAGCGCGGTCAGGCCCGATGTCGTGTTCAACGCGCTGCATGGCCGCTTCGGCGAGGACGGCTGCGTTCAGGGCATTCTCGAGATCCTGGGCATTCCCTACACCCACTCGGGTGTTCTCGCGTCCGCGCTCGCCATGCATAAGCCGACCGCGAAGCGCCTCTTCACCGACGCGGGCCTGCCCTGTGCCGAAGGCCGCGTCATGCCGCGCGAAGCCGTGTTGAGCGGCGGCTTCACCTCACCCTTCGTGATCAAGCCGCTGAACGAGGGCTCGAGCGTCGGCGTGCGCATCATCTTCGATGGCGACAACCTTGCGCCGCTCGATGGCGCCAATTGGCCGTTCGGCCCCGAGGTGCTGGTCGAGCGTTACATCCCCGGCCGCGAGATTCAGGTCGCGGTCATGGGCGATCGGGCGCTCGGCGCGATCGAGATCAGGCCACAGGGGCGCTTCTACGACTATGAGGCGAAATACACCGCCGGTCGCGCGGTCCATCTGATGCCGGCGCCGATTCACCCCGATGCCTATGAGCGCGCGCTCGAGATCGCGCGCATCGCCCATCAAACGCTTGGCTGCCGCGGGGTCAGCCGGGCCGATCTGCGTTACGACGACACGTCGGGAGAGCCCGGCGACTTCTATCTCCTTGAAATCAACACCCAGCCTGGCATGACGCCCCTATCGCTGGTGCCCGAGATCGCTGCCGATGTCGGAATCAGCTTCGGGGCGCTCGTGCGCTGGCTGGTCGAGAGTGCACGATGCGACAACTGAGCTTCGACGACCGGCTCTTGCCGGACGATGACGACGACATCACGCCCAAGCCGGCTCGGTCGAAACGGCGCAAATCCGCTCGGACCGCGCGAAAACCAAAGGAGCCCGAGCGCCGAAGCGCGCTCCGCTGGGCGCTCAGGCGCATGCGCTGGCCCGGCCGACGCATCGCGCTGCGCGGTGGTAGCGCGGTGCTGGCGCTGTGTTTCGGCATCTACCTCGCGATCGGCGGCAATGCGAGCCAGTTTGTGGACAGCGTTGGACGCGGCGTCGCCTCGCTCGGAGCGGACGTCGGCTTCACGGTGCAGAACGTCTTCGCCGAAGGCCGCCACGCGGTGCCTTCTCGCACAGTACTCGACGTATTGGGCGTGCAACGCGGATCGCCGCTGCTCGCCTTTGACGCCGAGGCCGCGCGCGCGCGCCTTGAGTCGCTCGACTGGATCAAATCGGCCACGGTCGAGCGACGCCTGCCCGACACCATCATGGTGCGCATCATCGAGCGGCAGCCGCTCGCGCTTTGGCAGCACGAAGGCAGGCTCGTTTTGATCGACCGCGAGGGCGCGTCGTTCGGCGCGAGCGATGTGGCGCGCTACGGCTATCTGCCGCTCGTCGTCGGCGAGGACGCGCCGCGCGAGGCGCCGCGTCTGTTCGACGCGATGGCGGCGGAACCGCAACTCTTCAAGCACGTCGCCTCAGCCATCTGGGTGGGCGGTCGGCGCTGGAATGTGCGCTTTGACAGTGGGCTCGAAGCACGCCTGCCGGAAGGCGACATCACGGCGGCTTGGGTCAAGCTCGGCGCGCTGATCGAGGCCAAGGAGCTTCTAAAGCGCCCCGTCGCCGCGGTCGACCTGCGGCTCGGCGACCGCACCGTCATCCGCATGCGGAACGATCCCATCCCGGATGCAAAGACCGATCAGGGAACGACTTAGAACAGGGCGCAGCAAGAAGACCATGGTGATCACGGCAATCGACGTAGGGACGACCAAGGTGACCTGCTTCATCGCGCGGCGCGAGGGGCAGGAAGACCTGCGAATCATTGGTATCGGACACGAGGTTGCGCGCGGACTCAAGGCCGGCATCGTCACGGACATGACGGCCGCCGAAGAGTCCATTCGCCGCGCGGTACAGCGCGCCGAGCGCATGGCGGAAGTGCGGGCGCGTGAGGCCTATGTGAGTCTCTCCGGAGGCGCGCCCGAATCGCGCTACACCGAGAACGCAATTTCTCTCGGCGGTGAAGAGATCGATGATTCAGTGATTCAGCGGGCGTTCGACGAGCTTGCGCCCAATATGCGCACCGGTGACCGGGACACGATCCACGCCATCCCTATTCAATACGAGCTTGATGGCGCGCGTGGCATCCGCAATCCACGCGGCATGACCGGGCGGCGCCTGGGCGTTCGGCTCCATGTCGTCTCGGTCGCGCATGGGGCACTGCGCAATCTCATCACCTGCATGCGCCGCTGTGAGTTCGATGTCGCGGCACCGGTGATCTCGGGCTATGCCGCGGGCCTCGCCTGCCTGGTCGAGGACGAGCTCGACCTTGGCGTCACCGTGATCGACATGGGCGGCGGCACGACGAGCCTCGCCGTGTTCACGGGCGGCGCACTCGTCCACGCCGAGTCGTTCCCGATCGGTGGCTGGCACGTCACCAACGACATCGCGCGCGGCCTTTCAACGCCGATCACGAGCGCCGAGCAGGTCAAGAAGTTCTACGCCAGCGCGACCAGCGGGCCACGTGACGCGCAATTGACGATCGAGGTGCCGCAACTCGGCGAGGACACGCCCGCCACCAGCATGCAGGTTTCGCGCTCGCTCCTGGTCGGCATCGTCCGGCCGCGACTCGAGGAGATCTTCGAGCTGGTGCGCGACCGGCTCGACTCATCGGGCTTTGCCGATGCGGCAGGTCGTCGAGTCGTGATCACCGGCGGGGCAAGCCAGGTCGAGGGCATCCGCGAGCTTGCGGGACAAGTGCTCGAAAAGCAGATCCGCCTCGCCCGCCCGCTCCCCATTCCCGGCCTCGCGCAATCGACCACTGGCCCTGAGTACGCGGTCGGCGCGGGCCTGCTCGTCTACGCGGGAAAAAATCAAGCGAACCCGCAGCCGCGACGCGTGCGTCGCGATCCACGTCGAAGGCCTGAAACGCGTCTCGGACGAATCAGCCACTGGCTGAGAGAAAACTTCTGATGCGAACGCGAGTCGAAAAATTTTTCGTCGCGACCACCGCTCGATCGCATCGCCTATAGACGAATCGATACGAATCGAAAAGTATCACCGACCTGGAGGTCAGCATGCCCATCGAATTCAAGCCGGAACCCCGCGAAGGCAAACCGCGCATCACGGTGATTGGCGTCGGCGGCGCCGGCGGCAATGCGGTCAACAATATGATTGCCGGCAAGCTTGAGGGCGTGGAGTTCGTCGTCGCGAACACCGACGCCCAAGCGCTGGAGCAAACGCTTGCCGAGCATCGCATTCAACTTGGCTCGACCATCACTCACGGTCTTGGCGCCGGCGCGCGCCCGGACATCGGCAAGGTCGCAGCTGAAGAAGCGGTGAACGAAATTCAGCGCTATCTCGAAGGCAACAACATGGTGTTTATCGCTGCCGGGATGGGCGGTGGCACCGGCACGGGCGCCGCGCCCGTGATTGCGCGAACGGCGCAGGAACAGGGGATTCTGACGGTCGGCGTGGTGACGAAGCCCTTCCAGTTCGAGGGCATCCATCGCATGAAGCTTGCCGAACAGGGCATTCTCGAGCTTCAGAAATATGTAGATACCCTCATAGTTATCCCCAACCAGAATTTGTTCCGCATCGCGAACGAGCGAACAACGTTTGCGGATGCATTCAAATTGGCGGATGACGTGTTGCACGCCGGTGTGCGTGGCGTCACCGACCTGATGGTCAATCCCGGCCTGATCAATCTCGACTTCGCCGATGTGCGTACGGTGATGGAAGAGATGGGCAAGGCGATGATGGGCACCGGCGAAGCGACGGGCGATAATCGCGCGATCGAAGCCGCCGAAGCCGCGATCAACAATCCACTGCTCGACAACGCGTCGATCGAAGGCGCTCGCGGCGTGTTGATCAACATCACCGGCGCTCACGACATGACACTGCATGAGGTTGATCTCGCAGCGAGCCGCATCTGCAAGGAAGTGGACGAAACCGCGAACGTCATTTTCGGCGCGCGTCTCGATCCAGAGCTCGAGGGTTCGATTCGCGTTGCGGTGATCGCGACGGGCATCGACGCGCTGAAAGAGCGTGAGCCGGTTCCCACCACCGACAAGGTGCATGTGCTGGGGCAGACGCCGCGTCGCGCCGCGAACTCGGCATCGCTGGCGCCGGTGGCGCAGCGTGAGAGCCAGGTCGTGGCCTCGGCGGAAGCGATGCAGGCACCTGCGGCTGCCTATGCGGTTGGTGGCGGCATGACAAGTGCCGGCCTGATGGCGGGGCACACCGCCGCAGCGGCCGCGATGCCCGAGCCCGCGCCGGCGCCGCGGATGGAGGTGCCGGTTGCTCCGCCCATGCCCGCTTCGCGCCAGGCCGATGCGCGGCTTCCGCTGGAGCCGCCGGTCCGTGCCCCCGAGGTGGCGCCCCGCGCCGCCGAACCGGCTGCACGGCGGACCGAGCCGGCTCAGGCCCCGGCCCGGAGCGCCGCCAGTGCCTCCTTTGTTCCGCCACCTCCGGTTGAACCTCCGGCGCGGCCGGGCCTGCGTGAGACGCGGGTGGAGCGGCCGGACCCGGTTGCGGTTTCCGACGTTCTGAGCGCCGGCAAGGCGCAGCAGTCGAAGCAGCGGGGGATTGGCCTGTTCCAGCGGATTACCGGCGCAACCAGCCGGCGCGAGATCGATGAGAATCCGGTTCAGGCGACGGCACCGCGCGGGCCAGAGCCAGCGGTGCGGGAGCCGGTGCTGGGAACGCCGAGCCGTGCTCCGGCGGCTCCGCGGGCAGCTGCCGAGCCACAATCCCGGCCAGCACCGCAACAGGCCGAGGATCCGCTCGAGATTCCCGCCTTTCTGCGCCGGCAGGCCAACTGACCGACACGTCTTGCGCCCCGTCGTGGGCGTAACATTTGGTTACAAAGCGTGATTTGTGCGCTTCAGGGGTGATTGCTACAAGCCCCTGAAGCGCACAGCTTTTTTCTACAGCGAGGGCGGTGGTGCGCGAGCTAGAAAAGGCCGATTCGACGCCCAAAGAAGGCGCCGATCCATCCGCAGGGGACGTACGGAACGAAATGCTCTGGCAACGGACTCTGAAGTCGTCAATCCAATGCACCGGGGTTGGCGTTCATACCAACCAGCGCGTCGCCATCACCCTGAAGCCGGGCGCGCCGAATAGTGGCATCGTCTTTCGCCGGGTCTCGGACGCCGGCGTGATCGGCGAAGTCCGGGCGACCCATGTCAATGTCGTCGATTCGCGGCTCTGCACGGTGCTGGGCAGCGGCCGCTCCCTTCGCATCGGCACGGTCGAGCATCTGATGGCGGCGTTTGCCGGCCTTTCGATCGACAATGCGGTGGTCGAGATCGACGCTGACGAAGTGCCGGTGATGGATGGCAGTGCGGCACCGTTCGTCTTCCTGATCGAGTGCGCCGGCATCGTGACTCAGGCGGCCGCGCGCCGCGCGATCCAGGTGCTCAAGCCGGTTTCGGTCGCAGACGGCGAGCGTCATGTCTCGGTGATGCCAGCGGCGACATTCTCAATCGACTGCCGAATTGCCTATGCCCACCCGATGATCGGCCAACAGCGCGTGCGGTTCACCCTGACGCCGAGCGCGTTCAAGACGGAATTGTGCCGCGCACGCACCTTCTGCTTGGAGGAAGACGTTTCAAAGATGCGCGATGCCGGCTTGGCCAAAGGCGGCAGTCTTGAGAATGCCGTGGTGATCGGACGCAACCGCGTGCTGAATGACGACGGCCTGCGATACGAAAACGAGTGCGTGCGCCACAAGGCGCTCGATTGCCTCGGTGACCTCTACCTTGCTGGCGCGCCGATTCTCGGGGCGATCGAGAGCGTGCGGGCCGGTCACGCGCTCAACCATCGGCTCCTGAACGCCCTGATGAGCGACGCGACTGCGTGGCGCTATGTCTTGCACGACGCCGCCGAAGACGAGCTGTCGGTGGAAGCCGAGCGGACCATGCCGCGCGCCGCCAGCGCCTGACACTTTAGAACCCCAAGCCTTGCGCTTCTACGCCATGCCGGACGTGCTATAACAGACACGCACGCGGCGGGGGTTATCATTGATTCTGGCTATGGGATTCCGGGCGGTTACAAACATCGCGGTACTGCAGTCATGGCGTCGGGCGGCACGAGCCGTCGCGGTGCTTCTGGTCGTGGGGCTTCTTGCGGCGTGCGATTCGACGCCGGAAGAAACCTATGTCGAACGGCCGGTTGAAGAGCTCTATGCCAGCGCACACGACGAGATGCTGGAGGGCAATTTCGCGAACGCGGCGCGCGGATTTGACGAAGTCGAGCGCCAGCACCCCTATTCGCCCTGGGCGACGCGCGCCCAGGTCATGGCGGCGTTCTGCTATTATCAGGATAACGACTACGATCAGACCGTGATCGCGGCCCGCCGCTTCGTCGAGCTGCATCCCGGCCACGAAGACACGCCCTATGCGTACTATCTGATTGCGGTGAGCTATTACGAGCAGATCTCGGACGTCGGGCGCGACCAAGGCACGACGGTGCTGGCCCTGGACGCGCTCGAGGACGTGGGCCGCCGATACCCGAACTCAGCTTACGCCAAGGACTCGAAGTTGAAGCTCGACCTTGCCCGCGATCACCTGGCGGGCAAGGAAATGGAGATTGGGCGCTACTATCTCATTCGCGGCCACTATATCGCTGCAGCCAATCGCTTCCGCGAGGTGATCGAGCGCTACCAGACGACGAGTCACTCGCCGGAAGCCCTGCACCGCCTGACCGAGGCGTATTTGTCGCTCGGCATCAAGCGCGAGGCGCAAACCGCTGCGGCCGTGCTTGGCCACAATTTCCCGAATAGCGCTTGGTATCGCGACAGCTATGCGCTGCTGGCCGGGGTGAACCTCGAGCCCGAGGAGGACGAGGGCTCCTGGATTTCGCGCGCGTTCAACTACGTCTTCTAGCCGGTCGCGGCCATGCTGCGGAGCCTCTCGATCCAGAACGTGCTGCTGATCGAACGGCTCGACCTTGAGTTTGCGGGCGGCCTGTGCGTGCTCACGGGCGAGACTGGCGCCGGCAAGTCGATCCTGATCGATTCACTCGGGTTCGTGCTGGGCGCACGGGCCGATCAGCGGCTGATCAGGGCCGGATCGACGCTGGCGAGCGTGACCGCCGCGTTCGACCGCGCTGACAAAGGCCCGACCGCCGACACGCTGAATGAGCTTGGGCTCGAACCGTCGGACGAGCTCATCCTGCGGCGCACCATCGGCGCAGACGGTCGCAGCCGAAACTTCGTCAACGATTCGCCCGTCAACGTCTCGACCCTGAAGAGAATCGGGGCGACCCTGGTCGAGATCGTTGGCCAGGACGATGCCGATGGCCTGCTCGATCCCTCGACGCACCGCGCACTGCTTGACGCCCATGGCGGCCACGCGCCACTGCTCGATGATGTCGCCCGCTTCTACAGGGCATGGCGCACGGCCCAGGCCGAGGCCGAAGCGGCCGCGGAGGCGCTCGCCCGCGCCCGGCGCGATGAGGACTATTTTCGTCATACGCTGGCCGAGCTTGTCGCGCTGGACCCGAAGCCCGACGAGGAGGACAAACTCTCTTCCACGCGCACGCGGCTCCAGCATGGCCAGAAGATCGTGGACGCCGTGGCCGCGGCCGATGCCGAGCTTTCCGGACAGAACGGGGTTGCGCTCCGCCTCAGGGCCGCGCGTCGTCATATCGAGCGGGTCGCCGCCCAGGCAGGCGGCGCGCTCGACCCTCTTTTGGAAACACTGGACCGCGCCTTGCTTGAAGCCGATGAGGTGAGCGCGGCGGTGACCGCCGCCGCCCGCTCGATTCAGCCGGATCAGGCGCAGCTCGATCGCGTGGAAGAGCGCCTGTTTGCGCTTCGTGCCGCGGCGCGGAAGCACCAGGTCAATGTCGCCGCGCTGCCCGAGGTGCGCGCACGGCTGGAAGCCACACTGGCCGCGCTCGACGGCGATGACTCCAAGGCGAATGAGCTGGCCCAGGCGTGCGAAGCGATCCGGCGCCAGTTCATCGCTAAGTGCGAACAATTGCGCGCGGCACGCGCAAAGGCCGCGAAAGCGCTCGATGCGCAGGTCTCGACCGAGCTGAAGCCACTCAAACTGGGCACAGCGCGCTTCGAGACTGAGATCGAGTTTCTGCAGGAAAGTGACGCCGGCCCGTTTGGCCTTGAACGGGTGCGCTTCGCGGTTGCGACTATCCCCGGGGCAGCGCCGGGGCCGCTTCAGCGCATCGCTTCGGGCGGCGAGCGCTCGCGCTTCACGCTGGCGCTCAAGCTGGCCTTGGCAGCTGCAAGCGGTGTTGGGACGGTGGTGTTCGACGAGATCGATTCAGGTGTGGGTGGCGCGGTGGCCGCAGCGGTCGGCGAACGCTTGGCCCGCTTGGCAAAGGCATCGCAAGTGCTGGCGGTGACGCATTCGCCCCAGGTGGCGGCGCGGGGTGAGCTCCATCTCTGCGTGCGGCGCAAAGATCTGAAAGGCCGCGCCTCGACCCGCGTCGACACGCTTGAGCGCGACGCGCGTCGCGAAGAGATCGCGCGCATGCTCTCAGGCGCACGCATCACCGATGAAGCCCGAGCGGCAGCCGATAGCCTGATCGCGACGCGCCCGTCATGAGCGCGCGCAAGCCGGCCGAAATTGCGGTCGATGATCTGAGCGAAGCCGAAGCGAAGCGCGAGCTTGCCCGGCTGGCCAAGGAGATTCTGAAGCACGATCGGCTCTATTATCAGCGCTCGGCGCCCGAGGTCTCGGATGCCGCCTATGACGCGCTGCGAACGCGCAATAGCGCGATCGAGCGGCGTTTTCCCAAACTTGTGCGTGAGGACAGTCCGTCGCACCGGGTCGGCGCACCGGCCGCGACCGGCTTCGCCAAGGTGCGGCACCGGCGCCCGATGCTCTCGCTCGACAATGCCTTTGACGACGATGGGCTGAGAGATTTCCTCGGCCGTATCCGACGGTTCCTGGGCTTGCCGGAGGATGAGCGCGTCCCACTCATGGGGGAACCCAAGATCGACGGGCTCTCGGCTTCGCTTCGCTATGAGGGCGGCGTGCTGGTGCAAGGCGCGACGCGCGGCGATGGCGAAGTGGGTGAGGACGTCACCGCCAATCTCAAGGTGGTCAAGGACGTGCCGCATGCGCTCAAGGGGCGCAGCATTCCCGAGTTCGTCGAGGTACGCGGCGAAGTCTATATGACGCGCGCGGATTTCGAGGCGCTCAATCGGGAGCGCGAGGCCCACGGCGAGGCACCCTTCGTCAACCCGCGCAATGCCGCCTCGGGCGGGCTGCGTCAGCTCGACCCTGCGCTGACAGAGAAGCGCCGTCTGCGCTTCTTTGCCTATGCCTGGGGCGAGACGAGCGAGCCGATCGAGGGTCGCTATCGCGATTTCTTGAAGCGCCTCGAGGCCTATGGCTTCCACGTCAATCCGCTGGCTCGCCCGTGCGAAGACGTGGACGACGCAATCGCGCTCTACCGCAGAATCGAGGCCGAGCGCGAGACCCTGCCCTATGAGATCGACGGCGTCGTCTACAAGGTGGACCGCATCGACTGGCATGAGCGCCTTGGTTTTGTCGGCCGCGCGCCGCGCTGGGCCATCGCCTACAAATTTGCCGCCGAGCAGGCGACGACCCGGCTCAAGGCGATCACGATCCAGGTTGGGCGCACCGGCGCGCTGACGCCGGTGGCCGAGCTCGAGCCCGTGCATGTTGGTGGCGTGACGGTCTCGCGCGCGACGCTCCACAATGAGGACGAGATCGCACGCAAGGACATTCGCGTCGGAGACACGGTGATCGTACAGCGCGCGGGCGACGTGATCCCGCAGGTCGTCGGCGTCGTGATTGAGAAACGGCCGAAGCACGCGGAGCCCTTCGCGTTCCCGGAGCGCTGCCCTGAATGTGGCAGCCATGCCGTGCGCGAAGAGGGCGAAGCGGCGCGGCGCTGCACCGGCGGCCTCGTCTGCCCCGCCCAGGCGATGGAGCGGCTGCGCCATTTCACGTCGCGCGATGCCTTCGACATCGAGGGACTCGGCGAGAAGCGCATCGAGCTCTTCTACAAGGACGGATTGATCAGGAAACCGGCGGACATCTTCACGCTCGAAGCCCGCAATGGGCGCGACTTCCCTAACCTCACCGAACGCGAAGGCTGGGATGAGCTGTCGGCCTCGAACCTCTTTGTGGCGATCCGCGCGCGACGCAAGGTGCCGCTCGACCGGCTGATCTACGCGCTCGGCATTCCCCATGTCGGGCAGGTGACGGCGAAGCAGCTTGCTCGGCGCTATGAGCGTTTCGACAGATGGCGCCGCGCGATGCGCGAAGCCCGCATAGACGAGAGCGAGGCGCGGCAGGATTTGGAGTCGATTTCGGGCATCGGCTCCATCCTGGCGCAGGCGATCGTCGATTTCTTCGATGAGCCGCACAATGTCGAGGCCCTCGACGCGCTCGCGGAGCTGATCGAGGTCGAGGACGTGCGGGCCGTCGCCAGCGCATCGCCGGTCTCCGGCAAGACCGTCGTGTTCACCGGGTCGCTCGAGAAGATGACGCGCGCGGAGGCCAAGGCCCGGGCCGAGGCGCTCGGCGCCAAGGTCGCGAGCTCGGTCTCGAAGAAGACCGACTATGTGATCGCTGGCGCGGACGCGGGCTCGAAGCTGACCGAGGCGACCAAGCTCGGCGTCTCGGTGCTGAGCGAAGCGGAATGGCTGAAGCTGATCGAGCCTTGACCGGCGCGACTGCGTTGCGCGCTTTAGCGCGCGCCCGAGCACGCGACGCCGCTCATGCGGCGGAAGCCAAGCGAGCGGAGCGAGTGCCCGGCGCCTGAAGGCACCTCGATGATCGGTTACGATCATCGAGGCTTGGTATGAGCCCGATCAAAACGCCTGCATCAGATAGAGCAGCGCGATGAAGGCGGCGAAGCCCGAGGCGGTGCCGAAGAACAGGTTCTTGCGCGTGCCGTAGAACGCCGCGAGCGCGAGCGCGACCGCGACCAGCCTCGCCCAGAGCGGCGTTTCGGCCAACCCGCCGCTCGGCAAAAAGATCATGCGCGAGATGAGCGCGGCCAGAAGCGCATAGGCGACGCAGCGAATCCAATCGAACAACGCGCCGTTGACGTCGAGCCGACCGGAGGCGACGACGCCGAGCGCGCGCATGAGGAACGTGACGCCCGCGGCTCCCACCAGCATCAGCCAGGGGTTCAGCTCAGACATGGCGTGCCCGCAGCGTTCGATTGAGCGCGAAGCCCAATGTGCCGGCGATCAGCCCTGCCGCCAGCAGGCCCCAGTCAGAGGAGAGCGAGGCGAGGAGCGGCCCGGCCACCGCGCCGATCAAGGCCGCAAAGAGCGCGGAGCGCCCCGGTGCATCCAGAAACAGCAGCATGAAATAGACCGGGTTGAGCAAGAGCAGGCCCTGCGTCACGGTCTTCGAGACGACGCCGGCGAGCACATAGCCGAGCGCGGTGCCGAGCAGCCCGAGCGCCAGGCACGAGACCGCGAAGCCCATGAAATAGGCCCAGCGCCGCTCGGGCGCGAGGTCGGGCGAGCGGCGAATGACGAAGATCCATGAATTCGCGGTGACGAAGTGCGACAGGGCGAACTGCGCCGCACGGCTCGGCACGCCGGCGCGGATATAGGGCAGGAAGGTTGCCACCATTGGCAGGAAGCGTGCATTCGCAAGCCCGACCGCAAAGAGCAACGCGAACGCCGGCGCACCGGCGGTCAAAAGCTCGACATAGGCCATTTGCCCGGGCAGCGCCCACACGCTTGCCGTCGTGATCAATGCTTTCAGAAGGGAGAAGCCGGTCTCGTGGCAGAGCGAGCCGAAGCCGATCATGCTGATCATCAGCATTGGCGCGGGCAGGCCGCTGGCTTCGATCAATCCGAGCTTGAACGCGGCCCGGTCGCTCAGGAGCGTGGCGGCGCGGCCGAATTCCGGCAGTCCAAAGCGGAACATGGAGATGCCGCTCACTCGGAGAGATGACGCGTTTGTCACCGGCCCGTCCATTCAAGGGACGGGCATCAAGGGCCAACGCTTGGTTCAGGTGTCCAGGAAGCTTCTGAGCTTGCGCGAGCGGCTCGGGTGCTTGAGCTTGCGGAGCGCCTTGGCCTCGATCTGGCGGATGCGCTCGCGGGTGACCGAGAACTGCTGGCCGACCTCTTCGAGCGTGTGGTCCGTGTTCATGCCGATGCCGAAGCGCATGCGCAGCACGCGCTCCTCGCGCGGCGTGAGCGAGGCGAGCACGCGCGTCGTGGTCTCGCGCAGATTCGATTGAATCGCCGCGTCGACCGGCAGGACCGCGTTCTTGTCCTCGATGAAATCACCGAGGTGGCTGTCCTCTTCATCGCCGATCGGAGTCTCGAGGCTGATCGGCTCCTTCGCGATCTTCAACACCTTCCGTACCTTGTCGAGCGGCATGGCAAGGCGCTCGGCCAACTCTTCCGGTGTCGGCTCGCGGCCGATCTCGTGCAACATCTGGCGCGAAGTGCGCACCAGCTTGTTGATCGTCTCGATCATGTGCACGGGGATGCGGATGGTGCGCGCCTGATCGGCGATCGAGCGGGTGATCGCCTGACGAATCCACCAGGTCGCGTAGGTCGAGAACTTGTAGCCCCGGCGGTACTCGAACTTATCGACCGCCTTCATCAGGCCGATGTTCCCCTCCTGGATCAGGTCGAGGAACTGCAGGCCACGATTGGTATACTTTTTGGCGATCGAGATCACGAGGCGGAGATTGGCTTCGACCATCTCGCGCTTCGCCTGGCTCGCCTCGCGCTCGCCCTTCTGCACGGTCGAGACCAGGCGCTTATATTCACCGGTCTCGAGGCCGGTCTTCTCGGCCAGGGACGCGAGATGCTTTCGAATTTCGCCGATCCGGTTCTTTTCGGTCTGCGCGAACTTCTTCCAGCCCTTGTCGGACAAATGCGAGATGCGTGCGAGCCAGCGCGGGTCGATCTCGTGCCCAAGATACTCCTTCAGGAATTGCTCGCGCGTGACGCCCGAGCCGATCGCAAGGCGCAGCAGCTCGCCCTCGAGCGAGATGATATGCTTGTTGTAGCCGTAGAGCTCATCGACGATCGCTTCGATCTTGCCATTGTTGAAGCGCACGCCCTCCATCAGTTCGACCAGCTCGCGCTTCATCTTCTCGTGGCGCTTGACCTGGGCGGGTTGGACGGCCTCACCGGTCAGCGCTGCCTGGAGCCGCGCTTCGAGCACGCGCTGATAGCGCTTATAGAGCGAGGCAATCTGATTGAAGGTCTCGAGCACGCGCGGGCGAACCGCCGCTTCCATCGCGGCGAGCGAGACATTGCCCTCGTCGAATTCCTCGTCCGAGCTGTCGCCATCGACCGGAGCATCGATCGCATCCGCACCATCAGCCGGTGCAGGCGGCGGCAACGCGGCGGCCACGACGGCGGCACCCTCCGCCGGCGGGATCATCGGCATTTGAGGCGCGCCGTCCGGCCCAACCGGTGCGCCGCCGTAGGTGGCGTCGAGATCGATCACCTCGCGCAGCAGCATCTGCCCTGCCTCGAGCCGATCGCGCCAACCGGCAACCGCCGACATGGTGAGCGGACTCTCGCAGAACGCCCGAATCATGGCGTGGCGGCCCGCTTCGATGCGCTTGGCAATCGCGATTTCGCCTTCGCGCGAGAGCAGCTCGACGCTGCCCATCTCGCGCAGGTACATGCGCACCGGGTCGTCGGTGCGGCCGAGCTCGTCCTCTTCCTGCTGGACGCCGGCTTCCGGCGCCTCTTTCTCGGGCGGTGGCCCCTCCTCCGTCTCCTCGTTCTCGACCAGATTGATGCCGAGCTCGGAGAGCGTCGTCATCGTGTCTTCGATCTGCTCGGAGCTGAACTCCTCAGGCGGCAAGGCGGCGTTCAGCTCGTCATAGGTGACGTAGCCGCGCTCTTTGCCGCGCAGGATCAGCTTGCGGACCGAGGCGGTGAGCGAATCGAGGATTGGGCTGTCGGTCGCCTCCTCGGTTGGCTCAGTGGTGTCGGCAACTTTCTCGGGTTTCGTGGCCATCGAACAAGTGCTCCTCGGCCGAAGCCAGAGAGAACAAGGGTCCTAAACGACCGTGCCGAGCCGGGGCTGCGGCGGGAGCAAGGCGCCCGCTGCCGGCACAACACGAATCGATCTCAGGGGAACGTGATCGGCGGCATGATTCCAGGTCTCAGCCGCCTTCTCCTGTTCCCTGAAATGGAAAGCAGAGTCGCGCCAATCAAGGGGGTATCCGCCTTCATCAGGCAATCCGGCGGTTTCTAATGAGGTGACGGGACGGTGTCAAGCGGGCTGGTCTTAACGAGAGTTAACTCATTATGGGGAACGAACCCGCCGAAAGACCTAGGAGCGGCGCGATCCCGGCGCGGCGACACCCGTAGGCGCCGCGTCCTCGGTGCCGGGGGCGCCATCGATCGCGTGCAGAATACCGACCAGCCGCGTCAGATTCTCGTCTGACAGATCGCGCGCCAGACCTTGCACGGCGTCATGCCGCAGGGCCTCCAACTCAACCAATTTATGATGTAAATCAAGCGCTTGACGAAGTTGCGCGCGGGCGTCTTCGAGCCCGGATTCCGCCCCAGGATCAGCCGCCCAATCCAGGAACCGCGCGCCCTCGCCGATCAGCCCCTCGGCCGCCGCATCGAGGCCGCGGGCCGCAAGGGCGGCGCCAAGCTCAGCACGATCCATCAGGACGTCCTCGGGCAGGCCGACCAGGAAATCGCGTAGCGCGCCATGGCGCTGGTCGATGAGCGTCAGATGGGCGATCTCGTCGCCGAACTCGCCCAGCAGCGCTGGATGATTGAGCAGGAGCTGAAGGATCGAACGCTCGCGCAGCCGCTCGTCGGCTCGGCGGACCGGACGACTGGGGGCGGCCAGGCGCGGTGGGCCGGCCCGGCGCTGGCCCGGCTTGGCGCCCGGCTCGAAGCGGCGCGCGCGGAAACCCGCCTCATTCAGCTTCTGGCGGAAATGGCGCAAATAATGAAAACGCAGGTCCCGATCCGTGACCTCGGCCAGTCGCCGCTCGAACTCGCGCCCGATCGCCGCCCGCGCCTCGGGGCTGTCGAGCGGCGTCTGCCCGACCACCAGCCGCCACAGCGCATCCGAGAACGGCACGGAGCGCTCGAGTACCTTCTCGATCGCCGTACGGCCCTCATGGGCGATCAGCGAGTCAGGGTCCTCACCGGCCGGCAGGGTGGCGAAGCGTAGCGAAAAGCCGGCCTTGAGGCGGGGTAGCGCGCGCTCGACCACGCGGGCGGCCGCGCGCTCGCCGGCCGCATCGCCGTCGAAGCATAGGATGGGCGACGCCGCGTAGCGCCACAGCAGCTCGAGCTGCAGCTCGGTCAATGCGGTGCCGAGCGGCGCGACCGCTTCGGCGAGCCCCGCCTGATGCAGCGCGATCACGTCCATATAGCCTTCGACCAAGACGATGCGGTTGGCCTTGCGCGCGGCCTGGCCGGCGAGATCGAGGCCGTAAAGCATGGCGCCCTTATGAAAGAGCGGCGTCTCCGGCGAGTTCAGGTATTTCGGCTCGCCTTGGCCCAGTATACGGCCGCCAAACGCGACGACCCGGCCCTTGGGATCGCGGATCGGAAACATGACGCGGCCGCGAAAGCGGTCATAGCGCTCAGCCCCACCCTCGGGCTCGATCAGGAGGCCGGCCTCGACCAGGATCGCCTCGGGAATGCCGTGCGCGATCAACGCCGCCTTGAGCGCGCCGCGCGATTGTGGCGCGACGCCCAGGCGGAACTGCTCGATCGTTTTAGCCGAGAGTCCGCGGCCAGTGAGGTAGTCGCGCGCGGCGCGACCACTCTCGGTCTTGAGCTGGCCCTCGAAGAACGCCGCCGCCGCCTCGACCGCGCCGCCGAGCGTGACCTCGACCGCGTGGCGCTCGCGCTCGCGCGGATCCTCCTTGGGCAGCTCGAGGCCGACCTCGTGCGCCAGCCGCTCGACCGCCTCGGGGAAGCTCAGGCCCTCGGCCCGCATGGTAAAGCCGATCACATCGCCATGCGCGCCGCAGCCGAAGCAGTGGAAGAACCCCTTCTGGTCACTCACCGTGAAGGAGGGCGTCTTCTCCTGGTGGAACGGGCAAAGCCCGGTCAGCTCGCGGCCGCGGCGCACCAGGCGCACGCGCCGCCCGACGATCGCCTCAAGCGAGGCGCGCGCGCGAATATCATCCAGGAAGCGAGGGGTGAACCTCATGGGCCCATCCTACAGGGGAGAAGCCCGGCGCCCGAATCCAATCGCGGGAGCGAACCGCGTCAATGAAGGTGCGTCAGCCGGCGCCGGTCAGCATTTGCTTGACGATCGCGCTTGCCTTGGAGAAGTCCATCCGGCCGGCATATTTGGCCTTCAGCGCCTGGATCGTTTTGCCCATGTCCTTGATCGTCTTGGCCCCGAGCTCGCCGACGATCTCCTTGATCGCCGATTCCATGGCGTTGCCCTCGATCTGCTCGGGCAGGAAGCGCTCGATGATGGCGATTTCCTCGGTTTCCTGCTGGGCCAGGTCGACCCGCCCGCCGGCCTCGAAGGTTTGGATGCTCTCGCGGCGCTGACGGATCATGGTTTTCAGGAGCTCTAGGATCTCGGGGTCCGCCAACCCGTCGGGGTTGCCGCTGCCGCGTGCGGCGATGTCGCGGTCCTTGAGCGCGGCGAGGATCAGGCGGATGGTCGAGACCGCGCGGGCCTCGCGTGCCTTCATCGACTCCTTGAGCGCGTCGTTGAGCTCCTGCCGCAACATGGTCGAGTCCCCTTGTCCGATGGGCGCCGCACTATAGTCCGATTGCGGGGGTGATCAACGGCACGCCAGCGCTCGCCAGCTAAGCCCTTGATTGACCGGAAAGCCTAGACCGCGACGTGGCTTGACGGGCGGCGCCTGAGTGCGTAGGTTCCGCGCGCCGCAGCCAAGGCGCCCTGGCGCCGTTGGCGCGTGCCCAATCCTTGGGGCCGACCATGCCAACCCCCGCTCCGGCTGAGCTCATGCCGACCGGCCCAGCGACGGCGGCGCTCGCGCTTGCCGATGGCACAGTCTTCCACGGCCGAGGCATTGGCGCGGTCGGCACGGTCGAGGGCGAGATTTGCTTCAACACCTCGATTTCGGGCTATCAGGAAATCCTGACCGACCCGTCCTATGCCGGCCAGATCATTACCTTCACCTTCCCCCATGTCGGCAATGTCGGCACCAATGCCGAGGACATCGAAGCGGTGACGCCGCGCGCACGCGGCCTCGTGCTGCGCGCGTCGATCACCGAGCCGTCCAACTGGCGATCGGCGCAGCACCTCGATGCCTGGCTGAAGCGCATGGCGCTGGTCGGCATTTCAGGGGTGGATACGCGCCGCTTGACCCGCCTGCTCCGTTCCAGAGGCGCGCAGAATGCCGTGCTGAGGCACGCGCCCGAGGGCCGTTTCGATGTCGGCGCAATGGTTGCCCAGGCGCGCGCCTGGCCCGGCCTCGAAGGCATGGACCTCGCCAAGGAGGTGAGCTGCACCCAGACCTATGAGTGGCAGGAATCGACCTGGACGCTGGGCCAGGGCTACGGCATTCAGGATCATCCACGCTTTCATGTTGTCGCGGTCGACTATGGCGCCAAGCGCAACATCCTGCGCTCGCTCGCCTCGAGTGGATGTCGCGTCACGGTGGTGCCGGCAAACGCGAGCGCGAGCGACATTCTCGGCCATAGGCCCGACGGCATCTTCCTCTCCAACGGCCCGGCAGATCCGGCCGCCACGGGCGAGTACGCGATTCCCGTGCTGCGCGCCCTGATCGCGAGCGGCAAGCCGATCTTCGGCATCTGCCTCGGCCATCAATTGCTTGGCCTCACGCTCGGCGCGCGCACACGGAAAATGAAATTCGGCCATCGCGGCGCCAATCATCCGGTGAAGGAGCTGGCGACCGGGCGCGTCGAGGTGACGAGCCAGAATCACGGCTTCGAGGTCAGCGCGGATACGCTGCCCTCGGGCGTCAAGCCGAGCCATGTCTCGCTGTTCGACGGCTCGCTCGAGGGACTCATCGTCGAGGGCAAGCCGATTTTCTCGGTGCAGTACCACCCGGAGGCGTCGCCCGGCCCGCAGGACGCGCAGCATCTCTTCGGCCGCTTCGTCGCGCTGATGGAGCGCCATGCCTAGGCGCACCGACATCAAGTCGATTCTCGTCATCGGCGCCGGGCCGATCGTGATCGGCCAGGCCTGCGAGTTCGACTATTCGGGAACCCAGGCCTGCAAGGCGCTGCGCGACGAGGGCTACCGGATCGTGCTGGTGAATTCCAACCCGGCCACGATCATGACCGATCCGGAATTCGCCGACGCGACCTATGTCGAGCCGATCACACCCGAGATCGTCGAGCGCATCATCGCGCGCGAGAAGCCGGATGCGTTGCTGCCCACCATGGGCGGACAGACCGCGCTCAACACCGCCATGGCGCTCGCGGATACCGGCGCGCTCGATCGTCACGGCGTCAAGCTGATCGGCGCCTCGCGCGATGCCATCGTGATCGCCGAAGACCGCCTTCTCTTCCGTGATGCGATGGAGGAGATCGGGCTCGAATGCCCGAAGAGCCGGCTGGCCAAGACGATCGATGAGGCGCGCGCAGCGCTCGACCAGGTCGGCCTGCCGGCCATCATCCGCCCGTCCTTCACGCTCGGCGGCCAGGGCGGCGGCATCGCCTACAACCGCGAGGAGTTCGAGGCGATCGTGCGCGGCGGGCTCGACGCTTCGCCGGTGACTTCGGTCTTGATCGAGGAATCCGTCCTTGGATGGAAGGAGTTCGAGATGGAGGTGATCCGCGATCGAGCGGACAACGCCATCATCGTCTGCTCGATCGAGAACGTCGACCCGATGGGCGTCCACACCGGCGATTCGATCACGGTCGCGCCGGCGCTGACGCTGACCGACAAGGAATACCAGCTGATGCGCAACGCCTCGCTCGCGGTGTTGCGCAAGGTGGGGGTCGAGACCGGCGGCTCCAATGTGCAATTCGCGATCGACCCGGCAACCGGGCGCATGGTCGTGATCGAGATGAACCCGCGCGTCTCGCGCTCGTCCGCCCTCGCCTCGAAGGCGACCGGGTTTCCGATCGCCAAGGTCGCGGCCAAGCTCGCGATCGGTTACACGCTGGACGAAATCGCCAACGACATCACCGGCGTCACGCCGGCCTCGTTCGAGCCGACGATCGATTATGTCGTCACCAAGATCCCGCGCTTCACCTTCGAGAAATTCCCGGGCGCCGAGCCGCTGCTCACCACCTCGATGAAATCGGTCGGTGAGGCGATGGCGGTCGGCCGCACCTTCCAGGAATCGCTCCAGAAGGCGTTGCGCTCGATGGAGACCGGCCTGACCGGCCTCAACCCGCCCCAGGTCAAGGGCTATACCGACGATGGTGATGTCCAGGCGTTGAAGACGGCGCTCGGCCAGCCGCGGCCGGATCGGCTACTGGTGATCGCGGAAGCGTTTCGCGCCGGGATCGCGGTCGAGGAGGTGGCGAGGCTGTCGCGCTTCGACCCCTGGTTCCTGCGTCAGATCGCCGAGCTCGTCGCAAGCGAAACACGGGTCAAGGCGAACGGACTGCCGAGCGAGCGCGCCGAGCTGCTGGCGCTCAAGCAACAAGGCTTCGGCGACGCCCGCCTCGCCGAGCTGACCGGACGAAGCGCCGCCACCATCGCCGCGCGTCGCGCCGCGCTCAACGTATTCCCGGTGTTCAAGCGGATCGACACCTGTGCGGCCGAGTTCGAATCGCGCACGCCCTACATGTACTCCTGCTATGAGAGCGAGGACGGGGGCACGCCCGAGTGCGAGGCGGACCCAAGTGCGCGGCGCAAGGTAATCATCCTCGGCGGCGGACCCAACCGCATCGGCCAGGGCATCGAGTTCGACTATTGCTGCGTCCATGCCAGCTTCGCTTTGCGCGAGGCGGGCTATGAGACCATCATGGTCAATTGCAATCCGGAGACGGTGTCGACCGACTACGACACCTCGGATCGCCTCTATTTCGAGCCGCTCACGATCGAGACCGTGCTCGACATCGTGCGCACCGAGCGCAGCAAGGGCGAGCTTATCGGGCTCAATGTTCAGTTCGGCGGCCAGACGCCTCTCAGGCTCGCAAACGCGCTCGAAGCCGCCGGCGTGCCGATCCTCGGCACGCAGCCCGACGCGATCGACATCGCGGAAGACCGCGACCGGTTCCGCACGCTCCTGGAGCGCCTCGGCCTCAAACAGCCCAAGAACGCGACCAGCCGCTCGGTCGATGAGGCGCGCCGGCTTGCGGGCGAGATTGGCTATCCGGTCATGGTGCGCCCGTCCTATGTGCTGGGCGGGCGGGCGATGGAGATCGTGCACGACCCGGCCTCGCTCGATCGCTATATGACCGAGGCGGTCAAGGTGTCGGGCGACAACCCGGTCTTGATCGATTCCTTCCTGCAGAACGCAATCGAGGTGGATGTCGATGCGCTCGGCGATGGCCGCGAGGTGTTCATCGCGGGCGTCATGGAGCACATCGAGGAGGCCGGCATCCACTCCGGCGATTCAGCCTGCTCGTTGCCGCCCTATTCGCTCGGTCAGGCCATGATCGAGCGCATCCGCACGGAAACCCGGGCGCTTGCGCTCGCGCTCGGCGTACGGGGCCTGATGAACGTGCAGTTCGCGATCCAGGGCGATGAGCTCTATGTTCTTGAGGTCAATCCGCGCGCGAGCCGCACCGTGCCGTTCGTCGCGAAATGCGTGGGCAAGCCCATCGCCAAGATCGCAGCGCGCCTGATGGCCGGCGAGCCACTCAGCACCTTTGGCCTCAAGGATCGCCCGCTCGGCCAAGTCGCGGTCAAGGAGGCGGTGTTCCCATTCGCCCGCTTCAAGGGCGTCGATCTGATCCTGGGTCCCGAGATGAAATCGACCGGCGAGGTCATGGGCATCGACCATGATTTCGGCATGGCCTTCGCCAAGGCGCAGCTCGGCGCCGGCAATGCGCTGCCGCTTGCGGGTTGCGTGTTCCTCTCGGTCAAAGACCATGACAAGTCGGCGATCGTGCCGATCGCGCGCGCGCTGGCTGACCTGGGTTTTACGTTGGTCGCGACCGGGGGCACCTGCAGCGTGCTCAAGGCGGCGGGGCTCAATGTCGGCCACGTCAATAAGGTGCGCGAGGGCCGCCCGCACATCGTCGACGCGATCAAGAACGGCGAAATCCAACTCGTGGTCAACACGACCGAGGGGGCGCACGCGACCGCCGATTCCTTTGCGCTCCGGCGTGCCGCGCTCGAGCAGAAGGTGCCCTATTCGACCACGATCGCGGCCAGCCGCGCGACGGTGCTGGCGATCCGCGCGCTCAAGGCCGGCAGCCTTGATGTTGCGTCCCTACAATCTTATTCTTTGGCCTGACAGGCCCGCACAGGCGGGCGGCTCGCTCTTCCCCTCAAGGTCTTTCGCGGGCGCCGGTGCTAGGAGAAGCGTACCGGCTGCGGGATGGCTTTGGGGGTGTCGACTGGATTGAAGGGTTTGACGATGGAAAAACACCCCATGACGCCCGAAGGCTATGAGCGCCTTCGCGATGATCTGAGGCGGTTGAAGGAAGAGCGCCCCCGCGTGATCCAGGAGATCGCGACGGCGCGCGAGCATGGCGATATCTCGGAGAACGCCGAGTACCACGCCGCGAAGGAGCGTCAGGGCCTGATCGAGGCGCGCATCAAGGAGCTCGAGACCAAGATCAGCCGCGCCGACGTGATCGACCCGAGCCGGGTGTCGGCCGACAAGATCCAGTTCGGCGCCAAGGTGACCGTGCTCGACGAGGACACCGAGAAAGAGGCGACCTATCAGATTGTCGGCGCCGACGAAGGTGATGTTAAGAGTGGACGGCTATCGTTCTCCTCGCCGCTCGCGCGGGCGCTGATGGGCAAGACGGTCGGCCAGACGGTCGAGATCAACACGCCGAGCGGCACGCGCTCTTACGAGATCATGAAGGTCAATTACGGCTGAGCCCACACCCGCAAGGGCAGACACCGACGGGGGTTCAGCGATCATGGGGGGGGGGAAGA
>VGET01000004.1 GCA_016869195.1 Alphaproteobacteria bacterium | reverse complement strand
CCGTTTCTGCCTCGAGGCCACAATCTGGTTCGACTGCAAGGAGGCCGGCGGCTATCTCGGCGCCTATTTGCACGACGGCTTCGACGCACCGGTGCTGGTGCGCTTCGCAAAGGAACTTCGGTCTGCGTTGCCGGCGCTGCTCGGGCCCCATCCACTGGCGCAACTCTGGGCCTTCAAATATCAGCCGGGCGGTACCGGCACGCGCCCACACGCGGATGACGCCACGGTGAACATCAATCTCTGGCTCACGCCCGATGACGCGCGAACCCCAGGAACCTCGGGCGGCCTTCGGCTCTACCCCGTGCCGGTGCCGGCCGATTGGGGCTTCGATGACTATAATCGCGGGCCCGAGCGGCTGATGGCGCTCGCCAGAGCGGCTGCCCGCCCGCCGATCGACGTACCCTATCGTCGCAATCGCGCCGTGATCTTCGATTCCCGCTTGATTCACGAAACCCTTCCATACGACTTTCGCCCGTCGTATGCGGACCGCCGCCTCAATCTCACGCTTCTCTATGGCGAGCGGCCGCGGTCGGGGTGAGGAGACGATGGTCTATCGGATCGCGGTTGATACGGGCGGCACGTTCACCGATGTGGTGGTGGCGGATCATGCCGGCCAGCTCACGCTCGGCAAGGCGTTGACCACGCCGGGGCGCAGCTTTGGCGGGCTCTCCGAGGCGCTGAAGGATGCCGCGCGCAATATGGACATCGCCTATGACGCGCTGATCGCCGGCGCCGACGTGTTGATCTACGGCACCACACGCGCCACCAACGCGATCGTGCAGAGCAAAGTCGCGAAAACCGGCTTCCTGGTCACCGCTGGCTTTCCCGACATTCTGGTCTATCGCCAGGGTGGCAAGCTGAACGCGATGCAGCTCGATATCGAGATGCCGCCACCCTATGTGCCGCGCCGCCTGACCGCCCAGGTGATCGAGCGCATCGATTCCGAAGGTGGCATCGTGACGCCGCTCGATAGAGCGGACCTTGCGTCCAAGCTCGAGGCGCTCAAGAAGAAGCGCGTCGAGGCGCTTGCGGTGTGTCTCCTCTGGTCGATCGCCAACCCGGCGCATGAGATGAAGGTCGGGGCGATGATCGAGCGGATCCTGCCGGGCGTGCCCTACACGCTCTCGCACCAGCTGAACCCGATCATTCGCGAATATCCGCGCGCGTCCTCGACCGCGATCGATGCCTCGCTGAAGCCCCTGATGCAGGAGCATCTGCGGGGGCTGCGCGATGATCTCGCCGGTGCCGGCTTCAAGGGCGAGCTTCTGATCTCGAGTTCGGGCGGCGGCGTGATGCACGTCGATGACGTGATCCTGCGCCCGATCTACATGGTGAAGTCGGGACCGGCCATGGCGCCGCGCGCCGGAGTCTCCTATGCGGAGGCCGAGGGCCTCGGCCGCGATGTCATCGTGGTCGATTCCGGCGGCACCACATTCGACGTGAGCCTCGTGCGCGGCGGGCTCGTGAAATACACGCGCGAGACCTGGCTCGGCCCCATGTACACCGGCCATAATCTCGGCATGGCCTCGGTCGATGTCAGGAGCGTCGGTGCCGGCGGCGGCTCGATCGCTTGGCTCGATGCCGGCGGGCTCCTCCGCGTCGGCCCGCAGAGCGCGGGCTCTGAGCCCGGCCCCGCCTGCTATGGCCGCGGCGGCACGGAGCCGACCGTCACCGATGCGGCCGTCGTGCTCGGCCATATCGACCCCCGGCACTTCCTCGGTGGGCGCATGGCGCTGGATCGGGAAGCGGCCGCGCGCGCGGTCGAGCGCGTCGCGAGCCGGATCGGAAAGTCGCTGGATGAGGCTGCCGCCGCGATCATCACGCTGTCGAGCGAAACCATGATTGCCGCGATCCAGGACATCACGGTGAATGACGGCGTCAACCCGCGCGAGAGCCTCTTGGTCGCGGGCGGCGGCGCGGCGGGGCTCAACATCATGCTGATCGCAAGCGCGCTCGGCTGCGATCGCGTGCTATTGCCGCGCACCGCGGGCGCGCTCTCGGCCTGCGGCGCGCAGTTCTCGGATATCGTCGGTGAGTTCAGCCAGTCGCGCTACGCGCATACCGGTTTCTTCGATTTCGCCGCCGCCAATGGCGTGCTCGACGGCATCGATCAGCGGCTCGACGGCTTCGAGCGGGAGCTGCGCGCGCGCGGCATCGCGTCGTTCACACGCGAATATTTCGTCGAGGCGCGCTATCTCGCGCAACAATGGGAGATGGAAATTCCGCTGCCCATGCGCCGCTTCAATGGTGAGGCTGATGTCACGACCCTGCGCAACAGCTTCAACGAGATCCATGAGCGGCTCTACGCCGTGAAGGACCCGGCCTCGCACCTCGAATGCATGAACTGGAAGGGGCGCCTGACCGCGCACCTCGATAAGCCGAAGCTCGTTGCCGCGGCCACGGGCGCGCGCCACGCGCCGAAGCCGGACCGGCACAGCAACGCCTATTTCAGCGGGCTCGGGCGGGTCGACACGCCCATTTTTCTCGGCGCCTCGCTCGGTGTCGGCGCGCGGATCGAGGGCCCCGCGATCATAGAGGAGCCAACCACAACCATCGTCGTCTATCCCAAGATGCGTGCCGAGGTGACGGCGCTGCACAACTATCTGCTCGCGCCATGACGGGCGAACCGTTCGGCCCCGTGGTCGATACCGCGTGGCTCGCCGGCCAGCTCGGCGCGCGCGATCTCAAGATCATCGATGCCTCCTGGTATCTGCCGACCGAGAAGCGCGATCCGCTGAAGGAGCATCTCGAGGCGCACCTGCCGGGGGCCGTCTTTTTCGATATCGATGCGATCGCCGATCACGCGACCAGCTTGCCGCACATGCTGCCGAGCGCGGCGGAGTTCGGCGCGGCGGTCGGCGCGCTCGGCATTCGGCGGGATGATCGCGTGATCGCCTATGACGGCGCGGGCCAGCTTGGCGCCGCGCGCGCGTGGTGGACCTTCAGGGTGTTCGGCCATGAGAGGGTCGCGGTGCTCGATGGCGGCCTGCCCAAATGGCGTGCCGAGGGCCGGAAGGTCGAGCCCGGTCGCGTGACACCGATACGTGCGCCCTACATCGCTTCGCCGCCAGATGGCGGGCGCGTGCGGCTGCTTGACCAGATGCGGGTGATCACCCAGCGCGGCACCGAGCAGGTGCTGGATGTGCGCTCGGCCGGGCGCTTCGCCGGCACCGAGCCCGAGCCGCGGCCGGGCCTGCGCGGCGGTCACATGCCGGGGAGCCTGAACCTGCCGCTGCCGGCTGTGCTCGACCCCAAGGACAAGACGTTTCTGCCGGCTGAACGTCTGGTCGCGATCTTCAGGAGTGCGGGGCTTGACCCGGCACGGCCGGTGGTCACGAGCTGCGGCTCGGGCATCGCCGCCTGCGTCGCTGCGATTGCGCTCGACCTCGCCGGTTACAGGCAGGTCGCGGTCTTTGACGGGTCGTGGACCGAATGGGGCGGGCGCGATGATACGCCCGTCGAGAAATGAGCCCGGGCTCAGGCCGCGCCGCGCACCGTCATCTCGTCCAGGCGCGCGATGCGCTGATAGAGCGCGAGGCTCCGGCTCTTCAGGCTGCCGAGGCGCTTGGGCAGGCGCGCCGCAATGTCAGCGTCGTCGGCGAGGCAAACGTCCTGCGCGCCCAGCCGATTGGCGTCACACTGCGCTTCTTCGGCGGTGATCTCGCCCTCGTGCAGCGCGCGCTGGATGAAGAGCCAGGCCATCACCTGGGTCAGGCGCGTGGTGAGGCGCAGAGTCTCACAATCGCAGGTGAGTTGATGCACCGGCCCGCCGATCTCGCGGTCGAACGCCAGCCGGCCGGCGACATAGTCGCGCGCCTCCACGACAAGGCGGAGCGCCTCATCGAAGGTCCGGCTGAAATAGGCCGTGCTGGTATCTTCGTTCGACACGCGAACTCCGCTGGCTCGGGCAATCGATGGTCGGCCGGAGACCCTCGCCTATCATCGGGGCCCGGCGTTAACAAACTGTTTTTCCTTTTCGGTCAACCGGGCTTGGATCGACAACCCGAGGGTGTTGCGTGGTGACATACGGAAGCCATTGGCGAAGTTGGTGCGGGGGCGTGATCCTGGCGCTTGGCCTCCTGTGCGCGGCCCCGCCTCCGGCAGCAGCGCTTGAAGCCGATCATACGACCAGTGCGATTGTCGGCGAGATGCGCTCCTACACCACGTTCTATGAGGACACACTGCTCGACGTCGCCCGTGACAATAGCCTCGGCTACACCGAAATGATTGCCGCCAATCCGGGCGTCGACCCCTGGCTGCCCGGCGAGGGCACCAAGGTCGTACTGCCGACTGGCCATTTGCTGCCGAACGCGCCGCACAAGGGCCTCATCATCAATCTGGGTGACCAGCGGCTCTACTTCTTTCCGCGCGGCGACGAGCCGCCGATCAGCGTGCCGATCGGCACCGGCCGAGAGGGCTGGAATACGCCGCTCGGCTCAACGTCGGTGGTGCGCAAACAACATCGCCCGACCTGGTATCCAGGGCCCGCGGTGCGCGCGGAGCAGCCCGATTTGCCGCGCGTCGTTACGCCCGGACCCAACAACCCGCTCGGCGAATACGCGATCTATCTCGGCTTTCCGGGCTATTTGGTGCATGGCACCAACCGGCCCTGGGGTGTTGGGCGGCGGGTAAGCCATGGCTGCATCCGGCTATATCCCGAGGACATCGCCCATCTGTTCGACAAAATCAGAGTCGGCACGCCGGTGACGATCGTGGATCAGAAGGTCAAGGCCGGCTGGGTCGATGGCGTGCTCTATCTGGAGGCCCACCCCGAGCCCGCGCAGATTTTCGCGCTGGAGGAAACCGGTGCGCTGGGGCTCGCGCCCGTCGACCCGATTGACGATGTCACGATGGAGTTGATCCGCGTGACGGCGGGCGACGCCTTTTCGTGGGTCGATTGGGGCCTGATCAAACAGACGCTCAGCCAGCGCTCGGGCACCCCGGTGCCGATCGCGAACGCCGAGCCTTCAGCCGACTGAACGACCCGCTGGCGGCCGGTTGCCTGACCGGCCGCCCCGTCAAAACCGGTTGATACGACCTATTTGTGCATCGACTTCTGCATCATCCGATCGGCCTTGTCGGACGCCGCCTGGGCGTCCGCCGCGGCCTGCTCAGCCGCCGCCGCCGCTCGATTGGCCGCATCAGCCGCCTCCTGGGCCTTGGCCATGGCGTCCATCGCCATCTGCTTGGACTCGGCCGATTGCTGGGCCGCTGCGTCGACCTTGGACGAGTCGGTCTGCGGCTGCGTGCAGCCGGCCGCAATCGCCAGTGGCAACGCCAGGATGAGAGACCGGACGACGAAGGATTTTCTGACCATGGACCGTGCTCCCTATAGCTCTCGTTGGCCGCCCGAGTTAAGGCCACAAATCCTTGTATGTCAAGGGGTTTAACCGGTTCGCCCCGGCACCCTGCGACACGCAGGCGCGCGCGGATTTCACGCGCCGAAAACAAAAGCGCCGCCGGAGGACCGGCGGCGCGGGTTACAGGGAGACGGAATAATCAGGGAGGACAAAATGCACGATAGATCGGGGTATCGATATATCGGCAAGGCCCACCCTAGGCCGAAAGCTCTAAGAATTCGTTAATGCCGGCGACCCTTCCGCCCTTTTTGCTAACGCTTGAACAATGCGTCGGCGGCTGAGCGGTGCCGGCCGCGCGACTCGATCGTGCGCTCGACCCGGGCGATCTCGGCGTCCAGCGCCCGCCGATAGGCCTGCAGCGCCTCGAGCGAGAGGTGATCGATCGATTTCGGCGGCCAGTCGGGCAGGGGTGGCCGTGCCTCATCGTCGTCCATGATGCCCTCCATGATCGGCTCTGCTAAAGACTACCGCCGCCGCCGCCAACCGCAACAAGCCGGACCCGAGCCATGCCAACGCTGCCTGCCGAGATCACGGCGATCGAAATCAGCTCACCCGGCGGGCCGGAGGTGCTGAAGCCGGCGAAGCGGCCGATGCCGGTGCCCGGGCTCGGAGAGGTCCTGATCCGGGTCGAGGCGGCGGGGGTGAACCGGCCTGACCTGATGCAGCGTAAGGGCGGCTACCCGCCGCCGCAGGGTGCGAGCGACATCCCCGGCCTCGAGGTCGCGGGCGAGATCGTCGCGCTCGGGCCTGGAACGAATCGCTTCAAGCTGGGGGAGCGGGTTTGCGCGCTGGTCACGGGTGGCGGCTACGCCACGTTCTGCACGGCGCCCGAGGCGCAGTGCCTGCAGATTCCGGGACAACTCGGCGCGGTCGAAGCGGCCGGCCTGCCGGAGACCTTCTTCACCGTCTGGACCAATCTGTTCATGCGCGCCGGGTTGAGGGCGGGTGAGCGCGTGCTGATTCACGGCGGCACCAGCGGCATCGGCACGACGGCGATTCAACTGGCCCGCGCCTTCGGCGCGCGCGTGTTCGCGACCGCCGGCTCGGACGAAAAATGCGCTGCCTGCCTGACCCTCGGCGCCGAGGGCGCGATCAATTACCGTGCCGAGCCGTTCGAAGAGGCGGTGCTCAAGCTCACCGGCGGGGAAGGTGTCGATGTTGTGCTCGACATGGTGGGCGGCTCCTACATCGCTCGCGACATGAAGGCGCTCCGGCCCGAGGGCCGGCTCGCGTTGATCGCGGTGCAGGAGGGCGCGAAGGCCGAGATCAACCTCGTCGTCCTGATGCAGAAGCGCCTGATGCTCACCGGCTCGACGCTCCGCCCGCAGAGCGTCGAGGCCAAGGCGCGCATCGCCGCGGGCCTGCAAAGCGAGGTCTGGCCACTGATCGCGGCAGGCGCGGTCAAGCCCGTGATCGATCGCACCTATTCCCTGGCTCAGGCGAGCGAGGCCCATGCCCGGCTCGAATCGGGCCAACACATCGGCAAGGTGATTCTGACGGTTTGACCCTGCTGCCGCACAGGCTTTACCCTCGCGGCGAAGCCAGTATAGTTTGCACACTCACCACACCTTTGGACATGGCGGTGGCGGGTGCCGTCGGGTCCGACGGTAGGCCGCGCCGCCGCGTGCTTTGGAGAATGAATCGATGGCCCAGCCGCTGATGCCGAAGGCGACCGCCGTATGGCTGGTCGAAAACACCGCGCTTAGCTTCGAGCAGATAGCGGGCTTCACCGGGCTGCACCCGCTCGAGGTGCAGGGCATCGCCGATGGCGAGGTGGCGGTTGGCATACGCGGGCTCGATCCCGTGTCGACCGGCCAATTGTCGACGGAAGAGATCGCGCGCTGCGAGGGCGACCCCGCAGCGCGGCTCAAGATCGCCGGCAGCGTGGCGGAGACGGTGACGAAGCCAAGGCGCGGCCGCTACACCCCGGTCAGCAAGCGCCATGAGCGCCCGAACGCGATCGCCTGGCTGATTCGCAACTATCCGGTGCTGAGCGATTCGCAAGTCGCGCGACTGCTTGGCACGACGCCCGCGACGATCGCCCAGGTGCGTGGCCGCACGCATTGGAACGCCGCCAACATCTCGCCGCAGGATCCGGTGTTGCTCGGGCTGTGCAGCGAGGCCGAGCTGCTCGAGCAGATCAACATCGCGCGTCGGCGCGAGGAGCGGGCCGCGCAGCGTGCTGAGAAAGGTGCGAACCGGCCGCGCAAGGCCGCGACCCCGAAGCCGGATGAGGCGGGGGCGACGGCGGCTGGTTCGGACGTCGGTGGCGTGGATGCGCCAGCCAACGATAGCGCTGCCGGCGCGGACGGTGATTCGAACGCCTGAGGAACGCGCCTACAACACCCGCTGAACCGGGCGTCGACGCTTCGCTTCCATCACCGAGTAGGCGATGCGCTTCGAGAGATGCGTGATCTTCTCTTCGGGCTTCAGCGACATATCGATCGCGAGGCCTAGGTTCTGTAACAGCCGAACGTCCTTGGGCGAGGGGGCGAGGTAGTCGCCCCTGATGTCCTCGACCACCTTGACCAGACCTTCGCACAACTCGGCGACATGCGCGTCGGCCGTGTTGGTGACGCGGCGCGCGGTCTCGCGCCCGCGCTCGAGCAGCATGTCGAGCAACAGCCGGATCGAGCTTTCGACATTGCCGCGGTCATAGAGGCCCACCACCTCGCGCGCGACCGAGGTCACGACGAGGGCGTTCTGCGCCAGCATCTGGGTGTCGACCACCGCGCGCGCGGCATCGATCTCGGCGAAGGCACGAGCCGGGTCGAACTGGTCGAGTGCCTTGTCGCGCAACGTGTTGGGCACATCGAGCATCGCGACCGCGCCTTGCGGCCGTGCCACCGTGCGCCGATCCGGCCCGATATAGGTGCCGGTGACGACGAAGGGTTGCCGGCTGTCGATCATGCGCGCAACCCGATCGAGCAGCATCGAGACCGCGAACGGCTTTGCGAGCACGGCGTCAGGGCCGTCATTGATCGCCTGGCTCACGGCGCCGGCGGTCGAGCTCTGCAGCGTGCTGAAGTTCACCAGGAAGGGGTTGCGACCGACCTCGCCGAAACGAATCGCCTTGAGCAGCGAGTTCCGCTGAAACTTGAGCAGGCCGTGATCCGCGATCACGAGGTCGAACATGCGGATGCGGCAAAGCGCCACCGCCTCGGCGACCGAGCCGACGGATGCCGTGTTCTTGAGGCCATGCGCGATCAACCCGTCCTGAAGCGGGCGGCGCGCCTCCTCATTCGGCTCGACGAGTAGCACCTGTACTTCGGCGAGCTTGATCGCCGACATGAGCGCGTCCTTCTCGCTGCGTTGGCGCGGCCTTGGCAGGCCAGAGCCCATGCTCGCGGGCGCGGGTTAAGAAGCGGTTATCAAGGTGCCGGCGAATGGCGCAAAGTGTCAGGACTGCTTGGCCACGCGGCGGAACTTCGCCTCCATGACGGACTTCGCGATCCGTGTGGAGAGGTGCTCGACCTGCCGTTCCGACGTGATCGACATGTGGATCGCCATGCCGAGGTTCTGAAGCAGCCGAACATCCTTGACCGCGGGTGACTTGATGGCACGCTGAAGGTCGACCGAGACTTTCATCACGCTCATGCACATCTCGGCGACCGACTCCTCCTGCGTACCCTTCAAGCGACGGGCGATCTCGCGGGACCGGTCGAACAGCGTGCTGAGCGCTGGGTTTGCGCTCTCATCGAGCGTGCCGGTGTCGAAGCTGTTGACGATCTGGTGGGTCAGGGTCGAGATCGTCTGCGCGGCTTGGGTCAGCGCAAGGCGCTCGACCAGCGAGCGTGCCGCATCGATGGCGGAGACCGCGCGGTTGACGTCGAAGCGCTCGAGCGCCTTGTCGGCCAGCGTGTTGGGCACCTCGACCCGCGTGGCGTTCTCTTGCGGCCTGGCGATTTGCGGCCGGTCCGGCCCGACATAGGCGTCGGTCACCAAAAAAGACGGTCGCGAGTGAATCACGCTGGTCAACCGATCGAGCAACTTGCCGATGGTCACCGGCTTGGCGAGCACTAGGTCGGGGCCGTCATGCGCGGCCTGCCGCACGACGTTCTCGAGGGTATTTGCGAGCGTGCAGACACTGACGAGAAACGGGTTGCGACCCATCTGGCCGACACGGATCGAGCGATTGAAGGTGATGGCGTCGCCTGCAGGAAGCTCGGCATCCGCGATGGTCATGTCGATCAGGCGCTTGCGCGCAATCGACGCCGCTTCCTCGACTGAGGACACCGCGGCGGCGCCCTTGATCCCGCGCGCAAGGAGGCCCTGGTGGAGCGGCAGGCGCTCCTTCTCATTGGGCTCAACCAGGAGAACCTGAATATCTGCGAGATTCAGGGCCGACATCGCTCTCTTCCGTCCTATGCATTTCGCACAGTTATGCTCGGACAGCTCAGCCTTACGCCCTAAAGTAAACGTAAGATTTATGGGGATAAGTTTTTTGGGCGGCTTGGCCCCAATAATCGATCATTCGATATAGGAATACCGCAGACCGGGCCGGGCGCGGCCCAAGTCTTGCCACTTTACCGCGGTTCAGGCGGTCGTCCCGGCATAGCCGACCGTGCGCAAGGCCGACCGGATTTCGTCCAGGGTCGCGGGATCGTCGATGGTCGCGGGCATGGCATAGGCCTCGCAGTCGGCGATCTTCCGCATGGTGCCGCGCAGGATCTTGCCCGAGCGGGTCTTGGGCAGACGGTTGACCACGAGCGCCTGGCGGAAGGCCGCAACCGGGCCGATCTGCTCGCGCACGAGCTGCACCAGCTCCTTGAGGATGTCGGCATCGGGCCGGTTTACGCCGGCCTTGAGCACCACGAAGCCGAGCGGCACCTGGCCCTTGAGCGAATCCGAGACGCCGATGACCGCGCATTCGGCGACATCGCGGTGGCGCGCGAGCGCTTCCTCCATTGCGCCGGTCGAAAGCCGATGGCCCGCGACGTTGATGACGTCGTCGGTGCGGCTCATGATGTAGAGGTAGCCATCGCGATCGATGTAGCCGGCATCGCCGGTCAAGTAATAGCCCGGATAGCGCTCGAAATAGGCCCGCCGGCAGCCGTCCTCATTGTTCCAGAGCGTGGGGAGGCAACCGGGCGGCAGCGGCAGTTCCACCACAATTGGTCCGATGGTCTCGGCCGGCGCCGGCTTGTCCTTCTCGTCCATCACGCCGATGCGATAGCCGGGCACCGCCTTGGTCGGTGAGCCAGGCTTGACCGGGAGCGCGCCGAGCCCCGCACAATTCGCGCCCATGGGCCAGCCGGTCTCGGTCTGCCACCAATGATCGAACACCGGGCGGTTGAGCTTGGTCTGCGCCCAGATCAGCGTGTCGGGGTCGGTGCGCTCGCCCGCGAGAAACAGGATTTCGAAGCGCGAGAGATCGTGGCGCGAAAGATGCGTCGCCTCGGGGTCCTCGCGGCGAATCGCGCGAAACGCGGTCGGTGCGGTGAACAGCACCTTCACCTGGTGCTCGGCGATCAGCCGCCAATAGGCGCCGGCATCGGGCGTGCCGACCGGCTTGCCCTCGTAGAGGATGCTGGTGCAGCCATAGGCGAGTGGCGCGTAGACGATATAGGAGTGGCCGACCACCCAACCGATGTCGGACGCGGCCCAAAACACCTCGCCCGGCTTCATCGCGTAGATGTTCTTCATGCTCCAATTGAGCGCGACCATGTGGCCGCCATTGTCGCGCACAATGCCCTTGGGCTTGCCGGTGGTGCCCGAGGTGTAGAGCACGTAGAGCGGGTCGGTCGCCAGGACGGGAAGGCAGGCGACCGGCATTGCCCGCGCCATCTCGCTCTCGTAGTCGAGATCGCGGCCCGGCACCGGCTCTGCTCGCTGCGCCGTGCGCTGAATGAGCACGCAGCGCGCGACCTTGTGGGTCGCGAGCTTCAGCGCCTCATCGATCATCGGCTTATAGGGGATGACGCGGTTGACCTCGATGCCGCAGCTCGCCCAGACGATCACCTTGGGCGACGCATCATCGATGCGCGCGGCCAGCTCCGGCGCGGCGAATCCGCCGAAGACGACCGAGTGGATCGCGCCGAGCCTCGCGCAGGCGAGCATCGCGACCACGGCTTCCGGGATCATCGGCATGTAGATGATCACGCGATCGCCGCGCCCGACGCCCGCGCCCTTCAGCACGCCAGCGAAGCGCGCGGTCCGATCGAGCAGTTCGGCATAAGAGAGCTTCTGCACCGATTGGGTGACCGGGCTGTCATGGATCAGCGCGATCTGCGCGCCGCGCCCGGCCTCGACATGGCGGTCGAGCACGTTGTAGCAGGTGTTGAGCTCGGCCCCGACGAACCAGCGCGCGAACGGCGCACGATCGAAATCGAGCACGCGGTCCCAGCGTTTGGTCCAGCTCACCGCCTCGGCGGCTTCGGCCCAGAACGCTTCGGGCGCGGTCTTGGCCCGCGCATAGACCTCGTCATAGCGGCTTGTCATGATCTTTTCCGTGGCACAGAGAACTCGATGGGATCAGCGCTTGCCGAGGCCGCGGGCGCGGGCGGCCTCCTCGAGCGAATCGCGGAATTTCGGATGGGCGATCGCGATCAGCGCCTGGGCGCGGTCACGCAGCGAGCGGCCGCGGAGTTCCGCGACACCATATTCGGTGACGACGGCATCGATGTCGGTGCGCGCGGTGGTGATGACCGCTGAGGGCGGCAGGGCATCGACGATGCACGAGATCGTGCCGTGCTTCGCGGTCGCGCTCGTGCACAGGAACGACTTGCCGCCATCCGACATCGTCGCGCCGCGCACGAAATCGACCTGACCGCCGGTGCCGCTATATTGCATGCCGCCGATCGATTCGGAGCAGGCCTGGCCGGTGAGGTCGACCGCAAGCGTCGCGTTGACCGAGATCATGCGCTTGTGGCGCGCGATCACCACCGGGTCGTTGGTGTATTCGACCGGGTGGCCCTCGATCATCGAATTGCCGTGCAGGAAGCGATAGGTCGCGGCACTGCCGCCGACGAACGTGAAAGGCGTGATGCCCGGGTTGTACGTCTTCTCGCTGTTGTCGACGACGCCGGCCTCGATCAGGACACGCATCGGATCGACAAACATCTCAGTGTGGATGCCAAGCCGCTTGTGCCCGGTGAGCGCGAGGCCGACGCCGCTCGGCACCGCGCCATAGCCGAGCTGGATCGTGGCGCCGTCGGGAATCCGATCGGCGATGAAGCGGGCGATCGCGCGCTCCTCATCGCCAAGCGCGGGCTCGGGCAGCTCTGCGATCGGGTCGTCGCTTTCGACCAGCGCATCGATCTGGCTCAGGTGAATCCGGCACGGCCCGCGCACCTGCGGCACGTTCGGGTTGATCTCGACCACGCGGTAGGGCGCGTAATCGAACATCGAGCGCGAATAGTCGACACTGATGCCGAGGCTGACGAAGCCCTCGGCGTCGGGGGGCGAGGCCAGTGCCATGATCGCATGCGCCGGCATGGCGCGCAGGATGCGCGGCATCTGGCCGAAATGCATCGGCGTCATGTCGTATTGGCCGGTGAATACGCCCGGCCGATCACAGCCGGCGCAGAAGAGCGAGTCCCACTTGAACTTGCCGGCGAGCTCCGGCTTCACCAGATGGCGCGCGATGTCACGCCCCGGCAGGATCGCGCTGATCGTGACGTCCCGAAGCGCACCTTCTGCCGCCCCGCGCCCGAGCGCCGCGACAAGCGCAGGCGGCGCACCGGCAAAGGTCGGCAGGATCAGCCGCTGCCCCGGCTTCAGGCGTGACACGGCTTCGTCCGGACTGGTCAGCCGGCGCTGATATTCGGCACGCCCAGCGGTCATTGTTCTTGTTCGCCTCCCCGTGACCCCATGGTGGCCGCTCGCTCGGCGCCCCGCAAGCCCGACGCGTTAACCCCCGTTAACCATGATCCGGCCGAATCCGTTATCATGAGCGCATGATCGAGCCGGCCTCCATGCTCAACCTGGTCGAACGCCTGGCGCTGAGTCAGGTGCTCTGCATCGGCGATCTCATGCTCGACCGCTATGTCTATGGCGGCGTCGAGCGCACCTCGCCCGAGGCGCCGGTGCCGGTGCTGCGCATCGAGCGTGAGCGCGCCATGCTGGGCGGGGCCGGCAATGTGGTGCGCAACGTCACCGCGCTCGGCGCGCGCGCCTGGCTGATCGCGGTGATCGGCGATGACGAGGTCGGCCGCCAGCTCACCACCATGGTCGGCAAGGAACCGCAGCTCGAGCCTTATCTCCTGATCGAGGCCGGGCGCCCCTCAACCGTCAAGACCCGCTTCGTTGCAGGGAACCAGCAATTGCTGCGCGCCGATGCCGAGACCACGCGCCCGATCGAGGCTCGCACGGCCGAGCGCCTGATCGCGCTCGTCGGCGATCTTACGCCCCAGGCGTCATCGATCGTGATCTCGGACTATGCCAAGGGCGTGATCACGCCCGAGGTCGTGCAGGCGGTCATCGCGCGCGCGCGCGCGGCCGGCCACCCCGTCGTCGTCGATCCCAAGGGCGCGGACTTCGCGCGTTATCGCGGCGCGAGCGTGGTGACACCCAATCGCGGCGAGCTCTCGGCCGCGGTCGGCGAGCGGCTCGACAGCGAGGCGGCGATCGTGAAGGGCGCGCGGGCGCTGATCGAGCGCTGCGGCATCGAGGCCGTCCTGGTGACGCGGAGCCATGAGGGCATGACCTATGTCGCCGCCAATGGCCGCGTGGAGCATCTCCCGGCGCAGGCGCGCGAGGTTTATGACGTCTCGGGCGCGGGCGACACCGCGGTGGCGACCTTTGCGGCGGCGCTCGGCCAGGGCGTCGATCCGGTCGAGGCGGCGCTGTTGGCGAACGCCGCGGCCGGCATTGTCGTGGGCAAGACCGGCACGGCGGTTGCGCACGGCGTCGAGTTGCAGCGCGCGGTGCGCGCGAACGACCGCACCGCGCAGGACGCCAAGCTGATGCTCCTGCCCGATGCGGTCGATGCGGTCAGCCGCTGGCGCGCCGAGGGCAAGTGCGTCGGCTTCACCAATGGCTGCTTCGACCTGCTGCATCCGGGCCACCTGGCGCTCTTACGTCAGGCGCGCGGCGCCTGCGACCGGCTAGTCGTAGGCCTCAACAGCGATGCGTCGGTCAAGCGTCTGAAGGGGCCGGAGCGGCCGGTGCAGAACGAGGCCGCGCGGGCCGAGGTGCTGGCCTCGCTCGAGCTGGTCGATCTCGTCGTGTTGTTCGAGGCCGACACCCCCATCGCGCTGATCGAGGCGCTCCGGCCCGATGTGCTGATCAAGGGCGCGGACTATGCGCTCGATCAAGTGGTCGGCGGCAGTTTCGTGCAGTCCTATGGCGGTCGGGTGCTCTTGGCCACGCTCGAGCCCGGCTTCTCGACCACGCGGACGATCGAGCGCCTGAAGCGCTGAGGCTTTCCTAGGCCGGGGCGGCCAGGCGGCGGCCGATGGCCTTGCCCGTGCGCAGGCGGACGATCTCGTCCTTCACCTTGAGGCGCCGGCGCTTGAGTGCGGTGAGAGAAATCTGGTCCGGTGCCGGCCGCTCCCATTCCTCCTGGATCGCTCGTTCGAGGTTCGCGTGCTTGGCGGCCAAGCACGCCCGGTAGTCATCGACACCGAACTCCCCCTCAGAATTGACGAGCTCTCCCAATCCGATCATCTTTTTCCGAGATCTCCGCGCTGCGGGCCCTTGGCGGCCCGTCATTACACCACCATGATAATGCCATGGAGTGCCGCCCTTGACCACACCGATGCGGCTCGTCGTCGGCATCAGCGGCGCCTCGGGCGTCGCCTATGGCGTGCGGCTGCTCGAGGCCCTGCGGGCGCTCGAAGTGGAATCCCACCTCGTGCTCAGTCGGGCGGGTGAGATGACGCTCGGCTACGAGACTGAGCTGAGCCCGAAGGACGTCAAGGCGCTTGCGAGCGTGTCGCATTCTCCGGCGGATTTGGGTGCCCCGATCGCAAGCGGCTCTTTTCGCACGGCGGGCATGATCATTGCGCCGTGCTCGATCCGCTCGATGTCCGAAATCGCGACCGGCGTCACCACAACCTTGCTCAGCCGCGCCGCCGATGTGTGCCTGAAGGAGCGGCGGCGCCTGGTGCTGATGGTGCGCGAAACGCCGCTCCATCTCGGCCATTTACGCACCCTCACCCAGCTGGCGGAACTCGGCGCGATCATCGCGCCCGCCATGCCCGCGCTCTATCCGAAGCCCCAGACGATCGACGAGGTGATCGACCATTCGGTCGGCCGCCTGCTCGATTTGTTCGAGCTCGATTCCGGCCTGTCGCACCGCTGGCGCGAGACAAAATCACTCGCGACTCGGGCGCTGGCGGCCACTCCGGCGGAGGGCTCGATCGAGGCCTTGCCGGCGCGTCTGCGCGAGCGTGAGCGGTGATCGCGGCAAGGTTGCCTATCGCAAAAAATCCTTATTAATTTCAAATACTTGAATGATAACGCCCGGAACATCGGGCGAGCCAAAAAGCGATTGGGGCCGATCCGACGCGGTGTTATATTTTTTTTGTCATCTTGGTCTGCCGCTGAGGAGTGCATTGATGGAACGTGTCGAGGCAGAGCAGAAGCTTGTTGAGTTGAGAGTTGAGCATCGCGACCTTGATGAAGTCATCACCCGTCTCGCCGAGACGGTCGACCTGAACGAAGTCCAGCTCCGACGGTTGAAAAAGCGAAAACTCGCGTTGAAGGATCAGATCGCCAAGCTTGAAAGCGCGATGGTGCCAAACATCATCGCTTGAGCAATGGGCGCCGCAAGGCGCCCGTGGCGTTTCTGACGCCTGCTTGAAGGGAGAGCTGTTGGGCCGACCGACCTTCTAGGCCGGCATGATGGTCTGCTTGCGCGCGTACATGGCCTCGTCGGCCGCGGCGAGCACCTGCACCGCGTCCTCCTTGCCGAGAAACGTGTAGGTGCCGAACGTCACCGTGAGCTTGATCTCGGCATTGTCATAGACCAGCGGATCGCTCTGCACCGCCTCGGCCAAGGTGGTGGCCTTGATTTGCGCGGCGTCTGAATCAGCGCTGAACAGGATGACGCCGAACTCGTTGCCGCCGAGCCGCCCCACGATGTCGGAATCGCGGATGCTGGTGCGCAGGCGGTCGGCCACACGATGGAGCGCGACGTCGCCGGCACCGTGGCCGAGCGAGTCGTTGATGCGCTTCATGCCGTTACGTCGAAATAGATAACCGAGCTCGGCGTGCCATAGCGCTCGGTCATGGAGATCGCGCGGGTCAGCTCGCGCACGAAGGCGCGGCGATTGTGGATCGGCAGGAGCGAATCCTGGTCGGCGAGCTTCTCCAGATGGTCGATGCGGCCCTTGCTGCGGGTGAGCTCCTCGCGCAGGCGCGCGACCTCGGCCATCAGGCCCATGATCGCGGCACGGACCTTGGGTGTCAGCTCGGTGACGGGAATCCCCAGCACCTCCGCGGTATCGGCGATGATGTGGGCCGAGCCGGTCTCACCATTGGAGACGCCCGCGCGCGCCAGCCCCTGGGGACGCCGGGCGTCGCCCACGCCTCGCGCTGTCGTACTAGACCGTTCGACCTTCATCGCCCGTTGCCCGTCCTGGCCTTTAAGCCTTCGATCCTTGCTCGTCAGTCTGGCCGAACGTCCCTTACAGACTGTTAATGAATCAGGATTTCGCTACGGTGCCCGGGCACTCCGGCGAGGTCTCGGAAACGATTGGCGAAATTGGCGCGTGGACCCTAGGATCACGACCCCAGCGACAGGGAGAGCCTCGATGAGCGAGCGCGCGCCGGAAGTCGGCATCATCATGGGCAGCCAATCGGACTGGGCGACCATGCGCCACGCGGCGGAGACGCTGACGGCGCTTGGCGTGCGCTTCGAGAAGCGTATCGTTTCGGCCCATCGCACGCCGAAGCGGCTCTACGACTATGCAAACGGCGCGCGCACCCGCGGCCTCAAGGTGATCATCGCGGGCGCCGGCGGCGCGGCCCATCTGCCCGGCATGGCGGCCTCGATGACCACGCTGCCGGTGCTCGGCGTGCCGATCGAGAGCCAATCCCTGAAGGGCCTCGACAGCCTGCTCTCGATCGTTCAGATGCCGGGCGGTGTCCCGGTCGGCACGCTCGCGATCGGCAAGCCCGGCGCGATCAACGCCGCCGTCCTAGCGGCCGCGATCGTGGGCCTCGGGGATGCGAAGGTCGCGGCGGCGCTCGAGGCCTGGCGCGCGAGGCAGACCGATTCGGTCGAGCATGAGCCGCGCGACGACGCCTAAGGCGAAGGGAGCGCCCGCGCTGGTCATCGCGCCGGGCGCGACCATTGGCATTCTCGGCGGCGGCCAGCTCGGACGCATGATCGCGCTCGCAGCGGCGCGGCTCGGCTATCGTTGCCACGTCTTTGCGCCCGAGGGCGACCCGCCGGCCGGGCAGGTGGCGGCCGCGACCACGCACGCCGATTATCGCGACCACGCCGCGCTCGAGCGTTTTGCCAAACAGGTGTCCGTCGTCACCTATGAGTTCGAGAACGTGCCGGTCGAGACCGTGCATCTTCTCGAGCCGCTCGTGCCGGTGCGCCCGGGCGCCCGTTCGCTCGAGATCGCGCAGGACCGGCTCAATGAGAAGACATTCGCGAATGCCCTTGGCATCGGCACCGCTTCATTCGCACCTGTTGACGACGTGCCGAGCCTCGAAGCGGCGCTCGCCCGCATCGGCACGCCCGCGATCCTGAAGACCCGGCGGCTCGGCTATGACGGCAAGGGGCAGGCAACCATCGAGGCGTCGAGCGATCCGGCCGAGGCGTGGCAGGCCGTCGGCCGGGCGCCTGCCATCCTCGAGGCGCGGGTGGATTTCGAGCGCGAGATCTCGGTCGTCATCGCGCGTGCGCTCGATGGCACGCTCGCCCCCTTTGTGCCGGTCGAGAACCGCCATGTCGGCGGCATTCTCGACCGCACCACCGCGCCGGCCCCGATCACGCCGACGCTGGCTGCAGAAGCAGAAGAACTCGCGGGCCGCATCGTCGACGCGCTCGATCATGTCGGCGTGCTCTGTGTCGAGCTGTTCGTCAGCAAGGCCGGCGGGCTCCTGATGAACGAGCTCGCGCCGCGCGTGCACAATTCGGGCCATTGGACGATCGATGCCTGCGGCACAAGCCAGTTCGAGCAGCATGTGCGCGCGGTCTGCGGCCTGCCGCTCGGGAGCCCGGAGCGTCACTCGGACGCGGTGATGCAGAATTTGATCGGCGATGACGTCGAGCGCTGGCCCGCGCTGCTCGCCGACCCCGGCGCGCATCTCCATCTCTACGGCAAGGCCGAGGCGCGGCCGGGCCGCAAGATGGGCCACGTCACCTGGATCAAGCCGCGCTCGAGTTGAAATTCCGTTCAACGCGCGACCGGAGCGGATTTCTCGCTCATGACAGCACACATCTATCGTCATTCCGGACGCTAGCCGAGCCCGGACACCGAAGGCGTTCGGCTGCGAGGCTTGCGATCCGGAATCCAGAGTTGCGGTCTCGGTGTCTGCGGTTCGATGGATTCCCGCTTGCGCGGGAATGACAGACCAAGAAAGGCGGATTCATTTGCGTGGCAAACGTTCTAATCCGTCGGCAGGCCGGCCTTGCGCAGGCCGTCGAGCACGCGCTCGATGTCCACAGCTCGTAAGGCAAGACGGCGCAGATGCGTCGCCGCGGCATAGGCCGGATTGATCTCTCTGAGCTGGCGCCAGACCTCACGTGCTTCGTCAAGCCGGCCCAAATGGGCGAGCGCGGACGCCAGATAGACGCGCGACAGATCGGTGCCGGGATTGAGCGTGATGCGCTCGCGAAACACCTCGACCGCCTTCTCCAGCTGACCGGCGAAGAAATAGGCCATGGCGACGAAGTGCAGGTAATGCTGCCTGAAGGCCGGGTCGAGCCGCATCGCCTGTTCGATAAAGGGCAGGCCCTTGAGCGGCTCGCCTTGGTACAAGTGTACGTCCCGCGCACGTTCAGCGCGAGCGCGAGGTTTGGGTTGAGAGCGAGCGCCAGCTCGACCTCGCTCTGCCAGCGCTCGTAGTTCTTCTCGAACATCGAGACGAGCGCGTTCTGGAAGTGCAGATAGGCGTCGCGCGGGTCCTGCGCCAAGCCCTCATCAACATAGCGCCTGGCCTGACGCAGATCGTCGGCGGGGTTCGAGCCCCACTGGTTCTGGTATTGCAGCGCGTAAACCTGCGCCAGCCCGCCATAGCCGCCGGGATAGGTAGGGTCGAGCTCGACCGCACGGCGGAACCACTCGCCCGCGCTACGCACGCCTTCCCTGCTCAGGTTCGTCGTCTGCATCAGCTCGCGCCCGCGCAGGAAGCAATCGTGCGCCTCGATCCGCGCCGGCGCGGCGGGCGTAGCCTGAGCCGAGCGCGCCTTGTCGAAATTGATCTTGAGCGCGGTGACGATCTGACGCGTCACCTCGTCCTGTACCGCGAAGATGTCGGTCAGCTCGCGGTCATAACGCTCGGCCCAGAGGTGGCCGCCGGTCGCGCCATCGATTAGCTGCGCGGTGATGCGCACCCGCTGACCGGCTTTGCGCACCGAGCCTTCGAGTGCGTAGCGCACGCGGAACTGTTTGCAGATCTCGACGAGTCGACGGCCTTGCCCTTGAAGGCAAACGAGGAGTTGCGCGCGATCACCAGGAGGCCCGGAATCTTGCTTAGATCGGTGATGAGGTCTTCGGTGATGCCGTCGCTGAAATATTCCTGTTCGGGGTCGCCGCTCATATTGGCGAACGGAAGCACCACGATCGAAGGGCCTTCGCTCGCCGGCACCTTGATGGCGCTCGGGCGACTTTCCGCGGGCTGTTCGCCGGTGCGTACCCGAAACACCCGCACCGGCCGGGCAATGTTCTTGACCTCGATTTCGCCAAGATCATCGAGGCGAACGACGAGCTTGTCGCGCACCTGGTCGCGCACCGCGCGCGAGATGCAGATGCCACCGGGCTCGGCGACCGATTCAAGCCGCGCGGCGACGTTGACGCCATCGCCATAGAGGTTATCGCCGCGCACGATGACATCGCCGAGATTGATGCCGATGCGAAGCTCGAGCTTCGTATCGCTGGAGCTGTCGGCGTGGCGCTCGGAGCACGCGCGCTGAATCTCGATCGCGCACCGCACGGCCTCGACCGCGCTCGGGAACTCGACCAGCATGCCGTCGCCAATCAGCTTGACCGTGCGGCCGCGGTGCCCGGCGATCGACGGGTCAATCAGCTCGCGGCGCAGCGCCTCGAGCCGGGTCAAGGTGCCGGTCTCATCGGCCGCCATCAAGCGGCTATAGCCGACGACATCCGCGCTCAGGATCGCGGCCAAACGCCGCTCGATGGGCTCCCCGGTCACGGATTCGGCCCTGCTGCCGTGGTGGAAGGATCGATTATCGGAAGGTCAGGCGATGGTGTCCAGGCGTGCCCCAGATCGGGATATCACGCGACCGGGCGGGTCCTCAGCTCTCGGGCGCGCTGGATGGCGGCTCGCGCTTTGCGTCCCCATCCGCGCGCCAATCAGGCCTCACCCCGCGTCGGTGACGCGCCGCCGTGGCCTGGCGAAACGCGCGGAATAGGCCGGGCAAATCGGGCAGGGCGGCTTCCACGCGCCCACGCGCTTTCTGGATCTTCAACACATCATCGATGCGCCGCTCGAGGAAGGCCCAGGTCTCGCTTGCGCCTTCGGAACGATCATTGAGCCAGACCATGAGCGTCGCCATGTAGACGCCGGCGAGCGTCGCGCGCTTGGTGTAGAAGCTGAAATTGGTCGCGGTGTCGCCCGCGGCCCACCACACCGCATCGACGGTTCGATAGAGCAGCGCCATGGCGACCGGCAGGTTGCGCGGCTGGCTCAACACGCCAAGCGCGGCACGCACGGATTCTCTCGCCGAGGCATTCTGCTCGAGCCGCGCGCGAATCACCGCAATGACGCGGCGACGGAGGCTGAGTTTGGCGAGGTCGAGCGCGGCCAACGCCTCGCCCATCTGCCGGTCGGCGCGCACCGAGTGATAGCCGATGAGGTCAAGCACGCCACCGGGAAACTCGCGCTCGGCTTCCTCCTGCGTCAGGCCGAGGTCACCCGCCGCGGCCTTGAGCGCCGCCGGGCTCCAGCCATCGAACGGCACATGGTTCAGGACCGCCTCGAGCAGCCGGTCCCGCTCGAGGCTCGGCGCCAAGGGACGCCAGAATGCGTTGCTCATGATTCCTCCACCTCATCGCGGCCGAGCTCGGTGGTGAAGGCGAGGGTCGACATGTCGGCCATCCGCATCGGGTAGAGAATACCATCGAGATGGTCGCATTCGTGCTGCACGACGCGTGCGTGAAACCCGCGCGCCTCGCGTTCGATCGCCCGACCCTCGTGGTCGAGCCCGCGATAACGGATGTGGGTGTAGCGCGGCACCCGTCCGGCGAGGCCCGGCAGCGACAGGCAGGCCTCGAGCCCCTCGGCCATCTCGGTCGACATCGGCTCGATCACCGGGTTGATCAGCACGGTCAGAGGCTGGGGCTCGGCGGCCTCGCGGTCCTCGCGCTTGGCGCGCTCCTCGGGCACGCGGAAAATCACGACGCGGCGCGAGACGTGGACCTGGGGGGCGGCCAGCCCCGCGCCGTCAATGTCCACTAGGGTCTCGATCATGTCGGCAATGAGGTGGCGGATAGCGGGCGAGGTGGGGTCGGCGACCGGCTCGGCCACGCGCTTCAGGACCGGATGGCCCGCGCGGGCGATCTTGAGAATCGACATGACCCCATCATGGAGTCAGGAAAGCGCTGGGTAAAGCCCTTGGTCACCACATGGTCACCGGGCCGAATTTCCTAAGGGTCGGGTAAGAATTGTCCCACCGCCCCGGCCTTCACAGGCCGCCGGCCTCGTGCTATAGAGACGCCCCCGCGGCGAGGCTGCCATGGCCTCGTCGCTTTTGTGTTGGGGGAAAGGAGAGGGGTTCCGTTTGGTCCAAGTCCTCGTACGCGAAAATAACGTCGATCAGGCGCTGAAGGCGCTCAAGAAGAAGATGCAGCGTGAAGGCATCTTTCGGGAGATGAAGATGCGGCGGCACTATGAGAAGCCGTCCGAGCGTCGCGCCCGCGAGAAGGCCGAGGCGGTGCGTCGCACCCGCAAGCTCGCTCGCAAGCGCGCCCTTCGAGAAGAATAGACCGAGCCGCTTGGTTCGACGCTACGCCGGATCGCGGCGTGGCGCGACGTGTCAGCGCGTGCGTTCGGGCCGTAGCTCGAATTGCAGCAGAATCGTGCGCTGCCACTGATTGAAATTGTCGTCCGAGATCAGCGTGACGATGGTGCGGTTACCGTCCTGGCGAACCGCCAGCCCCTCCATGTTGTCGACCGAGACAGGCGGCACGAGCTCGGCGATCACCTCGCCCTGAAGCTCGGCGCCAGCGACGAGCGCCTCCTGCTCGAGCACGCGTAGCCGCGCCGCCACGCCGCCAAGCGCGGTGTAGCGGCGCTCGAGCACGAGCACGTCGCCATTCGGTAGTAGCGCCGCATCGGTCGGGCGGAAGCGGACGGAGCGCGTGAGTGTCAGTCGCTCGACCTTGTCCTTCGACCCGATCAGCCAGCCGCGCGCCGGCGTGTCGGCGGGATTTTCACCGCCCTCCTCGAGCGCGAACAGGCGACCATCCGTGAGCTGAACCAGCGCCTCGATGCCCTCGTTCTTGCCGAGGTTGGCGAAGTCGCGTGGAGCCTCCAGCACGCTTGGCCTGAAGCGCGCAAGTTCGTGCGCGTTGTAGCGATAGGGCGTCGAGCGGCTGCGGGTCTGCGGCAGTTCGTAAGCGATCAGGCGGTGATTGCGCTCGGAGGTGATGAGGAGGTCGTTCTCGCGCGGGCGGAACATCAGGGCCTCGGGGTCGAAGGCGCGCCCCGGTGGGCGACGCGCCGGCGCGATGTCGGCGCGCTCCATGCCGATCAGGCGGCCGTCATCGTCATGGACGAGCTCGGCGGTCAGCCACGAGCCGCGATCCGACAGCGCGATCAGGCTGCGCCCGTCATCGCTCACGAGCAGGCCCGAAAAGCCGCCGAAATGCGCGCTGTCCGCGCGCAATTCGAGGCCGCCCAGATAGCGCAGCCGGCCGATCTCGGCCTGCTCGGACTTATCGACATTAAGCGGTATCGGCGTCGCGGTGATCGAGACCGGCTCGGCTCGCGCTGCCGCCAACGGCGTCATCAGCAGCAGCAGGACCGCGAGCGCCATGCGCCACGGCCAAGGCCGGAAGGGGCGATCACGCCCAGTTGTCTTCACGCGGGTCTGCATCATGTCTAAGCCTGTCGAGGCGTCGCCCGATCCCCTGGTGCGAACATGATGAGGAAGTAGGGAGGTTGCCATGAACATTGCCCGTCGTGAGCTGATGGTAGGTCTCGCCGGCTTGTCGCTCGCCACCGTTCTCGCCAACCCGCGCTTGGCGCGTGCCGCGGCCGCCGGCCTCGAGACGGTGTCATTGACGACCGAGGGCGGCAAGACGGTGAGCGCGGCGCTGGCCTTGCCCGCGGCCGCGCCGGCACCCGCCGTCATGCTGGTGCACGAGTGGTGGGGTCTAAATGACCAGATCAAGTCGGTCGCCGCCGAGCTCGCCAAGCTCGGCTATCTCGCGCTCGCGATTGATCTGTTCGCCGGTCAGGTGGCCAAGACGCCCGATGAGGCGAAGGCGCTGATCGGCGGTGTCGATGCCGCGGTCGCGACCGACACGGTCAAATCTTGGGTCAGCTGGCTCAAGAAGGACGCGCGCGCGACCGGCAAGGTCGCGACAATCGGCTGGTGCTTCGGCGGCGGCTGGTCGCTCAACGCGAGCCTCGCCGTGCCTGTCGATGGCACAATTGTCTATTACGGCAATGTCGCCAAGCAGGCGGCCGAGCTCGGCCCCCTGGTCGGCCCGGTGCTAGGCCATTTCGCCGAGAAGGACCAGTGGATCAACCGCGCCATGGTCGATGGCTTCGCGGCCGAGATGAAGACGGCGGGCAAGACGCTTGAGGCCCATTGGTACGACGCCGATCACGCCTTCGCCAACCCGACCGGCGGGCGCTATGACGAGGCCGATGCCGCGCTCGCCTGGCAGCGCACGACCGAGTTCCTCAAGCGCACTATCGGCTAAGCCGAGGTATCGCGAAGCGCTGTGTCGGCGGACACAACCGGCCATGTGTCCGCTGACACAACGCTGTGTCGCCGCTTACAGGCACCGCCGGCTCCCTTTGAATAAGATTGGTTAACCAACATGCGGAGGACCCGATGCGGAAACTGCTGATTATGGCCTTGTTCGCGGTGCTGGCGGTAGCCACGCCCTTGACCGCGCGTGCTTTGCCAACCCTGGAAGAAATCAAGCAGGGGGCGGAATACTCTCAAAGCCTGAACGTGCTGATCGCGGGCTTCAGTCAGGTCTATGAGGAGACCACGTCGTACGATGTGCTGGCCGACGCCGTGTTCAGCGGACAGATGAGCGATGAGGATGCGGCGCGGAACGTGCAGGAACTCTCCATGCGGCTGCGCGCACGGCATGCCGAGCTGTCAGCGCAACTGGCGGCGAGCCCGCCGCCGCCGAGCGTGGTCGATGACCAGATGCGCCGCACGCTTGCGACCACGCTCCAAATGGCCGAGAGCACACGCTCAGTGACGCTCGAGGCGATCGAGGCCGGTGAGCGCCTGGTCGAGGCGGGGCGCCATCGGGACGAGAACTTCTATCTTCAGCGCACGATCAAGAACCTGGAGCTGACGCGCGGGCAGATCGCGAACCAGGCCATGCTCTATCAGCAGCAGATCGACATCAAGGCCGGCCCGAACGTGAGTTTCTACCTCTATTCGGCGATGAAGGCCGAAGCCGACGTGCTTGTACACCTGTTGAGCACACAGATCGAGCTGGTGAAGGGCAATCAGGTGGGGCCTGAGGCCTTTGCCGGTGCGCGCGATATCATCTCGCAGGGCTATGGCCACGTCGCGAATGGCCGGAGCGCCTATGACCAGATGCTGGCCGCGGTGAACGCCGCGCCCTCGGCCGGCCCCGCCGACGATGCGAATCGCCAGATCGTGCTCGACGCGCTCTCCAACATCCCGACGTCATTCGATGTCGAGGGCAATCTGCTCAACGTGCGGACGACCTATGTCAACGGCGTCGAGGCCGGCTCGTTCGACGATGCGGCGCTGGCGAGCTTCCAGCAGCAGGCGAGCGCGCTCGAGAACATGCGCATTCAGCTTCAGATCGAGCGGCAGCAGAAGCTTCAGGCGCTGCAGGGCGGTTGACGAAAAGGCCTTTTGCGGCGCCCCTCACTCCAACGCGTCATTGCCGGGCATTGACCCGGCAATCCAGCAAGACTGAGGCTCTGGATGCCCGGGTCACGGCGGGTAAAGCCCCGCCGGCCCGGGCACGACGTTGTGGATAGGGCTGATTGATGGTCGCTTGCGTTGCGCGGTCAGTGAACCAGCCGGACCGGCGCCTGTGGCGCCGCCGACTTTCGCGGCGCGCGCGAGGGCTGGGGCTTCTTCGCCGCTGTCTCGCTGAACATCTCGGCCAGCTGCTCGGTCATCGTGCCGCCGAGCTGCTCGGCATCGGTGATCGTGACCGCGCGATGGTAGTAGCGGGTGACATCATGGCCGATGCCGATCGCGATCAGCTCTACGACCTTGCTTGATTCGATCCAGCCGATCACCTGGCGCAGATGCCGCTCGAGATAATTGCGCGCATTGACCGAGAGCGTCGAATCATCGACCGGCGCGCCATCGGAGATCACCATCATGATGCGCCGCTCCTCGGGCCGGCCGAGCAGGCGCTCATGGGCCCAGAGGAGGGCCTCGCCGTCGATGTTCTCCTTGAGGAGACCTTCACGCAGCATGAGGCCCAAGCTCCGGCGCGCGCGCCGCCAGGGCGCATCGGCCGGCTTGTAGACGATATGGCGGAGATCGTTGAGCCGGCCGGGGTTGCGCGGGCGGCCCTCCGCCAGCCACTTCTCGCGTGACTGGCCGCCCTTCCAGGCACGCGTGGTGAAGCCCAGGATCTCGACCTTGACGCCGCAGCGCTCGAGCGTGCGCGCGAGGATGTCGGCGCTCATCGCTGCCACCATGATCGGGCGGCCGCGCATCGAGCCCGAATTGTCGAGCAGGAGCGAGACCACCGTATCGCGGAACTCGGTTTCCTTCTCCTGCTTGTAGGAGAGGGGATGGAGCGGGTTGGTCACGACGCGCGAGAGGCGGGCCGCGTCGAGCGCGCCTTCCTCGAGATCGAACTCCCAAGCACGCGTCTGGCGCGCGAGCAGCTTCCGCTGGAGCCGATTGGCGAGGCGCCCGATGACGTGCTGGAGCTGCGCCAATTGCTGGTCGAGCTGGGCGCGCAGCCGCGTCAGCTCCTCCGAATCGCAGAGCTGGTCGGCTTCGACCACCTCGTCGAACTCGAGCGTGAACGATTTGTAGGGCGGCTCGCCCGGCGTGTCGGGCCCACCATGGGGCAGCATGCGCCGCCGCCCGCCTTCCTCCGATTCCTCTTCGCCCTCGCCGGTGGTCGCGTCGGCATCGGCGTCTGAATCGTCCGAGTCATCGGCGTCTTCGCCGGCATCGACCTCGCTCTCGCTTTCGCCCTCGCCCTCGAGCTTCTCGCCGGTCTGGGCCGCGCCGGCCTCGCCCTGATTGTCGTCCTCGGTCTCTTCGGGCGGCGCGTTGCTCTCGGCGTCGTCCTCGCTCTCGGAATCGTCCTCCTCGAGGTGGAGATCCTTGATCAGGCCCTTCACGGCCTTGCCGAACGCGTCCTGATTCTCGAGCGCCGCGCCGAGCGCCTTCAGCCGCGCCGGAGGAATGGTGCCTTCGAGCCAGGGCCGCCACAGATCCGCGACCTTCTTGGCGGCATCAGGCAGTGCCTGATGGGTCAGCGCCTCGCGCACCCAAAGCCCGAGCGCCTCGGCCAAGGGCGCCTGCTCAGCCACCGTGATGTGGTCATAGCCCTTGGCGCGGCAGCGTTGTTCGAGCGAGGCATTGAGGTTCTCGGCAACACCGAGGAGGCGGCGTGCGCCGATTGCCTCGACCCTCGCCTGCTCGACCGCGTCATAGATCGCGCGCGAGGTGCGGCCCTTGGGCTGGGTGCGCGTATGTCGGCCGTGGTCGTGATAGCGCAGCCGAAGCGCGAGACCATCGGCGGAGCCGCGCACCAGCGCGACGTCGTCATTGGTCAGCGCCTCGTGCGTCGGGAACGGCAGCTCGGCGGCATGGCCGACGACGCGCGCCTGTTCGGCGCCGAACGAGACCACGAGCTCGTCATCACCCGCCAGCGCCCGCATGGCCGAGCTGACCGCGCGCTGGAAGCGCTCGAGATCGCTTTCCTGGTCCGCCACGTCCGATAAACCTCAACCGCTCAGCGCGATGGGCGCGCCTTGGCCGCCGATTCCGGCAGCTCCTTGCCGAGGCAGCGCTGGTAGTACTCGGCGACCGTCGGCCGTTCCAGCTCGTCGCATTTGTTGAGGAAGGTGACGCGGAAGGCATAGCCGACATCGCCGAAGATCTTGGCGTTCTCGGCCCAATGCATCACGGTGCGCGGCGACATCACGGTCGACACGTCACCTGCCATGAAGCCCGCGCGCGTGAGGGACGCGACCTCGACCATGGCATCGATCAGCTTCTTCTGCTCGGGCGATGAATAGGTGGGCGACTTCGCGAGCACGATCGCCACTTCCTCATCGTGCGGCAGATAATTGAGCGTGGCCACGATGTTCCAGCGGTCCATCTGGCCCTGGTTGATCTGCTGCGTGCCGTGATAAAGGCCGGTGGTGTCGCCGAGGCCGACCGTGTTGGCGGTGGCGAAGACGCGAAACGCCGGGTGCGGCTTCAGCACGCGGTTCTGGTCTAGCAGGGTCATCTTGCCGTCGACCTCGAGCACGCGCTGGATCACGAACATCACATCCGGCCGGCCGGCGTCATATTCGTCGAACACGAGCGCGACCGGATTCTGCAGCGCCCAGGGCAGCATGCCTTCGCGGAACTCGGTGACCTGCTTGCCGTCGCGGATCACGATGGCGTCCTTGCCGACGAGGTCGATGCGGCTGATGTGGCTGTCGAGGTTGATGCGGATGCAGGCCCAGTTGAGCCGGGCCGCGACCTGCTCGATGTGGGTCGACTTGCCCGTGCCGTGATAGCCCTGGATCATCACGCGACGGTTGTGCGCGAAGCCGGCGAGAATGGCCATCGTGGTGTCGCGGTCGAACCGGTAGGCGGAATCGACCGCCGGCACATAGTCATCGGGCGTCGAAAACGCCGGCACCACCATGTCGGAATCGATGCCAAATACCTGTCTGACCGACACTTGAATGTCGGGAACGCGGGCCGAACGGGTCTCGCCGGCGCCCGCGGTCATTTCCATGGCCATGAACGGGAACCCTTCTGGGAACGGAATGGCAGCCTAGGAGCCTGCCATCATTGCACAATCTGCTGACGCAGATAAGTATAGGCCCGGTTGATCAATTTCAATCGTTCTTCGGACTCGCGCGAACCGCCATTCGCGTCAGGGTGGTGGCGCTTCACCAGCTCCTTGTAGCGCCGTTTCAGCTCGATCTTGCTGACCGGGCCGTCAAGGCCAAGCGCCGCCAACGCCTCGGCCCAGGGCGAGCCCTGGCGCTTTTGGGTCTCGTCAAAATCACCGTTATTTCCGTTCTTTGTGCGCCGGCTGCCGCGCTGCTCGGCATCATTCATCACGTCCTCATCCAGCCATTCGCGCGCGAAATTGCGGAAGGCCTGGCGGGCGGCGTGGTAGCGCCAATCGGGGTCGCGGTCGTGCGGGCGCTTGCCGAGCGGCCAGGTCGGGCGATGGCCGGTGACGGATTCGCGTTGAAAGCGCTCGATCTCGGGCTGGCTCCAGCCGGCAAAATAGTCCCAGCCCTGGTTGAACGCGCGCACATGGTCGAGGCAGAACCAGCGATAGGCGTTGAGCGCCTCGGGGCCGCGCGGCGCGCGATAGTGCGCGGGCTCTCGACAACCGGGGTGCTCGCAGGCGCGCTCGACGCCATCCTGCACCCGGCCATCGCGGGCCACTCGATTGCCCTGGATTCTGGTCATTCGAACACTATGCGCTTACGTTTGGGCCCAATCAAGGAATCGCCCGGTTTTCCCGTCCTCTCCGAGGCTTGACAGCGAACGGCCGTCCGCTCACCGTGCCGCGCCATGGCCGTGATCGACACTATCAAACAAAAGCTTAAGGCCCGCCTGACTCCAGACCGCCTCGAGGTGATCGATGATTCCGATCGCCATATCGGGCACGCCGGGGCGAAACACGGCGGCGAGACCCACTTCACGGTCGAGATCACCTCGGCCGCGTTTCGCGGCATGAGCCGGGTCGCGCGTCAGCGTCTGGTCTATTCGATTCTGGCGGACGAATTCGCGGGTGGCCTGCACGCCCTCGCGCTCACCACGCGCACGCCGGAAGAGGATGGTTAGCTCGGGCGCGGAACGCTTGGACGTGACCCTTGGTTCGTCATTCCCGCGCAAGCGGGAATCCATGGCGCCGTTCGCAAATATGGCGACGATGGATTCCGGCTCGCAACGCTCGCAATTCGAGCGCGCCAAGCGCTCGGCTCGCTTAGCGGCCGGAATGACGCCGATAGCTGACTGTCTCCATTAGCGTTGAAACTGTTCGAACTAACGAGGCTTCCCGTCTCCGACATAGTGGGTGGGGAAAAAGCGCTTCACCACCGGACCGTCGGAGCGCAGCGCGTGGCAGGTGTCGAGAATGGGCGGGCGCGTCGTCGGGCTCGACTTGTACTCCTTGGCGCGCACCGGCCAGAGGGTCTGATAGGCGACGGTGCCGAGCACGCCGATCAGCTCCACGATATGGGTGCAGCCCTTGGTGCCGCCCACCGTCTCCTTCACCAGCTTGCGCCAGCCCGGGCCGATGCGCAGGCCCGCGAGCGCGGCGAAGCTCGGCGCGACCGCCGGGCAGATCTCGTAGGGCGTGTGATCGGAGGCGGCCTCGGCGCTCACCACCAGCATGTCCTTGTCGAGGGTGAGCCGCGCCCACATCTCGTGGATCGGCACGCCGGGGGGGATGTCGCGGCGCCATTCGTTCGGCACGGGTGTGGTCTTCACGTCGGTGATGTGGCCCTCGATGTCGAACAGGCCGTCCGCGCGCTGATAGCCGTGGCAGGTAATGGTGCGGGTGTGCAGGCGCTCGCGCGCGGCGGGCGGGGATAGGGGCATGGCGACAATCCTCGAGCCAGTGGGCTGCTAATAGCTCGTCCGCGCGCCCGCGCCTGTCAAGCCAGGGAAAAGCCAATCACCTCGCGAGATAGACCAGCAGCGGCATGGTCAGGAACGCAAGGGCCGAGGAGACGACCACCAGGCTCGCGATCTCGGCCGCGTTGCGCTTGTGGTAGGCGGCGAAAAGATAGTTGAACACGGCGACCGGCATGGCGCTCTGGATCATCACGACGCCGCGCTGCGCCCCCTCGAAGCCGAAGGCGAGCGCGATCAGATAGCCGACGCCGAGCCCGACCCCGAAACGCAGTAGCGCGAGCATGACGGTGCGCTTCGGTTGGGTGATGCCGAGCTCGGCCAGCGACACCCCCAAAGACAGCATCATGAGGGGTATCGCGACGCCGCCCAGGAGCTTCGTCGTCTTGACGATGACATCGGGCGGGGTCGCGCCGGTCGCCATCAGCACGAGGCCGAGCCCGACCGCGTAGGGGATCGGCGTCTTCAGCGCCTTCCACGGCATGGGCGCGCCCGAATAGAACCAATTGCCGAGGGTGAGGTTGAGTGTCGCCGTCACCGCGAAGAAGCCAATGCCGAGCGCGAGACCTTGCTCGCCGAACGCGAACAAGCAGAGCGGCAGGCCCATATTGCCCGCATTGGGGAAGATCAGCGCCGCAAGATAGGTGCGCCAGGGCAGGCCGAGGCCGCGCAGCGCGAGGAACGACACGACCGCCGCGCCCGAGACCGCGAGCAGCGAGGCGATCAGCATCTCGCCGATCTCGCCCGCCATGCCCTCGAGCCCGACGAGCGTCGAGAAGATCAGGCAGGGCGCGCCGATTATCGAGACCAGGCGGGTGACGAGCGCCGTGTCGTAGGGCTGCTTCGACTTGCGCCAGAGGTAGCCGACGCCGGCGCAGAGAAACACCGGCGCGATGATCTCGAAGATCTCGAGAATCATCGGGATTGCTTCCGCGTGTACATCGCCCCGCGCTCCCTCTCCGCCCTCGGGGGCGGAGAGGGTTGGGGAGAGGTGGGGGGCGGATTCGGTCGATCAGCCAGTCCCCACCTCACCCGGCGCGCAGGCGCGCGCCACCCTCTCCGCCCCGCAGGCGGAGAGGGATACGGCGTGGGATTGCTAAATCTAGCGACTGTGGTGGACATAGAAGGCGCGATCCGCTGATGGACCGATGCACGCGGCCAATCGATGTCATACCTGCCCGATGGGCGCCTCCGTTGCGCCATTTTGGGTGGGCGAAGGGCGTCAGGAGTCGCAGCCAAAATGAAGGCCGATCGAGGCTAGGCGTCGCGGGGCGCGATGTCGCGCGCGGGCCGGATGCGAATTTGGGTGAGGGTGTTGCCCTGGCGCGCGACCAGCTCGAAGCGAAAGCCCTGTACGTCGCAGGCGCCGCCGACCTCAGGGATGGTCTGGGCGTGGTGCAGCATGAGACCGGCGATCGTGGTCGCCGCCTCGTCGCTCAAATTCCATCCGAGGCGCCGGTTGACATCGCGAATCGTGACCGAGCCGAGCACGAGATAGCTGCCGTCTGGCTGCGCCGAGACGTTGCGCGAGGCGATGTCGTGCTCATCGGTAATCTCACCGACGATCTCTTCCAGAATATCCTCGAGCGTGATCAGACCCATCAGCGCGCCATACTCATCGACCACGAGCGCGAAATGCGCGTGCTTCTCGCGGAACGCCGTCATCTGCTCCAGCAATGTGGTGGTCTCGGGCACGAACCAGGGCTTGACCAGGATCTTCGTGACGTCGATCGCGGTCGGGTCATTGCGGGCGGCGCCGAGCGCGCGCAGCAAGTCCTTCGCGTGCAATACGCCAATGATATTGTCGGGCTCGCCGCGCCAAACCGGCATGCGCGTGTAGTTCGAGCTCATCACGCGTTCGACCAGCTCGGTCGGGGGCATGTCGGCGTCCAGCATCAGCATGCTGCGCCGGTGGGTCATCGCGTCGCTGACCGGGAGACGATCGAGATCGAGGATGCTGTGCAGCATGGCCTTCTCATGCCCGATCACGGCGCCCGAATCGGCGTGCAGGCTGATTGCCCCGCGCAGCTCCTCCTCCGCCGCCGTGTGATCAGTGGCCTGCGCGCGTACCCCGAACGCCTTGAGGATGGCCGAGACAATGGCCTGAACGGTCGCAGCCAATGGGGTGAGCAGGAACACAATGCCCGTGGCAATCGGCGCCACCGCAAGCGACACGCGGTCGGCGTTTCTGATCGCGATGGTCTTGGGCAGCACCTCCGAGAAGATGACGAGGAGGATGGTCATCACGACCGTCGCGAGCAGAACCGCGATGCCCTCGCCGACCAGGCTGTAGAGCACGCTGGTCGCGAGCGAGGAGGCGAAGATATTGACGATGTTGTTGCCGATCAGGAGCGTGCCGATCAGGCGCTCGCGCCGCTCGATCAGGCGCGCCACCAATCGTGCGCGCCGATTGCCTCGCTGCTCCAGATGGTGCATGCGCGCGCGTGAGGTTGCAGTCAGCGCGGTCTCGCTGCCCGAGAAAAAGGCCGACGCCATGAGCAGAAAGACGATCCCGACGATGGAGGCAATCATGAGCCTACCCTGGGCTGAAACGTCCGACGTCTAGCGGCGTGCCGCGGCTGCGATGCTGTCATCGAGCAGCGCGCGCAGCGCATCGATCGGCACGTCGGTGGTGATGAAGGCGCGGCCGATGCCGCGCGAGAGGATAAAGGTCAGCCGGCCGTCCTTCACCTTCTTGTCGTGTGCCATGTGCTCGATCAGGCGGTCGGTACGCCAATCGCGCGGTCTCAGATCGCCGACCGTGCTTGGCAGGCCGACCGATTTGAGATGATTTTTCACGCGCGTGGCATCATCCGGCGGGCACAACCCAAGACGCGCCGAGAGGTCGTGCGCCAGCGCCATGCCGAGCGCGACCGCCTCGCCGTGCAGCAGCTCCGACCCAAAGCCGGTCTCGGCCTCGAAGGCATGGCCGAAGGTGTGGCCGAGATTGAGCAACGCGCGCACATCGGCCTCGCGCTCGTCGGCCGCGACGATGCGCGCTTTGGATTGACAGGAGCGCATCACGGCCTCGCGCCGGAGCGCGCGGTCGCCCGCGAGCAGAGACGCGGCGTTGCGCTCGAGCCAGGCAAAGAACGGCGCATCGTCGATCAGCCCGTACTTCGCGACCTCGGCATAGCCGGCGCGCAGCTCGCGCCCGGGCAAGCTGTCGAGCGCGCCGATGTCCGAGAGCACGAGGCGGGGCTGGTGGAAGCTGCCGATCAGGTTCTTGCCGTGGCGGCTGTTGATCGCAGTCTTGCCGCCGACCGAGCTGTCGACCTGGGCGAGGAGTGTGGTCGGCACCTGAACGAAATCGATGCCGCGGAGCGCGACACTGGCGGCGAAGCCCGCGAGATCGCCGATCACGCCGCCGCCGAGCGCGATCAATAGCGTCGAGCGCTCAATCCGCGCTTCGATCAGGCGCTCAACCACGCGCTCGAGATAGGCGAAGTCCTTGCTCGCCTCGCCGGCCTCGACGACGATCGGCGGCACCATTTGTTTGGCGCCGGCGAGCGACGCCATCAGCGCATCGAGATGCAGGCGCGCGACATTGGCATCGGTCACGACAGCCAAGGGGCGCGGACCAAGCCGCTCCGTGATGTGCCGGCCGGCGTGCGCGATCAGGCCTTCGCCGACCACGATATCGTAGCGGCGCGCGCCAAGCTCGACGGGCACCACGTCGTGCGCGTGCGGGAGGGCGGTCCGGGAACTGGCCATGGCTCAGCTGTCGGCGGCGATCATCCGGCCGCAGGCTCGCGCGCGCAACCCCCGTTCGCGGCCTGATAGGTCGCCAGCGCGTCGACGATCTTCTCCACCATGCGCTCGTGCGGCACGTCCTCGCTGTCGACCACGATGTCCGCCTCGGCGTAGATCGGGTAGCGTTCCTCGATCAGGCGCGCCAGGGTCTCGCGCTTGTCGCCGTCCTTCAGGAGCGGGCGGTCGTCGCGCCGCGATACGCGATTGAGCAGCAAGTCGAGGTCGGCGCGGAGCCAGACTGAGATGCCACGCTCGTGAATCCGCCGCCTTGTCTCAGGGTCCATGAAGGCGCCGCCGCCGGTGGCGAGCACGTGCGGGCCTTCGCCGAGCAGCCGCGCCACAACGCGCCGCTCGCCCTCGCGAAACGCCGGCTCGCCATGGGCCGCGAAGAAATCCTCGATCGAGCAGCCCGCGGCTTTCTCGATCTCGGCGTCGGCGTCGACGAAGCGCAGACCGAGCCTAGCGGCCAGTCGTCGGCCGAGCGCGCTCTTGCCGGCGCCCATGAGGCCGACCAGCACGATCGCGCGGTCGAGGTTCGGGCAGGGGGCGACGCCGGTCATCGAATGGCCCCATTCATGGCGCCAGTATGGGCGGACGATTGAAGACGATCGACTCGCTCGGTAAACTCGCCCCGACTCGACATGAACGCACTCTAGCACAGCGGATCGCCCGTGCACCCGGATGGTTCCCCGTGAGAGCGAGTCGAAGCAGCGATAGCGGCAAGAGCGTGGTATTGCGCGCGCTCGCGCTGATCGTGATCCTCGCGATCGGCGGTGCGATCGCGTTCCTGATGATCTGGGACATCCCGCCACCGAAACAGCCGATCGACGCCACCATCACCAAGGAGCTACCACCCTGAGACGAGCGGCTCGGCGCTCGTCCGGAGCGCGCGGTTCGATTCTGGGGGTGGCGTTGCTTGCGGCGGGGCTCCTTGCCCCGGCCGGGGCCGAGGCCTTGGCCGACGACGATCGGCCAGTCCAGCTTCTGCCGGGCCTCGACGCGCAGCCGCTCGAGCCTGACTACGCGCCCGAAAACGAAGACGTGTTTCAGCCGCAAAAGCCCGCGCGGTCCAAGGATGCGGTCGAGATCGACGAGCTCGAGGCGGTCGGGCCGGATGGGACTGGCCTTGGCGAGAGCGCCGGCGGCAATCTGCCCGCGACGATCTGGCGTGGCTCCAAGCGCGACTATGTCGAGGCGCTGATGGCGCGCCTGCCGACCTCGGGGCCCTCGCTCACCATGCGCCGGCTCGCGATCGGCCTCCTGGCGACGCAGGCGACCCCGCCCGAGGGCGGCGGCCCGCCGGGCTCGTTCCTGTCCGCGCGCGCGGGCGCTCTCGCCGCGATGGGTGAATATCAGATTGCGGCCGCCCTGCTGGCGAACGCGCCGACCTCGCCGGCGCTTGATGCGGTCAGGGCGCGCATCGAGACCGATCTTGATTTCCTGGCGGGCGGCGAGGAGTTCGCTCGCGCCTGCACCCATACGCGCGAGGAGGTCAAGCGCTCGGGCGAGCCCTATTGGCAGAAGGCGTTGATCTTCTGCCAGATCATCGGTGGCGAGGCCGAGGCCGGGCGCATCGGGCTCGACGTGCTGCGCGATGGGGGCGAGCCGGACAAGGCGTTTCTCGTGCTCGCAGATGCGGTGCTCGGCTCCAAGGCCAAGCTCGAGGCACTGCCCGATCCGACGCCCTTGCACTTCGCCATGCTGAAACGGGCGAAGCGCCCAATCCCCGAAAGCGCGAGCGAGGGCGCGAATCCGGCGTTGATGCGGCTCATCGCGGCCTCGGCCGATACGCCGATGAAACTTCGGCTGGCGGCCGTGGAGCGGGCGGAGCTTGCTGGCACCGTGCCGGCCGAAAGCGTCGGTAAGTTCTACGAAGTTCAGCAGTTCAAGAAGGCCGAGCTCACGAACCCGCTAAAGGCAGCCGAGAAGCTCTCGGGTCCGATGGCGCGCGCGCTGATCTACCGCGCGATCCTGGCCGAGCCGACTCCCGACGGGCAGGCCAAGCTCATGCAGGCCGGCTTCGCGCGTGCGCGCCAGGACAAGGCGTTCCCGATGTTCGCGCGCGTCGTCTTTCCCCTGCTCGCGAAGATCGAGCAGACGCCTGCGCTCGCGTTCTTTGCGGGCGATGCGGCGCGCGCCCTGCTTGCCGGCGGCGAGCCGGCCATGGCCAAGCGCTGGCACACGCTCGCCGCCGAGCAGGGTCGGAGCGATCCAGCGCTGTTCGATATCGCGGTGTCGCTCTGGCCGGTGATGGCGTTGGCCGAGCAGACGACGGGCGAGCCGTTCAAGCCGGATCTGTTCGACGCGTGGCTCAAGGTGAATGGCGGCACCGCGACGCCCGAGGCCGCGCAGCGCGCGAGCCTGACCGTGACCCTGATGAAGGCGCTCGGGCTTCAGGTGCCGGATCAGGTGGTGCTCGACATCACGCTCGGCGGCGGCAATGAAACGGCCTCCGTGCCGCCACCAGCCTTGGTCGATGCGCTCGGCAAGGCGGCGGCCGAACAGCGGAGTGGCGAGACCGGGTTGTTGTCGCTCGCGGCGCTCGGCAATGACGGGCCGACCCGGGCCTCGACCCTGACACTCGCGCTGACGGTGCAGAGTCTCAACAATGCCGGCCTCGCGCTTCCGGCCCGCACGCTCGCGCTCGAGGCTGCGCTCGGCAAAGGCCTATGAGCGGCGGCCAAAAAAACAAGCAAGACACGCCTGCCATCGCCGCGGCCGATGAGCGCGCGATCGAGCGCTTCGTCGAGATGCTCAGGGCCGAGCGCGGCGCGAGCGAGAACACGGTGGCGGCCTATCAGCGTGACCTGACGTCGGTCGCCAAGACGATTCCGCGCACGCCGGGTGCGCTGGCCGAGGCCACGCGCGAGCAGCTGCGCGACCATCTGGTCGCCTTGTCCAAGGCGTCCTATTCGCCCCGCACAGCCGCGCGGCGCTTGTCGGCGCTGCGCCAGTTCTTCGCCTTCCTGGTGGCGGAGGGCGCGCGGCGCGACGACCCGACCGACACGATCGATGGACCCAAGCTCGGGCGGCCTCTGCCCAAGATCCTGAGCGAGGCCGAGGTCGAGGTGCTGATCAAGGCGGCCTATGACGGCGTCGGGCGTGCGAAAACGGTGCGTGCCCGGGCCGACGCGCTGCGTCTGGTCGCGATCATCGAGCTGCTCTATGCCGCGGGCCTGCGCGTCTCCGAGCTCGCCGGCCTGCCGCTCTCGGCCTTCGCGCGCGACGGTGCAAGCCTGATCGTGCGTGGCAAGGGCTCGAAGGAGCGCGTCGTGCCGCTGGGCGAGCCCGCGCGGCTCGCGGTCGAGGCCTATCTCGCGGCGCGCGCCACCCATCTGCCTGGGCGGGCGTCACCCCATCTCTTTCCCTCGCGCGGCGCGGGCGGGCGGCTCACCCGCCATCGCGTCGGCCAACTTCTGAAAGGCCTCGCATTCGCCGCCGGCATCGAGCCCGCGCGGCTTTCGCCCCATGTGCTGCGCCACGCCTTTGCGAGTCACCTGCTGGCTCACGGGGCGGATTTGCGCGCGGTACAAACCATGCTCGGTCACGCGGATATTGCGACGACCGAGATTTACACCCATGTTGTCGATGACCGGCTGAAGGCGGTGGTGCGCGATCACCACCCGCTCGCACGCTGAGGAAGGCCATTGAGCGACGAGATGAGCTCCTATTTGGACTTCGAGAAGCCGATCGCCGAGATCGAGGGGAAAATTCGTGAGCTGCGCCACCTGAGCGATTCGGGCGGGCTCAACATCGTCGAAGAGGTCGCGCGCCTTCAGGGCAAGGTCGACCGCACGCTGCGCCAGACCTATGCGCGGCTCAGCCCCTGGCAGAAAACGCTCGTCGCGCGCCACGCGCTCCGGCCCCATTGCCTCGACTATGTGCAGGCCCTGATCGAGGATTTCACGCCCTTGGCCGGCGATCGCAAGTTCGGCGAGGACCGCGCGGTGATCGGCGGGCTCGGGCGCTTTCGCGGTCATTCGATCATGCTGATCGGCCAGGAGAAGGGCGCGGACACCGAGAGCCGCATCAAGCACAATTTCGGCATGCCGAACCCCGAAGGCTATCGCAAGGCGGTCAGGCTCATGCGGCTCGCCGAGCGTTTCAACCTGCCGGTGGTGACCCTCGTCGATACCGCGGGCGCCTATCCCGGCGTCGGCGCGGAGGAACGGGGACAGGCCGAAGCCATCGCGCGCTCGATCGAAACCTGCGTCGATCTGCGCGTGCCGATCGTCAGCGTGATCATCGGCGAGGGCGGCTCGGGCGGCGCCATCGCGCTCGCCACCGCCAACCGCATCCTCATGCTCGAGCACGCGATCTATTCGGTCATCTCGCCCGAGGGCTGCGCCTCGATCCTCTGGCGCAGCGCCGAGCACGCGCAGGAAGCCGCCGAGGCGCTGAAATTGACCGCGGAAGATCTGCTGAAGCTCGGCGTGATCGATGAGATCATCCCCGAGCCCTTGGGCGGCGCGCACCGCAAGCCCGAGGACGCGATCAATGCGGTCGGCGAGGCGCTCGAGCGCGCGCTCGATACCTTCCGCGGTGTGCCGGGCGGCGAGGTGCGCAGCCGCCGGCGCCAGAAATTCCTCGCGATCGGCCAGAAGGGCCTGGGCTGAGCGGCACTCAGCCGGCGCGCCCCTTTTTTCTCGTCATGGCCGGGCTTGACCCGGCCATCCAGGGTTTGAAACAAGACTGGATGCCCGGATTAAATCCGGGCATGACGACCTGGGGGCGATGCTCAGGTTCGCGTCTCTGTATGCTTCGTCAACGCCGCCGGTGCGCTGACAAACAACGATCGAGAATGAGAAGGGGAGGTCATGGCCAATCGCGTTGTGTGCTCGGGCGTGATGGAGCCCGAGGGTCCGGTCTGCACCGAGGACGGGCAGGTCTACCTCGTCGAGATGGCGAAGGCTCGGGCTTGCGTCAGCCGGGTCGATGCCAAGGGCCAGCGCCATGAGGTCGCGCGGCCGGGCGGGCGACCGAACGGCCTCACCATCGACGGCGATGGTAATCTGTGGACCGCGGGCGGCGAGCAGGAGAGCGTCGTCTGCCTTTCACCCACTGGCAAAATCCTGAAGCGCTTCGTCGGGCCGGATGGCGACCCCTATCTCTGGCCCAATGACGTCGCCTTCGGTCCCGATGGCCATCTTTACCTTACCGATTCGGGGATTCTGCCCGACGACTTCATCGACGGTCAGGCGATCCGCTCGGACTACAAGACCATCCCCTATCACGGCCGCATCTTCGACATCGACCCGAAGAGCGGTCGCGTGCTGCGCACGCTCGATACCGGGCTTCGCTTCACCAACGGCATCGCGTTCGATGCTGACAACATCCTCTATGTCAACGAGACGCTGTCGGGCAACGTCTATCGCTATGACGTGTTCGGACAGGCGGCGCCGAAGCGCGAGGTGTTCGGCAATGTCATCAATGGCGCGCCGAGCGCCTTCGTCGGGCCCGACGGCATGGCCTTCGGGCAGGACGGCCGGCTCTATTGCACCGTGTTCGGCCAGGGCGATGTGACCGTGCTCGATCGGGGCGGCAAGGTCGTCGATCGCATCAAGACCAACGGCCAGCGCCCGACCAACATCGCGTTCCGGGAAGGCGCGGACGGCGCGGTCGTCACCGACCTCGGCACCAACGCGCTCGAGGAGATCGCGGTGCCCTGCCGCGGCCGCGCGCTCTACAAGCCGAAGCTGTAATTTCCCACCTCACCCGCCGCGCTGGCGCACGTCACCCTCTCCGCCCCGAGGGGCGGAGAGGGTTGGGAGAGGTGGCGCGCCGCGCGCCTCCGAGCGCTGATGCCGGCCTGCAGCGCCTGGATGCGGCCCCCTCACCTTTCCTCTCCCCCTTTGAAGGGGGAGAGGGATACGGAGGCTTGGCGAGCTCGCGCGAGCCTAGCCGAAGTAGGGTGAGGGGGTGACGAACGCCCAGCAACTCGGACCTACGCCAACTTGCCGTGGCAGTGCTTGTACTTCTTGCCCGAGCCGCAGGGGCAGTCGGCATTGCGCGGCGTATTCGCCCAGGTTGAGGGATCGTCGCGCCGCACGGCGGGTGCCGGCCGCGCCGCGACAGCACTGACCGCGACGGCACCGGCCGTGGCTGTTGTTGCGGCGGCGCTGGCCGGCACGCCGCCAGGGCCGCCCGCCTGAGTGCCTGAGGGCGCCTGGCCCGGCCGCTTGACCACGCCGGCGATCTGGCCGGGGCCACCGCTCGGCGCCGGCTGGCCTTCGATCCTGAGCTCGAGGTGGGCGAGCACCGAGGTGACGCGCTCGCGGAACGATTTCAGCATGGCGTCGAACATGTCGAACGCCTCGCGCTTATATTCGTTCAGCGGGTCACGCTGGCCGTAGGCGCGCAACCCAATGCCCTGCCTGAGGTGATCGAGCGCCAGGAGATGATCCTTCCAGGTCTGGTCGAGCAGCTGTAGCAGCATGCTCTTCTCCGCCATGGTCCAGATCTCAGGGCCATAGGTCTCGGCCTTCTGCGTCATCTTCTTGCTGACGGCGTCGTCGATGCGCTCGCGGATTTCCTCGTCCGCGATGCCCTCTTCATTGGCCCAGGCCCTGATCGGCAGCGCCAGGTTGAAGACGCGCTTCACGTCCTCATCCAGCTTCTCGAGGTTCCATTCCTCGGCATAGCTCTGTTCGGGAATGCATTCGTCGATCATATCGTCGACCACTTCGCCGCGCATGTCGTCCAGCGTGTCGGTCACCGACGTGGCGCGCATCAGATCCTTGCGCTGCTCGTAGATCACCTTGCGCTGATCGTTCATCACGTCGTCGAACTTCAGCAGGTTCTTGCGGATCTCGTAATTGCGCGCCTCGACCTTCTGTTGCGCCTTCTCGAGCGCCTTGTTGATCCAGGAATGGATGATCGCCTCGCCCTCTTTCAGGCCGAGCTTGCCGAGCAGCCCGTCCATGCGCTCGCCGCCGAAGATGCGCAAGAGATCGTCCTCGAGCGAGAGGAAGAACTTGGATCGCCCGGGGTCGCCCTGGCGGCCGGAGCGGCCGCGCAGCTGATTGTCGATGCGCCGCGCCTCATGGCGCTCGCTGCCGATGACGCAGAGCCCGCCGATCTGCTTCACCTTCTCGCGCTCGGCCAATACCTCCGCGCGGATCTTGGCCTCCGCCGGCTGGCGTGCATCGGGCTCGGAGATCTGGGCCAACTCGTCCTGAACGCGAAACTCGATATTGCCGCCAAGCTGAATGTCGGTGCCGCGGCCCGCCATGTTGGTCGCGATCGTCACCGCGCCGAGCCGGCCGGCCTGCGCCACGATGTGCGCCTCCTGCTCGTGATAGCGCGCGTTCAGGACGGTGTGCTGCACGCCCGCCTTCTTCAGGCGCTCGGACAGGAACTCGGATTTCTCGATGCTGGTCGTGCCGACCAGCACCGGCTGGCCCGTGCCGCGACAGGCCTTGATCTCCTCGACCACGGCCGACCACTTCTCCTCGGCCGTACGGTAGACCTCGTCATGCTCGTCCTTGCGCACGCAGGGCAGGTTAGTCGGAATCTGGGTGACCTCGAGACGATAGATATCGCCGAACTCGGCCGCCTCGGTTGCTGCCGTGCCGGTCATGCCGGCGAGCTTCGGATAGAGGCGGAAATAGTTCTGGAAGGTGATCGAGGCGAGCGTCTGATTTTCGGGCTGGATGCGCACCTTCTCCTTGGCCTCGAGCGATTGATGCAGGCCCTCGGAGAAGCGCCGGCCGGGCATCATGCGGCCGGTGAACTCGTCGATGATCACGACCTTGTTGTCGCGCACGATGTAGTCGCGGTCTCGCTCGAACATCTTGTGCGCGCGCAGCGCCTGATTGACGTGATGCACGATCGTGACGTTCTCGTAGTCGTAGAGGTTCGGGCCCTTCAACGCGCCGAGCTCGCCGAGGCGTTTCTCAAGCCGCTCGACGCCGGCGTCCGTCAGATTGATCGCGCGCGACTTCTCGTCCTTCTCGAAGTCACCCTCGATCAGCTCGGGAATGATCGCATCGATCGTGCGATAGAGCTCGGAGCTGTCTTCGGCGGGGCCCGAGATGATCAGCGGCGTGCGCGCCTCATCGATCAGGATGCTGTCGACCTCATCGACGATCGCGTAGCTGAATTCCCGCTGCACCATGGTGTCGAGCGAGAACTTCATGTTGTCGCGCAGATAGTCGAAGCCGAACTCGTTGTTGGTGCCATAGGTCACGTCGGAGCCGTATTGCTCGCGCCGCACCGCGTCGTCGAGGCCGTGCACGATGCAGCCGACGCTCAGCCCGAGGAAACGATAGATCCGCCCCATCCATTCGGAATCGCGGCGGGCCAGATAGTCGTTCACGGTGACGACGTGCACGCCCTTGCCGCAGAGCGCGTTAAGGTAAACCGGCAGCGTTGCGACCAGCGTCTTGCCTTCACCGGTGGCCATCTCGGCGATGCGGCCCTCGTGCAGCACCATGCCGCCGATCAGCTGTACGTCGTAATGGCGCTGCCCGATGGTGCGCTTGGCGGCCTCGCGTACCGTGGCGAAAGCGGGGGCCAACAGGTCGTCCAGCTTGGTTCCCTTGGCGATCCGCTCACGGAATTCATCGGTTCGGGCGCGTAAATCCGCGTCCGAAAGCCGCTCCAGCTCCTTTTCGAGCCCGTTAATGGCCGAAACCTGGCCGCGATAGGCGCGAATCGTGCGCTCATTGACCGAACCGAAGATGCGCTGCGCAAAACTCCCCAGCATGGGATGGCCTCGGACTGGAATGGATGATGGGGGACAGGTCTGGGGTGT
>VGET01000003.1 GCA_016869195.1 Alphaproteobacteria bacterium | reverse complement strand
TGAACAAGTCGAGGAGCCGGCGGCGGCCCGCAAGCGCGGCTCCAAGGCCCTTGTCGCACGTGACGTCGTGCGTTTGGTCACGCCCGGCACGCTGACCGAAGACGCGCTCCTTGATGCCCGCCGCCCCAACCATCTCGTGGCACTCGCGCGGGCGGGCGAGCGCTTCGCCCTGGCCTCGGCAGACATGTCGACGGGCGCGATCGTCTCGATGCCGGTGAAGGCCGGCGGGCTCGCGGCCGAATTGGCACGCCTGCAGCCCGGCGAGCTGTTGCTCGCCGACACGCTGTTGCAGGAGCCGAGCCTGTTCGAGCTGTTTGCCGCGTGGAAGAGGGCGTTGACGCCGCAACCGGCAGCGCTGTTTGACAGCCAGGCTGGGGAGCGCCGTCTCAAGGATGTGTTCAAGGTCGCGGCGCTCGACGCCTTCGGCACGTTCGAGCGGGCCGAGCTTGCCGCGCTCGGCGCCCTCATCGAATACATCGCGCTCACCCAGCGCGGCCGATTGCCCCATCTCGCGCGCCCGCGCCGGCTCGACGAAGGGGCGCTTATGGCGATCGATGCTGCGACGCGCCGTAATCTCGAGCTTGCAGAGTCGCTCTCGGGCGGGCGCGGCGGCTCGCTGCTCGAAGCGATCGATCAGACGGTGAGCGGTGCCGGCGCACGCCTTCTGCTCGCACGTCTGGGCGCGCCGTTGACCGACATCGCCGCGATCGAGGCACGGCTCGACGAGATCGCCTATTTCATCGCGCAAACAGAGGCGCGCAGCGCGGTGCGCAGCGCGCTTCGCCGGGTGCCCGATCTTGAGCGGGCGCTCGCGCGGCTCACGGTCGGACGCGGTGGTCCGCGCGATCTCGCGGCGTTGCGCAACGGGCTCGCCGAAATCCCCGGTGTCAAGGCCGCGCTCGCCAATGCGCCGCCGCCATCGCTTGACGCAACGCCGCCGCCACCGATCGTGGCGCTCGCCCGTTCCCTCGGCGTGCACGATGAGCTGGTCGATCGTTTATCGCGTGCGCTCGTTCCTTCGCCTGGGTATCTGGCGCGCGACGGCCGGTTCGTCGCGCGCGGCTACAACGAGGCGCTCGATGCGCAGGTCGCCTTGCGTGACGAGGGCATGAAGCTGATCGCGGCGCTCGAGGCGCGCTATCGCAGCGAAACCGGCATCGCCTCCCTCAAGATCCGCCACAACAACGTGCTCGGCTATTACATCGAGGTGACGCCGACGCACGCGCCCAAATTGACCACGCCGTTCGTTCAGCGACAAAGCCTGGCGGGCGCGGTGCGCTTCATGACTGATGAGCTGGCCAAGCTCGAGCGTGCCATCATCGAGGCGGCCGACAAGGCGCTCGCGCTCGAGCTCGAGATCTTCGAGCAGCTCGTTCAGGAGGTAAGCCTCAGGGCCGATGACATCGCGCGCGCGGCGGAGGCGTTGGCTGCGCTCGACGTCGCCGCAGGGCTCGCGACGCTCGCGGTTGAACGCCGCTATGCGCGCCCGACGCTCGATCGCTCAACCAGCTTCAGGATCGTGGGCGGGCGCCACCCGGTGGTCGAGGCGCTGGCCGAGGGCACGGCGGCGTCGGGGCGCTTCATGCCCAATGACTGCGCGCTGGGAGAGCAGGAGCGCCTCTGGCTTCTGACCGGACCCAACATGGCGGGCAAGAGCACGTTCCTGCGGCAGAACGCGTTGATCGCGATCCTGGCGCAAATGGGCTCCTACGTGCCGGCCGAACATGCCCAGGTCGGCGTGGTCGACCGGCTGTTCAGTCGGGTCGGCGCGGCCGATGATCTCGCGCGCGGGCGCTCGACCTTCATGGTCGAGATGATCGAGACCGCCGCGATTCTCAACCTCGCAACCGAGCGCTCACTCGTCATCTTGGACGAGATCGGGCGTGGCACTGCGACGTTCGATGGACTCTCGATCGCCTGGGCCACGCTCGAGCATCTGCACGACATCAATCGCTGCCGCACGTTGTTCGCCACGCACTATCACGAGCTGACCGCGCTGAAGGAACGCCTCTCGGCGCTCGGCTGCTACACCATGCGGGTCAAGGAGTGGAAGGGCGAAGTCGTGTTCCTGCACGAGGTCGCGCCCGGCACCGCCGATCGCTCCTATGGCATTCACGTGGCGAAGCTTGCCGGCCTGCCACCCGTCGTGATCGGCCAGGCGGAGGAAGTGCTGGCGACGCTCGAAAAGGGCGAACCGGCGAGCGCCCTCGCCCGCCTCGCGCATGATTTGCCGCTGTTTGCCGCGGCGGCCGCGGCCAGGCGCGAGCCTGTGCCGGAGAACCCGGCGCTTATGGAACTCAAGGCGATCAACCCCGATGAGCTGACGCCGCGCACCGCGCTCGAGCTGGTCTATCGCTTAAGGGCGCTCCTTAACGGCGCTTGAGCGCCGCACCGAGGGCCGCGCGGCAGAAGTGCTGACCCAGCCTCTCCTGCTCGGCGATGAGCAGATGGATTTCGTCCTGGTACGCATCCGAGGCCGGCTCTCGCGCTGCCCAGGCAAGAGCGCGCGCCACCGCGATCTCGTGCGATGCGCGCGGTGTCGGCTCGGCGGCGAACGCCGCTTCAAGCAACGCCGCATAACGCTCCGCCTCGGCCCAGTCTTCCCGTTCGACACTGAGTTCGATCGCAATCGGATAGAACATCGCATGGTTGTGCGACACCGCGCCGGCGGCGAGCAGAGCCTCGGCCTCGGCCAGCGCCGCCTCGCGTTCGGCATCGTCCGTCGTGGCAATGGCGAGCACACCCAGAATCCAAGGGCCCATATACGCCATGCCGGATTGCCGCGCGGTCGCCAGGGCCTCTCGCACCAGCGCGAGCGCACGCCCGCCGCGCCCATCGGCATCGAGCGCCAGCAGCGCGGCTTTGGTTTCGATCTCAGCCTTGAAGCGCGGCGCATCGATCGACTGCAGCACTTTCTCGCAAGCCTCGATCTGCCGGCCGAGTGACTCGAAGTCCCGGCGTTGAAACTCACCCATGGCGAAGGCTGTGCGGGCGACGAGCTCCGCCCGCTTGTTGCCGGCGCGCACGGCATCGGCAATGGCACGCTCGGCGTAGCGCCGGTTGTCCTCGTAGCGCCCCAGCAAGGAGGCGGTCGCGCACAGCATCGGCCGGTTCGCCACCGCGATTCGGCCGAAGCCATGGGCCTCGGCCTGATTGACGCATCGCTCGAAGTGCTCATGCGCGCTGCGAAAGCGCCCCTGGGCATAGAGCGCATCCGCGATGCCGCCGAGCGCGCGCACCTCACCTTCGATCGAGGCTGCGAATTTCGCCTGCATCAGCGCGGCCTCATGCTCGGCGAGACACTCGGCGACCTTGCCCATCGGGAAATAGAGATTGCCGCGCAAATAGTGAATGCGCGAGCGCTCGAACGGATGATCGCGCGTGCCGATCAGCCGTTGCGCCCGATCGAGGCTGGTGAGGGCGTCATCCAGCTGGTCCAGCACACGCAGGCCTTCGGCCACGCTGATCAGGGCGCGCGCCCGCTCGAGGTCGTCCGAAGCGGCGCGGTAGGCGCCCTTCGCCGCCTTGACCGCCAGGCGGTGATGGCCGAGCTCGCGCAACACGTCCGCTTCAAGAAGATGAAGGCCATGGCGCTGCACCGGCGACGCGGCGAGCGCAAGGCCGCGACGCAACAGCCCGAGCGCTTCCTCGTGCCGATATTGCTCGGCCTGCTGCCGCGCGGCAGCGAGATAGGCAAGGGGCGCCGCCTCGTCTTGCGCCCGCTCCAGATGCTCGGCGTGGAGCGCGGCATCGCGCGTTGCGAACCATTGCGCGGCCCGCTTGTGCATTTCCTGCCGGCGGCGCTTCAGGAGCGCGCCATAGACGCCCTCGCGGATCAAGGCGTGGGCGAAGAGAAAGCCCTGGCCGATCGGGCGCACCAAATTGTAGCGCACCAGCGCCTCGCAGGAGACGATCGGCACGTCGAGCAGATAGGCCACGACCTCCGGCGTGAAGCGTTGGCCGAGCACCGAGGCGGCTTGAATTGTCCGCCGATCCTGAGGTTCCAGCCGATCGATGCGGGCGAGCACGACGCTCTGCACTGAGCCCGGCAGGCGCTCGAGCTCACCGGCGCGCGCGCTCAGGAGAAGCTGCTCAAGGAACAGCGGATTGCCGCCGGCTCGCGTCACGCACCGGCGCGCGTCCTTATTGCCGGGGAGGAGGAAGCGCCAGGCCAGCTTCTCAGCCTCGGCCTTCTGCAGTGGTGCGAGGTCGATGGTCGCGAGGCCGACGCCGCCAGCTGCCGCCCGCCACGCGGCATCGATCGGGTCACCCTCGGGCCGCGTCGTCATCACCAGAACATAGGGCGCATTTCGGGCGCCTCGGGCCAGACGCGTCAGGGTTTCGAGGGTCACACGATCGGTCCAGTGGACGTCCTCGATCACAAACACCCTGGGTTTCTTGCGTGCCCGTCGGCGCGCGAGCCGAACGAGACAGGCGCTGCGGCTCTCTGAGCGCGCCGCGCTCGCCATGGCATCGAGCATCGCGCGCATGTCGGCGGAGAGCGGCAGGTCAAGCAGGTCGTAGAGAAAGAGGCGTTGCTCGGCCGAAAGTTCTTTTCGGCTGATCGCCGCTTCCGCCGCTTGGCGTCGCGAGGCCTCATCGGCGTCCGGCTTCAGGCGCAACAGGCTGCGCAACAGAGTGCCAAGCGCGTTGCCGCTCGTGCTGCCAAAGTCGAGCACGCTTGCCGCGTGAACCGAGAAGCCCGCCTTGCGCGCTCGCGCCCTAAACGCTGTGACCAGCCGCGTCTTGCCGATGCCGGCCTCGCCCCGCACGAGCACGACCGCGCCGGCGCGAGAGGATTTCGCGCCGGCGAGGATGCCATCGAATTGGCGGCGCTCGGCGCCCCGGCCGATCATCGAGCCGCGCACGGCACGCGTGCCGGCGGCGGCAACGCTGCGAATTCGGAACGCCGCCACCGGCTCAGCGATGCCCTTGAGCGCAATCGGCTCGAGCGCCTCCGCCTCGACGATGTCGGCAACCGCGCGATGCACGGCTTCGGAAACCACGGTCTGCTCGGCCCCCGCCGCGCCCAACAAGCGCGCCGCCAGATTCACCGAATGGCCGAGCACCGTGTAATCGCGTCTTTCTTCGCTGCCGACGTCGCTTGCGATCACCTCGCCGCTCGCGATGCCGATATGGCAACAGAGGCGGGCGCCGACATCCTGCGAGAGTGGCCCAAGGCCACCGTGAATGGCGAGCGCGGCGCGCACCGCGCGCTCGGGGTCGTTGCCATGTGCCAGCGGCGCGCCGAACAGCGCCATCGCGCCATCGCCCATGTGCTTGTCGATCGTGCCGCCGAAGCGCGCGACCGTCTGGTCGACCAGCTCGAAGTAGCGCTCGAGTAGGCTGTGCACGTCCTCGGGGTCGAGCGTGCGCGAGAGCTCGGTGAAGCCGGAAAGATCGGCGAACAGGATGGTGACCTGACGGCGTTCGCCACCGTCAGCTTGTGCGGGGTCGCGCGACGCCTGCGGCGGAGGCGCGGTTGCTTTTGCGCCGCACTCGCCACAAAATCGATCGCCAAGACTCAAGGGACGGCCGCAGGCTCGACAGAACCTGCGGCCTGGATCGCTTGTCATCGGCTCCGACCTATCCCTCTTGCGTGGTCTGACCTTCTTATAGCACGCCGGCTGTTCATGCACCGTTGAGCCCGCCGATACGGGCTTTGTCGGACGCGACGAGCATGCTAAGCAAATCCCATGGCACTTCTGTTCATCAGTCATGTCGATTCGCCGGAGGACTGGAAACGGGCCTTCGGCAAGTTCATGCCCTCGCTCGAGGTGCGTGCCTGGCCCGATGTCGGCCGGGCGGAGGACATCGAGGTCGCACTGGTCTGGCGTCCACCGCGCGAATCGCTGCTCAACCTGCCGAACCTGAAGCTGATCGCCTCGCTCGGCGCCGGCGTCGATCATCTGCTGCGCGACACCTTGCTGCCGAAAGGCGTGCCGGTCACACGCTTTGTCGATGACGACCTCACCGCGATGATGACCGAGTACGCGGTGCTGCATGTGCTTGCCTGCCATCGGCGCCTGCCGGAGTATCTCGACCTGCAGCGTCGGCTCGAATGGCGCGAGCTGCCGCAGCCGCTGGCGCGCGAGCGCCGGGTTGGGATCCTCGGGCTTGGCGTGCTCGGCGGGGCGACCGCGCGCAAGCTCGCCGAGTTCGGCTTCCAGGTCGCGGGCTATAGCCGCTCGCCGCGGTCGGTGCCCGGCGTCGAAACGTTCCACGGCGCGGATGGGCTGAAACGTATCCTGGCGCGCAGCGAGATTCTGGTCTGTCTCCTGCCGCTCACGCCCGAGACCGAGGCGATTCTGAACAAGGAGACGCTGGGCGCGCTGCCCAAAGGGGCGGCGCTGATCAATCTTGGGCGCGGCGGGCACCTGGTCGAGCCGGACCTCGCCGCGTTGATGGAATCCGGCCATCTCTCAGCTGCGGTGCTCGATGTCTTCCGCAAGGAGCCGCTGCCACTCGAAAGCCCATTCTGGCGTCACCCGCGCGTGATCGTGACACCCCATGTCGCCTCGATCACCAACCCCGAATCGGGCGCGCGCAAGGTCGTCGCCAATCTCGAACGCGTGCGCAAGGGCCTGCCGCCGCAGGATCAGGTCGACCCCTCGGTCGGCTACTGAGCGGAGCCGGAGCCGTGGGCGCGATGGCACCGGGCCTCGGCAAGCGCCTTCTGCCCATCGGGCTCCTGTTTGCTGCCTCCGGGCCCTATGGTGCCTGCTTCTCGATGAATCGCTTCGCGGCCGAGGAGGGCATTCCGTTCCTGCCCTATGTCTTCCTCTACACCGCGTTCGGCACGGTGCTCCTGCTCGCGATCTGTGCGATCCGGCGCGAATGGCCGAGGCTCACGCCGAGGCACATCGGCGTCTATTGCGCGATCGGCGCGTTCGGTCTCGCCGTGCCCTATTGCATCTTCATGATCGTGGCCAATCGCCTGCCCGCGGGCATCGTCAGCATTGGGCTCACGCTGGCGCCGCTGCTGACCTATTTGTGGGCGATGTTGCTGCGCATGGACAGGTTCAACCTGATCCGGGTCAGCGGCATCATCACCGGCATCGTCGCCGTGTTGCTGATTCTAATTCCAGCGGGCGCGCTCTCGGAAGGGGCTGATCCGCTCTGGGTGCTGTTCGCGCTGCTCGGGCCGCTCTCGTTTTCGCTCGCCGCGATCGGGGCGGCCTATTTCCAGCCGAAGGAGACGACAGCGCTCGAGGTCGGCACCGGTGTCATGGTGGCGGGCACCATCATGCTGGTGCCGATTCTGCTTGGCGTCGGCGATTGGTGGTTCTTCCCGCAAGGGCTGACCATGGGGGGCTGGGCGGTCATCATCTCGGCCGTGGTCAACGCGTATTTCTTCGTCATGTTCCAGCTCATTATCCGCATGGCGGGTCCGGTGGTGTTCTCGTCCAACAACTTCGTCACCACGCTGGCAAGCGTCGTCTGGGGCATGATCATCTTCAGCGAGCAGCACAGCGGCTATGTCTGGGGCGCGATCGCGCTTATGTGCGTCGGGCTCTTCCTGGTCACGCGGCCAGCTAACCGCCCGGCGACGGCGGCAGCGACATGAAGCTCAGCGTCACACCCGGCACGACAACGGCCCGCATCGTAGCGTTCGCGCTCATGGTGACGCTCGCCGTCACCTACAGCCTCGTGCTCTCGCTCAACCGCATCGCCACGACCGCCGGCATTCCGTTCATCCCCTATGTGTTCTGGCAAATTCTGGGGGCGGCGATTCTGCTCTGGCTGCTGTGTGGGATCATCAGGCGCCGCCCGCCAATCACGCGCAACGCGCTGATCAGCTATCTGATCATCGGGCTCCTGGGCTACGCGGTGGCGTTCTCGGCGCTGGCCGCGGCGGCGCCGCGCGCGCCGGCAAGCGTGATCAGCCTGACACTCACGCTCACGCCCGTTCTGGTCTACGTCTTCGCGGTCCTCATCCGCATGGACCGGCTCTATGCCTCGCGCGCGCTCGGAATCGCAGCAAGCCTCGGCGGCGTGCTTTTCGTGCTGATCCCGCCGCTTCTGCAAAGCGCGAGCCTCCTGACCGCCGAGATGGTGCCCTGGGTGATGCTCGCGCTCGTCGCACCACTTTGCTATGCGATCTCCAATATCTCCGCCGCACGCTTCCGGCCCGAGGGCGCCGGCAATATGGAGGTCGCGGCCGGCGTGCTCACCGCCTCCACGATCTTCATGCTGCCGATCATGGCCTATGACGGCTCCTGGTGGTTCTTCGAGGTGTCGTTTGCCGATGGCAGCTATACGATCCTGGTCGCGGCCATCATTGACGCGCTGTTCATGGTGCTGATGTACGAGGTCATCCGGCTCGCCGGCCCGGTGGTCTTCTCGACCTACAATTACATCTCGACGCTCTGCGGCATCGGCTGGGCTGCGGCGTTGTTCGGTGAAAAGCCCACGGTCTGGATCTGGGCGGCGCTCGCGCTGTTGTTCGTGGGTCTCTATCTCGTCAACCGGGCGCCACGTGTGGCGGCGAAGGAGGGCGCATGATCGTCGTCGTCTTCGAGTTTCGCCCGAAGCCGGGCCTCGTCGATCGCTATTTTGATCTCGCCAAGGCGCTGACCCCGATGGTGAAGGAGTTCGACGGCTTCATCTCGATCGAGCGCGCGGCAAGCGTCACCAACGAGGGCAAGTTCATCTCGGTCTCGTTCTGGCGCGATGAGGACTCGGTCAATCGCTGGCACGAGGTGCAGCAGCACCGTCTCGCCCAAGCCGAAGGCAAGGCCGGCATTTTCGATGACTACCGCATAACGGTGGCCCGGACGATCCGGCAATATGCCAAGGGCCAATCCCGGCCCGAAGCGGCGTAACCCCTACGCCACGCGGCGGGCGGGGTCCTCGCGGCGGGCGAGCGGCTCGCTCAAGGCGCGCGCGATGTCAGCGAGGCTGCGCAGATTGTGCACCGGGCGGAACTCATCCACATGGGGCAGGATCGCCTTGATGCCGGCGGCCTCCGGCTTGAACTGGTCATAGCGCAGTAGCGGGTTGAGCCAGATCAGCCGGCGGCACGAGCGGTGCAACCGTTCGATCTCGACCTCGAGCGTATCGACCAGATCGCGATCGAGCCCATCGGTGATCAGGATCACGAGCGCGCCCTGGCCAAGCACGCGGCGCGACCAATGGCGGTTGAAGTCGGCGAGGCAACGGCCGATGCGGGTGCCGCCCGACCAGTCCGTCACCGACGCGCTCGAGCGCTCGACCGCGACGTCCGGATCGCGGTGCTTCAATTGGCGCGAGATGTTGGTGAGGCGCGTGCCGAACAGGAACACATGCACCCGGTCGCGATCATTGGTGAGCGCATGCACGAAGTGGAGCAGCATGCGCGAATAGCGGCTCATCGAGCCCGACACGTCGCACAACACGACCAGCGGTGGCCGGCGCGTGCGCCGCCGGCGGTATTTCAGCTCGATCAGCTCGCTGCCCGAGCGCAGCGCCCGCCTCAAGCTGGCCCGCATGTCAATGCGCGCGCCGTGCGGATCGAGGCGGAAGCGCCGTGTCGGCACCTCCATGATCGGGAGCCGGAGCGCGCGGATCGCCGCCTTGGCCGCCGCCAATTCCTCGGCCGACATCGATTCGAAATCGCGGGTCTGCAGCACCTCGTCGCGCGAGTAGGTCAGCGCGGCGTCAAACTCGATTTCGACCTTCGGCTCCTCGCGCTCGTCGCGCTGGGCGGGCGAGGAAAGGGCATCGGTCACGCGCCGGCTCGAGCCGCCGCCTTCAAGCGGCACATGGCGGCCCTTGGAAAAGAGGAGGGAGAGCAGCCGCTCGACCACGCGCGGATCGCGCCAGAACAGCTTAAACGCCTGATCGAACACCTCGAAGTGCTCGCGCCGTTCGCATAACGTAGAGCGCAGCGCGGCATAGAAGTCATCGCGCCGCATGACGCCGACCGCCTCGATCGCGGCGATCGCATCGAGCATCTTGCCGGGGCCTACCGGCACGCCGGCCGCGCGCAGGGCCCGCGCGAAATGCATGATGTTGAGCGCGAGCTTGTTGCCGGGCTCGACCGGGGGCAGGGAGGCATCACTCATGTCGCCTCCATCGCGGCGACCTCGGCGCGGATGCGCTTGACCACCTCGCCGACTTCCGCGCCCTCGGCCCGCAGCATGTCGTCCTGGTACTTCAGGATGAGGTTGAGGATCGCGCTCACGCGATCCGGGTCGAGCTCGGTGCGGTCGATATGGAAAAGCGTGTTGGTCCAGGCCATCGCATCGGCGACATTGCCGAGCTCGGCGTTCGAGCTCTTCTGCACGCGCCGGACCGCATCGACCACGGCCTGGCTTAGGCGCTCGATTGCGCCGGGCGCGCGCGCCTCCAGAATGGCGCGCTCGGTTGCGGCGTCAGGCGCGGCGATAAAGTGATAGAGGCAGCGTCGCTTCAGTGCGTCCGACACCGGCCGTGTCTGATTCGAGGTAATGATCACGATCGGCGGTTCCGTGGCCTCGAAGCGCCCGGCCTCGGGCACCGAGACCGCGAACTCCGCCAGAAACTCGAGCACATAGGCCTCGAACGCCGGGTCCGCCCGATCGACCTCGTCGATCAGCAACACCGGCGCGCCGGAAGTGTCGGGTCTCAGCGCCTCCAAGAGCGGCCGGCGGATGAGATAGCGCGGCGAGAACAGCTCGGGCGTCTCGTCCGGCGTCACGCTCTTCTTCGATTGCAGCAGGCGCAGCGCCAAGAGCTGCGCCGGCACGTTCCACTCATAGACCGCGCTCGCGAGGTCGATGCCCTCGTGGCAATGGAGCGCAACCAGCCGCCGCCCCAGACCGGAAGCCAGCGCGCGCGCCAGCGCCGTCTTGCCGACGCCGACCTTGCCTTCGATCAGAAGGGGGCGGGACAGTGAGAGCGCGAGGTGCAACGTCGTGGCGAGCGCTTTGTCACAAACATATCTGCCTTGAGCAAGGAGCAAGTGGATTGCTTCGACCGAGGGCGGGGGCGCGAGCATCGGTGGGATAGGCCTTCCTCCCGCCCAGAGGGAGGAGGGGTTGGGTTGGAGGGAGAAACCGAGAGCGGGCGGAGCACGCTTGTTGCGCACCAAGCATAGCGGGCCGGCTGCACGCCCGCCAAGGGATCTCCCCCTCCCAAAGTCCCTCCCCCTCGCGGGGGAGGGATTTGACACCGGGTTTAGCTCGCCTGAACCGCTCGCTTGGCCATGACTGAGACCAAATTCGCCCGATAGTCCGGGTCGCCGTGCAGATCGCCGTTCATGCCGGCAGATGACACCTTGATGCCGTCGAGCGCGGCAGCCGAGAAGTTCTTGGCCAGCGCCGCCTCCATCTCTGCCACGCGGAAGACGCTGGCCTTCGCGCCGGTGACGGCGACACGCGCGGTGCCGCCCGTCTTCGCCACCATGACGGCGACGATGGCGTAGCGCGAGGCCAGGTTGGCGAACTTCGCCCAGCCTGCCTTCTCAGGGATCGGGAAGCTCACGCCGGTGACGATCTCGCCCTTCTCGAGCGCGGTTTCATAGAGGCCCTCGAAGAACTGATCGGCCGCGATGCGCCGCTTGTCGGTGATCACCGTGCCGTTGAGGCCGACGAGCCCGGCCGGGCAATCGGCGGCGGGATCGGCGAAGCAGAGCGAGCCGCAGAACGTGCCGCGATTCCTCACTTGTGGATCACCGACGCCGCCCGCCAGTGCGGCGAGCGCGGGAATCGACTTCTTCACCTCGGCCGAATCCGCGATCTCGACATGGCGCGCAAGCGCGCCGATGACGAGCTGATCGCCCTCGCGCCGGATGTAGGAAAGCTCCTTGATGCCGTTGAGATCGATCAGGTCGGAGGACGAGCTCAGGCGATGCTTCATGGTCGGGATCAGGCTCATGCCGCCTGCGAGGCAGCGCCCGTCCGACGAGGCCTTGAGAATCTTCACCGCCTCGGCAACCGAGGCGGGGCGATGATAATTGAAGGCGTACATCGTTCCCTCCCTCAGCCGCCCATGGCCTTGGCGCCGGCCATGACCGCTTTGACGATGTTGTGATAGCCGGTGCAGCGGCACAGATTGCCCTCGAGCTCGTGGCGCACGATGTCCTCGGTCAGCGCCTTGCCCTTGTAGCGCTCGGCGATCGAGATCGCGCTCATCACCATGCCGGGTGTGCAATAGCCGCACTGCAGGCCGTGATGCTCGCTGAAGGCCGCCTGCATCGGGTGCAGCTGCTTGCCCTTGGCCAGGCCCTCGACCGTCGTCACCTCGGCGCCCTCAAGCTGCACGGCAAAGATCGTACAGCTCTTGATGCGCTGGCCGTTGACGTGGACCGTGCAGGCGCCGCACTGCGTGGTGTCGCAGCCGACATGTGTGCCGGTGAGCTTCAAGTGTTCACGAATGTAGTGAACCAGGAGCGTACGGGTGTCGACCTCGGCGGAGACCGCGCGGCCGTTCACCTTCATCGAGACTTTGGTGCTTGGCATGATCGGTCCTCCCCTCAGCGCCCGGCCTTGGCGTCTTGAATCGCGCGCCAGATTTTCTTCGGCGTCATCGGCTGGGTGATCTGCCTGATGCCGAAGTGGTAGAGCGCGTCGATCACGCCGTTGGAAATGCAAGCAGGAGCCGCGATCGTGCCCGATTCGCCGCCGCCCTTGGCGCCGAGCGGATTGGAGGGCGTGAGCGTCACGTGCGATTCAACCCCAAACATCGGGATGTCGGTCGCGTGCGGGATTGCGTAGTCCATGAAGGTGCCAGAGAGATATTGCCCGCTCGAGGGGTCATAGGCGCACTCTTCCATCAGCGCCTGCCCGATGCCTTGCGTGCAGCCGCCATGAACCTGACCCTCGAACACCATCGGGTTGATCACCCGGCCGACATCGTCGACCGACCAGTAATTGCGCAGCTTCACGTGGCCGGTTTCCGGGTCGACGATGACGACGCAGAGATGCACCGCCGACGGATAGGTGCAATCGGTCGGGTCGTAGAACGCGGTCTCCTCAAGGCCGATCTCGAGGCCCTTCGGCCGATCGCCCGAATGATAGGCGGCATTCGACACCTCCGCGAAGGCGATCTTCTTGTCGGTGCCCTTGACGATGAACTGGCCGTTCTCGATCACAAGATCGCTCGGCGCACATTCGAGCATGTGGGCGGCGAGCTTCTTGGCCTTCTCGATCACGCGACCGGCCGCGACCGCAACCGCAACGCCGGCGGTCGAGAGCGAGCGCGAGCCCCAGGTGCCGATGCCGAACGGCACACGGTCGGTATCGCCCTCCACCAGCTCGATGTCCTCGATCGGGATGCCGAGGCGATCGGCAGCGATCTGTGTCCAAGTCGTTGCGTGGCTCTGGCCGTGGCTGTGCGAGCCGGCGAAGACCGTGATCTTGCCGGACGGGTGCACGCGCACGCTGGCCACGTCATAGCAGCCGATCTTGGCGCCGAGGTCGTTCATCATCTTGACCGGGCCGGCGCCCGCCATGTCGAAGAAGCCGCAAATGCCGATGCCCATACAGATGCCCTGAGCACGGAGCTTCTTCTGCTCCTCGCGCAGCGCCTCGTAATTGCAGAGCTTCTTCATCTTGCGGAACAGCTCGGGCGGATCCCCTGAGTCATAGGTGATGCCGATCGCTGTCGTGTAGGGAATCTTCTCGGGCGGGATCGCATTCTTCTGGCGCAACTCGAAGGGATCGATCCCCATCTCCTTCGCGCCGTTCTCGATCAGGCGCTCGACCTGATAGACGGTTTCGGGCCGCCCGGCGCCGCGATAGGCGTCGACCGGCGTGCAATTGGTGTAGACGCCCTTCACCTGCGTGAAAATGCCTGGAATGTCATAGGCGAGCGAGAGCATGGTGAAGTGATAGGCGTTGGTGATCGAGGCCTGCCACTGGCTCTCATAGGCGCCGAACGCGGCCAGCGTCTTGAAGCGCATGGCAAGGATCTTGCCGCCCTTGTCGAACGCCATCTCGCCGACGGTGTAGTGGTCGCGCGCGTGGGTGTCGCCCATCAGGCATTCGGAACGCGTACCGGTCCACTTCACCGGACGCTCGGTCTCGATCGCACCCCACAGCACGAGCGGCTCTTCCGGATAGTGATAGAGCTTCATGCCGAAGCCGCCGCCGACATCCGGCGCAACCACGCGCAGCTTGTGCTCGGGAATATGCAGCGAGCGCGTGAAATACTGGCGCACGATGTGCGGCGCCTGGTGCGTCGTCCACACCGTGTAGCGATCATTCAGCGGGTCGTAATGGCCCATATAGGCGCGCGGCTCGATCGGTGAGGCGGTCACGCGGTTGGTCGGCACTTCGAGCTTGGTGATGTGGTGCGCCTTCTTGAACGCCTCGTCCACCACCGCCTTGTTGCCGTGATAGGTCTCGAGCACCTCATTGGTGCCGAACTTGGGATGGACGAGGGGCGTGCCGGCGTCGAGCGCCTTGGCGGTAACGACGTTGGCGGGGAGCGGCTCGTAATCCACCTCGATCGCCTCGCAGGCATCGAGCGCCTGGTGCCGGTCCTCCGCCACCACCATGGCAACGATCTCGCCGACGCAGCGAACGACGTTGTCGACGCAGATGAACGGCCGGTTCACCGTGCGCGCAGGCTTGCCGCTGCGATCATTGACCGGCCACACGCCGTCGGCCTCGCCATGGCCCTGGCGCACCCAGTCCGCCCCGGTCAGAACCGTGAGCACGCCGGGAAGCCCGCGCGCGCGCTCGGTCTTGATCGAGCGGATCTTGGCATGCGCGTGCGGGCTCCTGAGGAACGCCGCGTGCGCGATTGGCTGAGTCATCTGGACGTCGTCAACGAAAAGCCCGCGGCCGGTGAGGAAACGCACGTCCTCACGCCGCCGGATCGGCTGCCCCACGTACATGTCACCCTCCCCTGTTTGCCCTGACGACTGGCGAATTTGCGCAACAGCCCGAACCAAACCGTATACAATCTACAGGCCGACCGATTGCAACGCGAGTCGCTGTTGGGAATTGACACAATGCAGCTTCAGCGCAGCGTGCCGAGCTTGCCGGAGGTGGTCTACAGCCATCTGCGCGATCGCATCCTCGACGGAACGTACGCCGCCGGCGTGCCGCTGCGGCAGGAGGAGATCGCGAAATCGCTCAATGTCAGCCGCGTGCCGGTGCGCGAGGCGTTGACGCGGCTTGAATCGGAAGGGCTCGTGGTGCTGAGGCCGCGCCGTGGCTATGCCGTGGTTGCGCTCTCGGCCGATGAGATTCGGGACATCGCCGATATCTGCGAGCGCCTGGAGGCCCTGGCGGCGATCGAGGCGACGCGCCGGCGCACGCCCGCCGATGTTTCCGCGCTCGAAGCCATCCTCAACGAGATGGACCGGCTGGGCGCGCTGGGACGTGGCGGCGATCAGGCGGCGCTGGCGGCTTGGGTGGCGCAGCATCGCGCGTTCCACACGCGGCTGTTCGCCATCAGCGGCCGGAAGAGCCTGTGCCGCCTGCTCTCGCAGACGCGCGACCAGCTCGAGCCCTATATCCGCATCGAGCTCAATCTCGGTGACTATCTGGCCCAGGCGCCGGCCGAGCATCGGCGCATCCTCGATCAGTTTCGGTTGGGCTCGGCCGAAGAGGTTGGCCGGCTCTGCGCCGAGCACATCCGCAAATCGTGCGAGCGCCTCTTACAGCTCGCGCCGAATCACGGGTAACACGCAGTCCTTGGTCACGACCTAGATACAATCTCGCACCCCGAAGAGTCAGCGTCGTGCCAAAGCATACCGTGCCCCTGCTTGCGCTGGTCGCCGCCGTGATCCTCAATTTCTGCGGCGGCTCGCTCTAAGGCTGGAGCGTGCTGGTTGCACCACTCGAGCAGAGTCTGGACGCGAGCCGGGCGACGGTCAGTGCCGTGTTCTCGGTCGCCATCGTCGGCTTCACGGTCGGCATGTTTGTTGCGGCCAGCGTGTTCCGCCTGGCACGCCTGCCGGTGGTGGCGCTGGGCGTGACGCTGATGATGGCCATTGGCGTTGGGCTCGCCGGGCTGATCGAAAGCTACGCTACGCTGATCATCGGCTACGGCGTGTTGTTCGGCCTTGCCGTTGGGGTCAACTATTTCCTCTGCCTTGCGGCTGTTAGCATCGAGCTTCCAATCCGGCATTCCATTGCGCTTGGGCTCACCACCTCGGCCTTCGTGGTCGGTGGCTTGGTTTGGCCGGGCATCATGACACCCTTGCTTGCGGCGCTCGGGCCGCACGGCACGCTCGGCGTGGTCGCTGCCATCCTGCTCGGTGCCGGGCTTCTGTGTGCGGTTCTGTTGCAGCGCTCCGGCGCCGCGGTGCCGCGGGCGGACAAGGCCACGGAAGGCCTGTTCCAGAACTTCTTCACCGAACGGCCGCGCGTGGTCATCGCCATGTGGCTCAATTTTGTGCTGCTTAGCATCGGCGGCTTGATGGTGGTGAGCCACGCCGCCGGCATCGCCACCGACTACGGGTTGCCGGAGAGCGAAACCTATCTCGGCGCTATGCTGGTCAATCTGGGCTATATCGCGGGCGCATTGGCGGCAGGCTATCTGAGCAAGATTTTCGGCGGGCGTATCGTGTTGCTCGGCATGGCGGTGCTCACCGCCGCACCGCTCTTTCTGCTCTATGCCGCACCGAGCGCGGCAATCAGCCTCCTCACACTGGCCTGCGTCGGCGCCGCCTTCGGCGCCGGCACCACGGGATATCCCGTTACCTTGGCAAGCTTCTACGACATGGCGCGTCTGCCCACCGTCTACGGTCGGGTGTGCACGGCCTATGGCGTCGCCGGCCTCGTTGCGCCACCGATCGCCGGCGCACTGCACGACCTTAAGGGTGACTATGCGCTTGCCGTGCTGATCGCCGCTCTGGTTGGGCTCGTCGGCCTCTTGGCGACGCTGGCGCTGCCAAGACCTCCCGCCGTGGCCACCGGCACCGCACCATCTCGGTGAGTCCCGGCAGCGTATCAGGTTTGTGATTTGCCCGCGCCGGTCGCCGGGTTCATGATCTTATCCTGGTCTCCGACGAACCCGTGACGGAGGGCGCCATGCGAACCGTGTCACTGGCAGCATACCTCACGCTGATTGCCGCAGTGGTCGCTGGACCGACGGGAGGCGTCGGCGCCGCGAGTCAGGACCTGGCGTCACGCGTCGGCGTAGACGCAGCGCTCCTGACCGATAATGAAATGAGCGATCAACGAGGCGCGGGCCTTTCGCCGGCGCTGGCCGCTTTGCTGGCCGCGCTGCCGCCTGGAAACACTGTCGCCGTGCAGATCGGTGACAACCCGCCGGAAGGCAGCAGCGGTGCAGGCCCGCAGACCATCACGGTCACGCGCGGCGGCGCGACCGGCACCGCCACGGCAAGCTCGAGCGGGGCGACCTCGGTCTCAACCGGGGTGACCTCGTCCTGCTGCACGGGCTTCCTCCGGTCCAGCTCGTTCTCGCGCAGCCGGAGCTTCGGCACCCGGTTTTGACGGTTGACAGCCCCTTGCGCCGACTGCCTCACGGAGTCACGATCAGTCCGGAAACGGCCGGTCGCCCGCCCGGAGGCCCGCTGGATTGTTGAAGGAGCGTGTCATGAAACTCCTGCCCCTCATCGCCTCGATCGGTGCGCTTGCGGCCGTGGCGGCCGCGCCGGTGGTCGGTGCCAAAGCGGGTGATCCGCTCGATCCGTTCCGCCTGCTGGGACCCAAGCTCTCGGCCGAGCAGCTGGGCCAGAACGGGCTCGGCTTCTTCAGCGGGCTCGGTGCGCTGCTCAAGGCACTGCCGCCGGGCAACACCGCGTCGGTCCAGGTCGGTGACAATCCGCCAATCACGGCGCAGGGCCCGGGCCCGCAGGCCGTGTCGCTCAGCACCGGGAATGTAACGGCGAACGCCGCCGCCGGCCCGACCGGAGCATCGGCTTCGGTCAGCATGTCGAACCCGACCAATTCGATGACGGTCAACACGAGCGCCGGGTTCGGCTCGGCGGGCGCGAGCATTCAGTCCGGCACTTGATCAGCTCTCAGGTCGCGGTGAAGGCGCCGTCGACCGTATAGACTCCGCCGTGTAGATAGCGGGCGTCGTCTGACGCCAGAAACGCGACCAGCGTCGCGACCTCTTCGGCGAGGCCATAGCGCCCGGCCGGCACCAGCGAGCGCAGGCGCGCCTTGATACCTTCGACATTGTCTGGGCTCAGGCTCACTTCGAGCGAGCGCATCATGCGCGATTCGATCGGGCCGGGGTTGACCGCGTTGATGCGAATGCCCTTGGCGGCCCATTCGGCCGCCGCGCTCCGGGTCAGCCCGATCACGGCATGCTTGCTCGCATTGTAGGCGGAGACGCCCGGGGTTCCGGTGAGGCCCGCCACGCTCGAGGTGTTGATGATCGCGCCGCCCTTGCCACCCGCCATCATGACCGGAATGACGTGCTTCATGCCGAGCATAACGCCGATCACGTTCACCGCCATGACGCGCTGAAACTCCGCGAGCGGATAGTCGGTGATCGGCGCGACCAGGCCCTCGATGCCGGCATTGTTGAAGAACACGTCAATGCCGCCGGCCTCGTCGCGCGCGCGGCCGACATAGCGCTTCACCGACTCTTCATCGCTGACATCCGCCTCGATCGTGATCGCCTTTGGGCCGAGCGCGGCGGCGCATTTGGCGAGCGCGGCACGATCGGAATCGACCGCCACGACGCGCGCGCCTCGCGCCGCCATCAGGCGCGCGGTCGCCAAGCCGATCTCACCGGCCGCACCGGTGATGACCGCGACCTTGCCGTCGAGCCGGTTGCTGTCGAGCATGGCGGCGCCGATCACTCAGCCGCGCGCCGCGTCTCCTTCTTCTTCATCCAGGCCGGCTTCTTGGCCGCGTGCTCGCGCACATAGTCCTGGCCGGGCAGCCGTGGGTCGTTCCAATAGAGCATCGGCTTTTCCCAGGCGTAGACCGTGCGCTCCGGCAGCGGCGTCTTGGTGTCCACCACCTCGCCGCCCTTCATGATCACCTTGAGTCGCGCCTTAGCCTGCAGCACCTGGATGTCGGCGAGCGGGTCGCCATCGACCACGAGCAGGTCCGCGAACTTACCCTCGGTCAGCGTGCCGATCTCATCCTGCATGCCGGTCGCGAAGGCGGCGTTGATCGTGCCCGCTTTCAGCGCCTCCATGGCGCTCAGGCCGAGATAGTTCATCAGGTGCTCGAGCTCGCGCGCATGCCACTCGCCATAAGGCACGGCGCCCTGGCCGCTGTCGGTGCCCGCCATCATCATGATGCCCTCCTTGTGCGCCTTGGAGAGGCATTTGCCGGCGGCTTCAAGCTCGCGCTTGTATGCATCGATCATACCGGTTGGTGCGCCAAGCTCGGGCGCCCAGTCGACTGCATTGGCGAGCAGGCTCAAGGTCGGGTTGATCGGTGTTTTCGTGCGCAGGATGGTCGCGAGCTGCGCGTCGTTGAGATAGGACGCGTGGATCAGCCAGTCGAAGCCGGCTTCGGCAGCCGCGGCCGCGACCACGCCGGTGCGCGCGTGAATGGTGCAGCGCCGGCCGAGCCGGTGGGTAGTTTCGGCGATCGCGCGCAGATCGTCGAGTGACAGGCTCCCCTCGGATTCACGCGCGTGGCTCTGCACCGCATCGCCATCGCCCGCGACCTTGACGATGTCGACGCCTTCCTTCACCTCACGGCGCACCTCGGTGATCATCTCGTCGCGCGTATTGCACAGCACCGCGAAGGAGGAGCGCGGATGCTCCATCCAGGTCGGCCAGAACGAGCCGATCGCGTTGAACGTCGTGATGTAGCGGCCGGCCGAGGCCATGCGCGGGCCTTCGATCATGCCGCAATTGATGGCGTCGCGCACCGCGACCGAGATATTCCAGGTCGAGCCCGGGTCGCACATCGCGGTGACGCCCGCGCGCAGCACCTTCTTGACGTTGTAGGCCGCGCGAATCGCGCGGAACTCGACGCCGGTGTAGAGGTCGAGCTCTTCGACCGAGCCGATATCGCCATAGGAGACATGGCAGTGCGCGTCGATCAGGCCAGGCATCACGGTCATGCCCGCGGCATCGATCGTCTTGTGTGTGCCGCGCTTCAGCGCATGTGCCTTGAGCGCATCGCTCGCACCGATCTTGGCGATCCGCCCGTTCTCGATGAAGATCGCGGTGTTCTTCTTCGGCTTCGCACCCGTGCAGTCGATGATCGTGCCGCCGGTGATCAGGGTGCTGCTCATGAGAACCTCCGCGCTTGTTGACGGCCTCTGGGGCTCGAACTAGCTTGGTCGCAGGACTGCATACAATATACATTGTTGACCGCCGAGTGTGAGGGGCAATCGGCGGGGAGGGCTGGAGGTCATGGCTGAACGCAAGCATGCCGAGATCGCAGGCGGCGGATTTACGGGGTTGACCCTGGGCACCGCGCTGGCCCAGGCGGGCTGGACAGTGCGCATCCATGAACGCTCGCCCGAGATCCGCGCCTTCGGCGCCGGCATCTGGATCTGGGACAATGGCGTGCGTGTGCTGAAGGCGATCGGCGCGGCCGATGAGGCGCTAGACGGTTGCACCGAAGCGCCCACCTACATCAGTTGGGACGCCAAGGGGCGCTATATCGATGAGGTGCCGTTCGCGCCGATCGACAGCCAAGACAAGTCGCGCATGTTCTGCATCACGCGCCAACAGCTGCTCTCCGCCATGCTGAATGCGGCGCAGCGCGCCGGCGTCAAGGTCGTCACGAGCTCGCAGGCGGTCGCTGCGACCGCGGATGGCACGCTCGAAACCGCCGACGGCAAAAAATGGAAGGCTGATCTGGTGGCCGCAGCCGATGGCATCAACTCCAAGGTGCGTGACTCGCTCGGGCTCCTGCGCAGCCGCAAGCCGCATTGCGACGGCGCAATCCGCGTGCTGGTGCCGCATGTCGGCGGCTACACCGATACGGAAGAAGGCCGCACGATTCGCGAGTGGTGGAATGGCTATCGCCGCATGCTCTACACGCCGTGCAATCGCGAGGTCTTCTATCTCTGCTTCACCATGCTGGCGAACGACAGGGAGGCGCAGCAAATTCCGCTGAACAAGGCGCTGTGGTCGGGCGCGTTCCCCCATCTCGCCGACATGATCGCGCGTGCGCCAAGTGAGGGCCGCTATGACCGCTTCGAGACCACCAAGCTCACCCGCTGGCACTCGGGCAAGGTTGCGATCCTGGGGGATGCCTCGCATTCGATGGCGCCGGGGCTCGGCCAGGGCGCCGGCACCGCGATCGCGAACGCGCTCTCGCTTGTGAACATGTTGAAAGAGGGCGGCGACGTCGAGACCACGCTCGATCGCTGGGAGGCGCGCCAGCGGCCGATCACCGAGCACACGCAACTATGGTCGACGATCACTTGGCCGCTCACGCGCTGGCCGCACTGGGCCGCGAAGATCTACTACAACATGCCGCTCTTCCATGGCTGGATGCTGCGTCAGCGCCAGAAGCCTTCCGAGTTCTTCGCCTACGGCACTGAGAGCCAGGTGCGTTGGATGCCGCCCCGGCTGCGGGCGGGCGCCGCTGCTGAATAGAGCCGCCGCGCAACGGCATCGGTGGTGGCCATCGGCGCCTGTGAGCCGCCGTGACTCGCGTGTGAGGTGAGCCTGTGGCCATCGGCCAATCGATCCCGCGCAAAGAGGACGACCGGTTCATCACCGGCCGCGGCCGCTTTGTCGATGATGTGAAGGTCGCGAATGCCGCCTTCGCTGCGTTCGTGCGCAGCCCTCACGCCCATGCGCGTATCGCGCGCATCGATGGCACCAGGGCCAGGCAGATGTCCGGCGTGCTGGCGGTGCTCACCGGTGCCGAGTGGGAGAAAAACGGCGGCGGGCGCTCGCCGATCGTCTGGCAGGTGACCTCGTCTGACGGCACGCCGATGAAGACCGCGCGCCGGCCGATCCTGACCGCCGATATCGCGCGTCATGTCGGCGACACGGTCGCGCTGGTGGTCGCGGAGAGTGCGGCCGACGCGGAGGCGGCGGCCGAGGCGGTCGAGGTCGCGTATCAGCCCTTGCCGCATGTGGTGGAACCCGCGCGCGCGCTGGACGTCGCCGCGCCGCTCGTCCATCAGGGCTTCGGCACCAACCAAAGCTTCGAGTTTGTCATCGGCGATGAGGCGGCGGTCGAGGCCGTCTTCAAGTCCGCCGCGCATGTCACAACGCTCGCGTTCGACATCAACCGCATCGCGCCCTCGCCGATCGAGCCGCGCGCGGTGATCGGCGAGCACGACGAATGGGCCGGGCGCTATGCGCTGCACTCGACCACGCAGAACCCGCATCTGATTCGCCAGTGGCTGTCGCGCGACACGCTAAAGGCACCAGAGCAGATGATCCGCGTGGTCGCGCCCGATGTCGGCGGCGGCTTCGGGCAGAAGAGCTATCACTATCCCGAAGAGCCGACGGTCTTGTGGGCGGCAAAGTTGCTCGGCCGCCCGGTGCGCTGGACCGCGACGCGCGCCGAGAACCTTATGGTCGACACGCACGCGCGCGAACATGCCACGCGCTGTCGCATGGCGTTCGATCGCGACGGTCGCGTGCTCGCGCTCGCGGTCGATTCGATCGGCAATCTCGGCGCTTATATCAGCCCGTTCGGCGCGCTTACCGCTGCGCCCCTGTTCACCTCGATGCTCTCCAGCCTCTACGCGATTCCGGCAATCCATGCGCGCGTGCGGGCGGTCTATACCAACACCACGCCGCTCGATGCCTATCGCGGCGCCGGCAATCCCGAAGGCACCTATGTCGTCGAGCGTCTGATCGAGAACGGCGCGCGCGAGATGGGCCTCGATCCGCTCGACATGCGGGCGCGCAATTTCGTGCCGGCGGCGCACATGCCCTACCGCACGGCGACCGGCACCGGCCTCGAGAGCGGCGATTTCCCCGCGCTCGTGCCGTTGCTTAGAAAGACCATCGACGATGGCGCGCTGCGCGCCGCCCAAGTGGCGGCGCGCAAGAGGGGCGAGCTGATCGGCCTCGGCTTCGCCGCCTTCATCCGCGCGAGCGGCGTCGGCCCGAGCCGGCCGAGCGCGCGGCTCGGCTCGCTGATCGGCGGCTATGACGTGGCGACGGTGCGCGTGCACCCGACCGGCAAGGTCACGGTGCTCGCGGGCTCGCACAATCATGGCCAGGGCCACGCCACGACCTATGCGCAGATCGTGGCCTCCAAGCTCGGCCTGAAGGTCGAGGATGTCGATGTCATCGAGGGCGATACCGACCGCATTCCCTTCGGCCTCGGCACCTGGGCGTCGCGCTCGATCACCGTGGTCGGCGGCGCGCTGGTCAAGGCGTCCGACCGCGTGATCGACAAGGCAAAGACGCTCGCCGCCCATATGCTCGAATGCGCTCCCGCCGACATCGAGTTCGTTGAGGGCACGTTCGCGGTGAAGGGCACGGACCGACGCATCGCCTTTGCCGCGGTGGCCGACGCCGCCTATTACGGCGCCGACTATCCCGATGGCTTCGAGCTTGGGCTCGATGAGACCGCCTATTTCGATCCCGATGACATGAACTATCCCTATGGCCTCCACCTCGCCGTGGTCGCGGTCGATGCCGAGACCGGCGCCGTGACCTTGAAGGACTACATCGCGGTCGATGATGTCGGCGTCGCGATCAACCCGATGATCGTCGAGGGCCAGCGCCATGGCGGCATTGCGCAAGGTACCGGCCAGGCGATGACCGAGCATCTGCGCTACGATCCCGCGACGGGCCAGCTGATCACCGGCAGCTACATGGACTACGCCATTCCGCGCGCGGACGATCTGCCGCCGATCACCCTTGCCACGCTGTCGCTGCCGACCAATACCAACCCGCTCGGCGTGAAGGGCATTGGCGAGCTCGGCACGTCTGGCCCGCCGTCGGCGATCGGCAATGCGGTGGTCGATGCGCTCTGGCACCTCGGCGTGCGCCAAGTCGATCTGCCGGTCACGCCCGAGCGCGTGTGGCGCGCGATCCGATCGGCTCGGCACAAGAAGGAGTGAAGGTCATGACAACGGCCCAGGCGGCGCGCGGCTCGACCGAAAGCGCGGCTCTCGCGGTGATCGAGCGCTGCTGCGACGCCTTCAATCGGCATGATGTCGACGGCATCCTGTCCGACTTCGCCGATGATTCCTATTGGCTGCTCTCGATGGGGCCGACTCCCGAGGGCACGCGGCTCAATGGCAAGGCCGCGATCCGTGCTGTGCTCGAGCAGCGCTTCCGCGACATTCCCGATATGAACTGGGCGGTGATCCGCCATTTTGCGAGCGGCAACCTGGTCTGCTCGGAATGGACAGTGACGGGCACGCCCAAGAGCGGCCCGCGCATCAACTGGCTCGGCATCGACATCTGGGAGCTCAAGAACGGCAAGATCGTCAAGAAGGACACGTATTGGAAGAACGTCGTCAAGCCGGCGTGATGACGGCGACGCCATGCGCCGCCGGGCGCGACGTCCACAATCGTGCGGTCATGTTCGCGCCCCAAAACCCTTATGTCATTCCACGGCGGCGTCCGTGCCGACCGTGGAATCCATCGTCCCGCATGCGCGGAACCGTGGATCCTCTGGTCGCGCCGTTAGCGCGCCAGAGGATGACGGAATGGCGGGCCGCGCTGGAGAACGGCGTAGCCGGGCAATAACGAGCAGGGCTACGCCGCCTTGTCGAACCGGCCGGTGCGCCGCGTAGGCAGTGGCGTATCCAGCACGGTGAGCAGGCGCGCGAGTTTTTCGAGACTATCGAGATTGTGCACCGGCAGAAAGTGATCGACGAAGGGCAGCGCCGCCATCAAGCCCTTTTGCAGCGGCTCGAAGCCCGGCATGCCGGCAAGCGGGTTGAGCCAGATGAGCGCGTGGCAGGAGAGGCTGAGCCGCTCCATCTCGCGCGCGAGCAGCGTCGTGTCGCCGCGATCCCATCCGTCGGAGATGATCAGCACGATCGGGCCCTGGCCCAAGGTGCGGCACGCCCAATCGAAGTTGAAGGATTTGAGCGCCGCGCCGATACGCGTGCCGCCGCCAAAGTCGGGAACCAACGCAGCGGCGTGGCGCAGCGCGGAATCGATCTCGCGCTCGCGGAGCGCGCGCGTGATGCGGGCGAGCTCGGTCGAGAAGCCAAAGGCCTCGACCCGCCGCGCCTTGTGCGTGAGCGCATAGATGAAGGCGAGCAGCACGCGCGCATAGGGCTCCATCGAGCCTGACACGTCGCATAGCACGATGACCGGCCGCGGCTTCTGCTTGCGCGCGCGGAAACACAGCACGGGCGGCCCAAGCCGCGCCGCCGCCTCGCCGCGCAGCATGCGACGGAGATCGAGCCGAGGCCCGCGCGCCGCGCGCCGCAGGCGCCGGGTCGTGCGCCCGGCGAACTCGAAGCGATGCTCGCGCAGGAAACGCTTCACCGCATCGAGCTCATGCGCGCTCATCTCGCCGAAGTCCTTTTTGCTGAAAGAGGCGGTCGGGCTGTAGCTCGCGAGCGTCATTTCCTCGGCGTCATCGGCGCCTTCGACGCTCTCGCCCTCCGAGGCAGCAAGGGTGAGCATGGGCTCGCCGGCGTCCTTGTCGGTGAGGCGTGCGTGCTTCTGCTCCTCCTCCGTCGGCGCCAGCGGGGCCTCGGCACTGCCGCCGCCGGGTGGGCGATTGGGGCTGAAGCGGTTGGGCAGGCTGGCTTCCCGGAACCGCTTGCTCGAGTCGCGGAAGAACTGGTCGAACGCCATCTCGAACGGGCTGATGTCGGCCTGGCGCCGCACGAAGATGGTCGCGGCCGCCGCGCGCACGTCTTCCTTTTCGGTGATGTCGATCAGCGTGAGCGCGTGCCCAAGCTCGGCCAATTGGGCGGTCGTGACATTGAGGCCGAGCCCGCGCAACAGCTCGGCAAAGCGCACGAGGTTGTCGAGCAGGTGGCCGTGCGCCTCAGCCATGCTTGCGCGCGAGCAGGCGCTTCACCGCGGCGCCCTCGATCTGCGCCACGTCGTCCCGATATTTCAGCAGCACGCCGAGCGTGTCGTTGACCACGTTCTCAGATAGCGTCTCCTGATCGAGCGCGTGGAGCGCGGTCATCCAGTCGAGCGTCTCGGCGACACCGGGGCGCTTGAACACGTCTTCGCCGCGGAGCGCCTGCACGAAGCGCACGACATCGGCCGTGAGTTTCTCGCGCGCGCCCGGGATGCGCGCCTTGACGATCGCGCACTCCTTCTCGAAGGGGGGGTAATCGATCCACTGGTAGTAGCAGCGGCGCTTCAGCGCGTCGTGAATCTCGCGCGTTCGGTTGGAGGTGACGATCACCACTGGCGCGCGCGTGGCCTTGATGGTGCCGACCTCCGGCACGCTGATCTGATATTCGGAGAGGAACTCGAGCAGGAACGCCTCGAACTCCTCATCCGCGCGATCGAGCTCATCGATCAGCAGCACCACCGGCTCACCGCCGCTGGGCTCGACCGCCTCGAGCAGCGGCCGCTTGAGCAGATACTTCCGGCTGAAGATGCGCTCTTCGGCGCGCGCCTCATCGGCCTCGCCCAGCGCCTCGATCAGGCGAATGGCTAGCATCTGGCGCGCATAGTCCCACTCATAGACGGCGGTGGAGACATCGAGGCCTTCATAGCACTGGAGGCGAATGAGCGGACGCTTCAGGAGCGCGGACAGCGCCTTGGCGATCTCGGTCTTGCCGACGCCGGGCTCGCCTTCAAGGAACAGCGGCTTCTGCATCCTGAGGGACAGAAACACGGCGGTCGCGAGCCGACGATCCGCGACATAGCCATGGCTCGCCAAGCAGGCCTTGACGTCGGCGATGGAGGAGAGGGCGGAGGTCATGGTCAGAGCTCAGGCGGCCCAAACCCTCTCCGCTCGAAGGGGGGAGAGGGTGGCGCGCTTTGGCGCGCCGGGTGAGGTGGGGGCATATTGATTTCGATCCAGCGTTCAGATCGAGGCCTTCGGAGACCCCCGCCTCACCCTGGCCCTCTCCACCCCCGGGGGTGGAGAGGGAGGGGCATTTTCCATCAATCCGCCGCCCTCTTGGTCTGTGCTTCGCGCACAAGCTGGCGGATGCGCTTTTGGGTCAGTGGCAGCTCGGTAATCTTGACACCTAGGGGACGAAGCGCGTCCTCGATCGCCTGGGCAAGCGCCGGCGGCGTGCCCATGCGGCCGCCTTCGCCGCCGCCCTTGATGCCGTATTCGGTGAAGGGCGAGGGCGTCTCGACATGGCCGCATTTCATATTCGCCGGCGCCTCGCTGATCGAGGGCAGCAGATAGTCGGTGAGCAACGTGTTCGTCGGCTGGCCGTTCTTGTCGTAGTAGTAATGCTCGCTCGTGGCCGAGCCGATACCGTTGACCACGCCGCCGCGCATGTGGCCCTCAAGCGTCATCGGGTTGATCATGACGCCCGAATCATGCACGCAGGCATAGTCGAGGAAGGTGAACTGCCCGGTCTCGGGGTCGACCTCGACCACCATCGAATGGCACATGTGGCCCATGATCGGATAGAAGATGCCCATGTGCTCGCGCTTCGGGTCGGGCAGGGTCGTCACCGGGTGATCGTAGACATAGGTGGCGTCGAGCCCGCTGGTGAGATCGGGATCCTCCGGGTCCGGCATGCTGAGGCGCATGTAATAGGCGTGGAAGGCGAGGTCCTGCAGCGAGACCTTCTTCTGCGGTGCGCCCTTTACCGAGACATGGCCGTCGCGCATCTCCATGTCGTCCGGGTTGGCCTCGAGCATGTGGGCCGCGATCTTGTAGATCTTCTTTTTCAGGATCGCGGCGGCACCGACGATCGCGCCGGTCACCATCACGGTAAAGCGGCTGCCGCCGGGGCCGGTCGAGTGCAGGCCCTTGTCGGTGTCGGAATAGGTGATCTCGATGTTCGAGGGGTCAACCTGAAACTGCTCCGCGATCACCTGGGTCGCCACGGTCTCCGGGCTGTTGCCCCAGAACGGCGAATGCAGCGTGCCATAGATGCGCCCGCGCGGATCGATCTTGATCGACATCGAATCCGGTGACGACGTCCAGCCGATCTTGCCGTCGAGATTCCACATCCAGAACTCGGTGGAGGAGAAGACGCTGCGCTCATGGGTGGTCGCGATGCCGATGCCGACATAGCGGCCAGCTTTGCGCATCTCCGCGACCTTCTTCTGCCAGCCCTTGTAGTCGAGGATCTTCAGTGTCTCATCGAGCACCTTCTCATAGTCGCCCGAGTCGTACATGTTCCCGGTCGGAATCAGATAGGGGAATTGGTCGGGCTGGATGAAGTTCCTGCGCCGGATCTCGAGAAAATCGATCTTGAGCTCCTCGGCCGCCGCATCAACCATGCGCTCGATCACGAAATTCGCCACCTCGGAGCCGAAGCCGCGATAGGCGCCCTGCTGGTTCTTGTTGGTGAGCACGGCCTGAACGTGCACGCCGACCGAGTTGATCTTGTAAGGCCCGACCACCTGCGCCAGCGCGTTGCCGTGCTGGCCGACGCCATATTGGAAATAGGCGCCATAGTCGTCGATGATGCGCTGGCGGAACGACAGGAACGTGCCGTCCTTCTTGCAGGCAAGCTCGGCGTAATACACGCGATCTGAGGCGTGCGCGTCGTTGGTGAGCGAGGCCTCCATGCGGTCTTCGAGATATTTCACCGGCCGCCCGACGATCTTGGCGAAGATCGCGGCCATCACCGGCTGCTTGTAGAGGAACAACTTGGCACCGAAGGAGCCGCCGGCCAGCGTCGGCACGATGTTCAGCTTGTGATGCGGAATCTTCAGCGTGTCCGCGATCATCCAGCCGACGAAGTTGTACATCGAGGAGTTCACATGGATCGTGAATCGCTGTGAGCCCTCGTCCCACACCGCGGTCGCGCCGTTGGTCTCCATCGGCGTTCCGCCCGAGCGCGGCCAGCGGAGGCGCCGCTTCACGACATGATCGGCCGCGGCGAAATCCTCCTTCACCGGCCCGAAATCGAACTTGCTCTCGAGGATGAGGTTGGTGTTGCCGTGCTCCGGGTGCAGCACCGCATCGCCGCGCGAGTTCAGCGCCTCTTCAGGGTCAACCACCACGGGCAATGGCTCGTACTCGACCTCGATCAGGTCGCACGCGTCCTCGGCGATGTAGCGGCTCTCGGCGCAGACCGCGGCCACCGCCTCGCCCACATGGCGCACGCGCTCATGCGCGATCACGCGCTGGAACACCGGCGGGCTCGACCAGGTGGGCAGCGGGCCGCAGATCTCGGCGGCCTGCGCGCCGGTCAGCACCGCGAGCACGCCCGGCAGCTTCTCCGCCTTCGAGGTGTCGATCCGCTTGATGCGGGCATGTGCGTGCGAGCTCTTCACGATCGCGACATGCGCCATCTCGGGGAAGCTGATGTCATCGGCATAGACGCCCTTGCCAGTGAGGATGCGCGGGTCTTCCACCCGCTTCATGCTCTTGCCGATGTACTTCAGGCCCTCGCGCGGCTTCTCGCGCTGCCGACTCTTCGGGATGTAACCGCGATTCTGAACCATCACTTGCCTCCCCGCATGATCTCGGCGCCACGCTGAATCGACTCGACGATGGTCTGGTAGCCGGTGCACCGGCAAAGATTGCCGGAGAGCGCTTCGCGCACCTCATCGACGCTCGGGTTTGGGTTCTCCTTCAGGAGCTCGACCGCGGTCATCAGCATGCCCGGCGTGCAGAAGCCGCATTGCAGGCCGTGCTTCTCCCAGAAGCCCTGCTGCAGGGGGTGCATCTTCTCGGCGGTGCCGAGGCCTTCGATGGTTTGGATCTCCGCCCCATCCGCCATCACCGCGAAGGTGAGGCAGGAGCGCTGCGACTTGCCGTTGACGAGCACCGTGCAGGTGCCGCACACGCCGTGCTCGCAGCCCACATGCGTGCCGGTGAGCCTGAGATCCTCGCGGATGAAGTCGCTCAAGAGGCGCCGGGGCTCGACCTCCTTCTCATGTTTTCTGCCGTTCACCGTGACGGTGATCTTTTCCTTGTTCATGGTTTTCTCCCTCAGGCGCAGCGTGACTTGGCGGCGGTGAGCGCGCGCCGTGTGAGCGTCGAGGCGAGATCGCGCCGCATCGCGTCATCGGCATGGAAGTCGCTCGAGGGGTTGATCGCCTTGCGCGCCGCCTCGCCCGCGGCGCGGAACAAATCCTCGGTGGCGGGCTTGCCAGCGAGCGCGGCTTCCACGCTCGGCAGCCGAATGGCGCGATCAGACACCCCGGTCAATGCGATCTTCGCCGCCTTCACATTGCTGCCGGCAAGCTCGAGCGTCACGACCGTCGCGGTCATGGCGAAATCGCCCTTGCGCGGGCTGACCTCGACGAAGCCCCAGCCCTGGCCCTTTGGGCGAGACGGGATACGCACCTCGATCAGCAGCTCATCCTGCCGCGCCGCGGTTTGATACACACCCTTGAAGAAATCACCGGCCGCCACGGTGCGCTCGCCCTTGGCGCTTTTCAGCACGAAACTCGCCTCGGTCACGAGCGCGACCGCCGGGTTCTCCGAGGCCGGGTCGGCATGGCACAGATTGCCGCCGAACGTGCCCCGATTGCGCACCGCGCGATGCGCGATCCACTCATAGGCCTCGGCGAGCAACGGGCAGTGCTCCTTGACGAGCGCCGAACGCTTCACGGTCTCGTGCCGGGTCAGCGCGCCGATGGCGAGCCCGCCATCCTTCACCTTGATGTAGTCGAGGCCGGAAAGCGCGTTGATGTCCACCAGGCAGTCCGGCTTGGCCGCCCTGACGTTCATCATCGCGATCAAGCTCTGGCCGCCGGCCAACACCTTGGCCTCCGAGTCACGCGCGAGCGCCGCGACGGCGTCATCCACCGAGCGCGCGCGCACATAGCGAAAAGGCGCGGGTTTCATCGGGTGTAGTCTCCCTCTCTGTGCGAGTCCCTGCAAGGGCCCAATTGGGCCTGGTCACTGTTCTTGGCGTTCAGCTCACCAGGCTGACCAGCCGCCATCAACCAGAAGCGTGGCGCCATGCGTCTGGGCTGCATCGTCCGACGAGAAGTAAACCGCCGCGCCGGCCAGATCGTTCGGGTCGAGATGCCCGATGCCGGAGGGCGTGAGCGAGGCCTGGCGCTTGTCGTAGTTCTTGTCGCCCTTGCGCAGCCGCACATTCATGTCGGTGCGGATATTGCCGGGCGCGAGCGAGTTCACGTTGATGCCGTGCTTGGCGAGCTCCAAGCACAAGGCCTTGGTCATGATCTCGAGGCCGCCCTTGGTCGCGCAATAAGCGGCGGAGTTCGGAAAGCCGCCGACGCCCGCGATCGAGGTGATGTTGACGATCTTGCCTTTGCGCTTTTTCTTCATGGTCGGCACCACGGCCTTGGTCATGAAGAAGGCGCCTTTGAGGTTCAGGTCGTGCTGATCATCCCACAGCTTCTCGGTGGTGTCCTCAACCGAGGCCCATTGGAAGATGCCGGCGTTGTTGACCAGTATATCGATCGTGCCCCAGGCCTTGAGCACGTCCTTGGCGAGCTTGTCGCATTGGGCGGGCTTCGCCACATCCGCCTTGAAGGCCTTGGCGGTGCCGCCGGCCTTCATGATCTCGGCCACCACCTCGTTCGCCTTCGTCATGTTCTTGTGGCCGACGACCGCGACCTTGGCGCCCTCCTTGCCGAAGCGGCGGCAGATCGCGGCGCCGATGCCCCTCGACCCGCCCGTGACGATCGCGACCTTTCCTTTGAGCCTCACCGTTTGTCCTCCCCGTGGACCGCGATGGCGAGGCGGGCTCACCCCGCCTTGTTCAAGGCGGATGGAAGCGTAATCGCAGACATTCGGCAAGGTCGTGTTTCATGCCGATGACTGCAAAACCATTCGCCGCATCCCGGGCGCCGATTGCGATGCGACCTAGGGTCGATCTCATAGCGACGGCGAAGGCGCGCAGGGGGCCTGTAATGAGATGCTGCTGTTGAGAACTACGCTTTGGAGGAGTATCTTTTCCTTACTTCCTTACTTAGGATCAGGCCATGCTCGCCAAGCTCACCGCCAAGAACCAGCTCACTCTGCCGAAAGCCGTGCTCGCCCCCTATCAGGGCACAGAGTATTTCGAGGTGGCTGATGAGAACGGCCGGATCGTCTTGACGCCGGTTCGGCTCAATCGCGCGGCCGCGGTCAGATCCAAGCTTGCCGGTCTCGGACTCAACGAGGCCGACGTGGCAGAGGCGATCGGCTGGGCCCGAAGGAAGCCGCGCAAGGCCGGATGACGGCGCCCCGCGTCGTTCTTGACACCAATGTGCTGCTCTCGGCGCTGCTGTTCCACGCAGGGACGCTGTCGTGGCTGAGGCATGCCTGGCAATCGGGCGCCATTCTTCCGCTGGCCAGCCGGGATAGCGCTGCCGAGCTCATTCGCGTTCTAGGCTACCCGCGATTTCGGCTCTCGCCGGCGGAACGGGATGACCTGCTCGGCGACTATCTACCCTGGTGCGAAGCCGTGACGGTGCCGAAGCGCCTCAAGGTGCCGCCCTGTCGCGATCCCTTTGATCGACCGTTACTCGCGCTGGCGCTGGCTGGGAAGGCCAACGCGCTCGTCACCGGCGACAAGGACCTGTTGGCGCTCAGTGGCTCCTTTGTCGTGCCAATCCTCGCGCCCGCCGAGTTCCGCGGCCGTTTGCCGAAGCGCGCCGAGCCCTGAGCTTGCAATCTACCTTGACCCGCCTCTGAGCAAATCGGCGCGGGCCTCGCCCATGTGGGTGGCGATGGCGCGCTCGGCGGCTTCGGCGTCGCGCGCGCGGATCGCCTCATAGACCTGGCGGTGCAGCGCGTTGTAGTGCGCGATGCGCTTGGGCGAGAGCACCGCGCCCTTGATCTGGCTCCACTGGGCGTGCCCGCGCACATGGTTCACTTGGCGGTAGAACGCGGCAAGGAGCGGGTTGCGCGTGCCCTCGGCGATGCGCTGGTGGAACACGCGGTCCCAGCGGGTGAAGCGCTCGGGGTCGCCCTCGCTCTTCTCCATTGCAACCAGCGCCTCATCGAGGCCGGCGATGTCCTTGGCCGTCATGTTGAGCACGGCGAGGCGCACCATCTGCGGCTCTAGCGCGAGGCGTACATCGACCAGTTCCAGCGGGCTCGTGATCTCGGCGACATCGTCCTCCGACTGGCCGGTGTCCTCGGCCGACTGGTAAACCACATAGGTGCCGCTGCCGACGCGGCGGTGGATCAGCCCGCCCTGTTCCAGGAGGCGCAGGGCCTCGCGCAGGGTCGCACGCGACGTGCCGAAGCTCGTCGCCATGGCGCGTTCGGTCGGCATCTTTTCGCCATAGCCGTAGGTGCCGGTGAGGATGCGATTGCGCAGCGTGGCGGCGATCGCGAGCGGGCCGGAGGCCGCGCGCTGGCCGGGCCGGTGCGGCTCAGCGACCACGGACGAGGTGTCGGCGGCAAGCGTGTTCATGGTCGACGCGCCTCTTTCATTGGTCGAGCCATTTTGAATCAAACTGAATCAAGATGCCAGAGATTTCTCTGGAGTGCGCCGGATTGGTTCACTCTTGGCTTGACATATTTCCGACCGCGCCGTCTATCATTCGCCTGGAGCGTCGGCTCATTGGGGGCAGGGCGCGCGAACCAGGGATGGCTCCGATGGCGTTCCCGACCCAGGCCAAATACGTCGTCATTGGCGCCGGTATTCACGGCCTGAGCACTGCCTGGCATCTGGCGCAGCGCCTGAAGGCAAAGGGCAAGCTCGGCGCCAACGACATCGTGGTCCTGGACAAGGGCGGCATCGCCTCGGGCGCGTCCGGCATCGCCTGCGGCGTGATCCGCAACAACTACTTCCAGCCGGCCATGCGCGCGCTGATGGCCGAGTGCGTCGCCGAGTGGGAGGCGGATGCCAAGGGCTATTCCTATCACCCGGTCGGCTACATGCAGATCAGCCCCGAGGTCATGCACGAGAATGTCGGCCAGATCGCCCGGGAACAGCGCGACATCGGCTATACCTCGTCGTTCATCGAGGGCGAGGCCGATTGCGCCCGCTACATGAAAACCATCTTCAGCGACTGGCAGGCCAAGGGCATCACCTCGGTCCTGCACGAGAAGAAGGGCGGCTACGCCAACAACCGAGCCTCGATCTACCGCCTCGCCGACAAGGCCGACGCGGCCGGCGTGCGCATCCTCACCGGCGTCGAGGTGACGGGCTTCAAGAGCGGCTCGAACTCGGGCGCGATCACGGCGGTCGAGACCGACCGCGGGCTGATCGCGTGCGACCATGTGGTCGTCGGCGTCGGGCCCTGGGTGCCGCAGATCTGGAAGCTGCTCGACCTGCCCAACAGGATCGACGTCAAGGGCCGCGACGGCCGGGTCCACAAGGACGTACCAATGTGGACCTTCTGGTGCCTCGAAGAGGGCACCCTTGGCGTGGAGCCGAATTATGGCCTGACCAATGACGGCGCCATGCCGCCGGTCATGCACGTCGATACCGACGCGCCGCTCTATTCCGACATCGACGGCAAGCTGATCACCGACAAGATCTGGGGCATCTATTACAAGCCCGACTTCAACTTCAACGGCATCCAGGGCGGCGCCTCGCCGTGGAAGGTGGAACGCCCGGCCGAGCAGGTGGCGGTCGATCCCTACGGCCCGGCCTCGCCCGAATTCGTGGTGGACGAGCGCTTCGCCGAGATGTGGTGCTCGGCGCTCGCCTTCTGCCAGAAGCGCTATGAGGGCCAGGCGGGCAAATATCGCATGGAGCCATCGGGCGGCATCGGCGCCTTCACGCCCGACAGCTTTCCGGTGTTCGACACCTTCCGCGAGAACTGCACGGTCATCGCCGACTCGAACCACGGCTACAAGATGATCGCGGTCGGCAAGCTCGTCGCGGGCGAGCTGATGGGCGAGAAGAGCGCGCTGCTGGAGCCGTTCCGCCATTCGCGCTTCGCCACCGGCAAGCTCCACCCGGTGTCGAACAGCCCGTTCCCATGGAGCTGACAAACGACTGAAGACGTGAGCGCCGCGACGATGCAAAGGGGTCAGCGCGCGGCGGATCTTGGGGCGACAAGGCGAGGGGAGACGCCATGACCGATCTTGAGGCCCATGTTAAGCGCGAGGGCCGGGCCGAGGAGGTGAAGCGGGTTCGGGCCAAGATCAACGAGCTCGGCATCACCTACATCTACTATCAGTTCATCTCGGTGACCGGGCGCATCGTCGGCAAGGGCATTCCGGCGGATCATTGGGAGTCGATCGCCGAGCGCGGCTTTCAGCTGGTCTATGGCTCAACCGCCAATCTCTATCTCGACCGTCACAAGAACTATATCGGCTATGGCCCCGAGGCCTCGGAGTTGATCGGCATTCCCGATCCCGAGACCTTCGTGCAACTGCCCTGGGACAAGCGGGTCGCGCGCGTCTTCTGCACCTGCTTCCGCAATCGCGAGGAGAAGAAGAACCCGGGCGGGCACCTCACCTCCGATTGTCGCGGCAATTTGCGCATCCATCACGAGGCCTTCAAGAAGAAGCACAAGGGCCTTCACATGCGCCATGGCTGCGAGCCCGAGATGATGTGGCTGCGCCGCGGGCCGGACGGCAAGATGGCCGGCGGCGTCACCAAGCCGAACTGCTATCACATCGACCAGTTCGAGGAGCTGCGTCCGGTTTTCCTGCGCGTCATCGAATATGCCCGCGCCATGGGGCTCGACATGATCCAGGGCGATCATGAGGATGCGCCGGGCCAGCTCGAGCTCAATTTCATGTTCGACGATGCGCTGCGCACCGCCGATCGGCTCGCCACCTATCGCCAGATCTGCTCGCAGGTCGCGCGCGAGAACAATCTGATCGCCTGCTTCATGACCAAGCCGTTCATGGGCGTCTCGGCCAATGGCTGCCACCACAACATCTCGCTGTGGCAGGGCGGCGAGGAGAAGGTCAACAAGCTCGGCCACGCCGCGGTGCCCGGCATGCCGAGCGTCTTCACCTATAGCAAGGGCGGCAATAACACCTTCCTGCCCGACACCAAGGGCTCCAACAAGCCGGGCCGCATCGGGCTCCACTCGATCGGCGGCATCATCAAGCATTTGCCGGCGTTGACCGCGATCGGCTGCTCCACCGTCAACTCCTATCGGCGGCTGTGGGATGCCGGTTTCTGGGCGCCGGTCTACGCCGATTGGGGCTATCAGAATCGCACCTGCGGCCTGCGCGTCTCGGCGCCCGGGCGCTTCGAGTATCGCGCGGTCGATTCGATGGTGAACCCCTATCTGATGGCGAGCGTCATCCTCGCGGCGTTCGATGACGGCATCTCGAGCAAGCTCGATCCCGGCGAGCCCGAGAGCCGCAACATCTATGAGGCGATGGAAGCCGGCAAGCAGGTCAACAAGCTGCCGATGAACCTCGGTGATGCGCTGAACGCGCTCGAGCACGACGAGCTCATCAAGGCGGCACTGCCGGACGAGATGTTCCGCGTCTTCATGCACTATAAGCGCGACGAGTGGGAGCGCTTCCTCGCCAACGTCACCGAATGGGATCTCAACACCTATCTCGATTGCCTACCCTAGGCCAGGAACGGAGGCCAAGTTCATGTGCGGCATAGCAGGCGTCATCCATCGCGGCTCGCGCGCGGATGTCGGCTTTGAAATGACCTCGATGCTTCGAGCGCTCAAGCATCGGGGGCCCGATTCGACCGGTTTCGCGCTTTATGGCCAGCCGCAGCGCGGCGAGTTCGTGCTGCGCTTCAAGGTGGCCGAGCAGGAGGACATGTCGAAAGGCTTCGACATCCACCGTCAGGTGGTCGAGCGTCGCGCCGAGGTCGATCGCCGCATCGCGCAGATGGGCGGCGAGATCGTGATGGAGGAGCCGGCGACCGAGTACGCCTTCCGCTATCAGCTGCGCTTCAAGCCGGGCACGATGAACTCGCTCGAGGCCTACAAGAAGTTCGCCGACTATATCGAAGACATTGATGGCGCCGAGATTCTCTCGCTCGGCCACGCGCTCGAGCTGATCAAGGATCTGGGTGATGCCGAGCGCGTCTCGGGCGATTACAAGCTCAGCCAGTTCAAGGGCACGCACGCGATCGGCCACACGCGCATGGCCACCGAATCGGATGTCGACATCCGCTCGGCCCATCCCTATTGGGCCTATCCGTTCATGGATGTCTCGGTCGTGCACAACGGGCAGCTGACCAATTATTGGGGCTTCCGGCGCCAGCTCGAGCATCGCGGCCATCGCTTCATGTCGAATTGCGATTCCGAGCTGATCGCGGTCTACCTCGCGGATCGCATGCATCGCGGCGCGAACCTCGAGGAGGCCATGCACGCCTCGGTCGCCGAGCTCGACGGCGTGTTCACCTATCTGGTCGCGACGTCCGACAAGCTCGGCATGGCGAAGGACACCATGGCGGCGAAGCCCATGGTGCTGTTCGAGAGCAGCGATCTCGTCGCCATGGCGTCGGAGGAGGTCGCGATCCGCAGCATCTTCCCCAAGGAGATCGACACCTGGGATCCCTATGACGGCGAGGTGCGCGTATGGCAAAGCTGAGCGTCAAGGCGCCGCTCGGCGCCGAGCATGAGGAATCCTTACGCGGCCGCACGCAGCAGACGTTCTTCCCCGCGACGCAGGAGGAGAACTACACCTATCCTGACTCGGTCGAGGTCAACTTCAAGAAGCGGGCCGAGTTCGATGCCGCGCCGATGACGGCGACGCAGATCAACGAGCGCATCCGCGCGCTGATGGCCGAAGGCAACGGCCATATCGTTGTGCACAACCCGATGGCGAAGCACGGCATCGGCGTTGGGCTGCTGAACAAGCTTCGCCTCGAATTCCGTGGCAGTCTCGGCTATTTCGGCTGCGGGCTGCTGGACGGCCCCTATGTCACGATCTCCGGCCGCGTCGGCTGGTCCTGCGCCGAGAACATGCTGGCCGGCGTGATCGTGATCGAGAAGAACGCGGGCTCCACCTTCGGTGCCGCGCTGCGTGGCGGCGATCTCGTCTGCAAGGGCGATGTCGGCGCGCGCATGGCGATCGACCAGAAGGGCGGCACTATCATCGTCGGCGGGCGCTGCGGCTCGTTCTGCGGCTTCATGATGCAGCGCGGGCGCATGATCATTCTCGGCGACACCGGAAACAATCTCGGCGATTCGATGTACGACGGCACCATCTATGTCGGCGGCAAGATCGGCTCGCTCGGCGTTGATGCCGTGCCGGGCGAGCTTACCGAGGTCGAGGCCGCCTGGCTCAAGCGCAAGCTCGATACCTATGGGCTCAAGGCGCCGAACGGCGTCGAGAACCTGAAGAAAATCGTCGCGGGCCGGCAGCTCTGGAACTACGACAAGCTCGAGCCGACCGAGAAGAAGATCGCGCTCTAGATCGATGATGGATTCAGTGGCAGGGCGTACGCGCCCTCAGGGGAGTTGATCATGGCCACCAAAAGGCGCGCGCTCGAAGCGCGAACCAAGAAAATCGCCAAGCGCGCAGCGCAGCCCGAGCGCAACAAGTCGGTGCTCGGTAAGAGCCGCATCTTCACGCCTGAGGTGATCGACGACATCCACATCAAGGCCGAGCTCGGCCGCTATCGGATGCGCGGCTTCTCGATCTTCAAGAAGATCCCGACCTGGGATGATCTCACCTTCCTGCCCGGCACGTTGACGCGCTTCGTGATCGAGGGCTATCGCGAGAAGTGCGAGACGACCACCGTGATCGGGCCGAAGGCCAAGCGCCCGCTGGTGCTCGACATTCCGATCTACATCACCGGCATGAGCTTCGGCGCGCTTTCCTTCGAGGCGAAGCTCGCGCTCGCACGCGGCGCCACCATGGCCGGCACGGCGACCTGCTCGGGCGAAGGCGGCATGATCCCGGATGAGCGGCGCTTCTCCTCCAAGTGGTTCTATCAGTGCATCCAGTCGCGTTACGGCTTCAACCCGCATCACTTACGCCTCGCGGACGCCTGCGAGTTCTTCATCGGCCAGGGCTGCAAGGTCGGCCTCGGCGGCCATTTGATGGGCCAGAAGGTGACCGACCAGGTGGCCGAGATGCGCTCGTTGCCTGCGGGCATTGATCAGCGCTCGCCCGCGCGTCACCCCGATTGGCTCGGGCCCGATGATCTCGCGCTCAAGATTCAGGAGATCCGCGAGGCGACCGATCATCAGATTCCGATTCAGCTGAAGCTCGGCGCGGCCCGCGTCTATGACGACGTGCGCATGGCGATCAAGACCGGCCCTGACTCGATCTACATCGATGGCATGGAGGGCGGCACCGGCGCCGGTCCGCACATCGCGACCGAGGAAACCGGCGTGCCCGGCATCGCCGCGATCCGTCAGGCGCGGAAGGCGCTGGATGATCTCGGCGCGACCGGCTCGATCTCGCTGGTCTATGCCGGCGGCATCCGGAACGGCGCCGATGTCGCGAAGGCGCTTGCGCTCGGCGCCGATGCGGTCGCGATCGGCCATGCCGCGCTCATCGCGCTCAACTGCAACAAGGACATTCCCGAGGCCGACTACGAGTCCGAGGTCGGTGTGCCGGCCGGCGAGTGCTATCACTGCCACACCGGTCGCTGCCCGGTCGGCGTCACCACGCAGGATCCGGCGCTGCGCAAGCGGCTCGATCCCGACGAGGCCGCGGTGAGGGTGTTCAATTTCCTGCACACGCTGACGCTCGAATGCCAGATGCTGGCGCGTGCCTGCGGCAAGACCAATGTGCATTCTCTGGAGCCGGAGGATCTGGCCGCGCTCACCATGGAGGCTTCCGCCATGGCGCAGGTGCCGCTCGCGGGCACGCAGCACACGGTCGGCCGGCCCGACATGACGCGGTATTGAGCGCCGCGACAGGACATGTTCCCACCCCCACCCCAACCCTCCCCCGTCGAGCGTCGGGCGCTGACGCGCCGCGACGAGGGGGAGGGGGCACGCGGGCGGGCCCGCGCCGGTTCTTTCCCGCCCCCCTTGAGGGGGAGGGATGGGAGGGGGGTGATTGGCGACGAAACGATTGGGCGATGGAGTGCGACATGGCCAAGGTGACGAAGCTCAAGGCGAAGAGCGCCAAGAGGCCGGCGGCGAAATCGAAGGGTGCCAAGCAGGGCGACGTCGACTATTTCCTGAAGTCGAAGGGCCTCGACACCACGCGTGAGAAGGAGATCGGCCAGCATATCGGCTATCGCTATGACGTGAATCTTGTGCCCGATTACGCGCGCCTCACGCCGTTCCTGAAGAAGTACATCGAGACCATGGGTTGGCCCGACCTCAATTGGCTCGAAGACGTGCACATGGGCTATGAAGAGGGGCGGCCCGCGGTGTTCGACCGCAATATCAATGGCTGGGTCTCGGTGCCGCCCGACCTGAAGCTGCCCAACAATCAGCAGGACCGCGACATGCTGGCGCGCGAGCTGTTGATCAAGTTCCAGATGTCGCCCAAGCACCCGCTGATCGCGCTCGGCGAGAAACACCGCAAGGCGTGATTCAATCTTGATTCAATGGGGCCGCGCTCGAGCGGCCAATGACTAGGTTCGCCACAAGGACACCAAGTCACAAGGCCCCAAGCCTCTCTTGTTGCGTCGTGTCTTGGTGCCTTTGTGGAGAATTCCCTCGGGTGGCCGAGGCTCCGCCCTGACACGGTCCGAGGATTAGGCGCCGCCATAGCGCGGCGGGTCGGCCTCCCGTAAGGACTCGGCGACCTTCAGCGCTTCATCGCTGTTGTCGAACACGCGCTCATCGACGATGCGCAACGGCGCGTCGGGGTCGGCGCAGAGCTGGCCGACCTTCCATTCCTTGCCTGGCGTCGTCTCGACCACGACGTAATAGCCCTTCACCGGCCCGCGGCGAAAGCCGTTCAACTGGAACAGCACCTGGGCGAACTCGGCGAGCTTGTCGGCGTCGAGACCCTTGAGCAGGTCGGGCCGCTTGCCGCCACGACGATCAAGGTCGGTCGGCCGGACCTTGGCCGAGGGCGTGAAGCCCGGCGTGCGCCAGCGGTCGGGATCGGTCGGCATCGCGGTTCTCCCATGCCGGAAAGAAAACGGGGCGGCCCCTGCGGACCGCCCCAGCATCTTTTCAAGGTGGTGCGATCAGGGCAAGGGGCCGGGTTTCAGGAACCCCTTGATCACGTTCTCCATCAGCTTCGAGACGTTGTTCTTGTAGTTGTTGTGCGAGAGCGAGCCGCACCAGGCGAGCGAGCCCGGCGCGAACACCGCGCCGTCATTTGGCGTCTTGTAGTAGATCATGTCGGCGCGGATCATCGGGTTCTCGTCGCCGCCGCCATAATAGCCGCGGCAGGTGAAGTGGATTTCCTCGTTCACCTGCATCATCAGATCGGTGTGACCCTCCGAGCGCGCGAGCAGATAGGCATTGTGCGGTGTGCCGAACTCGAGGTCGTAGCGATCGATCTCGAGGCCCGCGGCCCCGCCGCCGACCAGGCCGAAATCGCCGATGATCTCGTCCTTGCCGATGCCTGAGAACATCCAGGCGCATTCGGAGCGCTCGGAATCCGGCATGCGGCGATAATAGGTCGAGACGTCGAAGCCATAGCCGGTGAAGGTGAGGCCGCACACCTTGGTCGGGATGCGGCCACGTGCGCGCCACATGCCGCCATATTTGCCGTCGAAGGCGTTGTTGTACTCGCCGGGATTGGCGGTCCAGGCACGCGTGCCGGCCTCGCCCTTGCGCACCTCGATGATGTTGTGGTTGTCGGGGTGGAACTCGGTGATCCAATAGAAGCCGTCGGCACCGAGATAGAGCCAGCGACCGCCCTGCTGCTGGTAGGCCTCATAGGCGTCGAGCATCTTCTCGGAGGCGTATTCCGGGTGGCTGCCGGTCAACACCACCCGATATTTCTTCAGGAGATCGACACCCTCCTTCTGCAGGTCCTCATCGGTGTGGACGTCAAAGGCGAAACCCATCTCCTCGAGCCAGTCAGTCAAATGCAGATCGCCGTTGAGCTGCCAGAGCGAGGGCGAGAGCCAGTGACGATATTTCGGCCGCATGTTCAGAATCGGGCGCAGGCGCGAGGAATAGCACACGCCCGAGCCATCCGAATGGCACGAATAGGTCGAGAGGCCGTATTCGCGGTGCTCGTTCAGGAACAGGTCGGAGGCCTGCATGATCGGCACCTTGCCGCCGAGCAGCTGCGCCGCGACCGAGTTGGCCGCGAGATTGTCGTTGGAGTAGGCGAGGTAGCTCTGCAGCGGCACGATGAAGCAGATGTCGGCGGTCGTGGTGCCCTTGGGCGGGCGCACGAAGAACGGCACATAGTCCTCGGTGTCAGGGGTCGATTTGCCGTCGATGCGCAACCGCGCGGCATAGACACCGCTCTTCCAATTGGTCGGCACCTTGAACTCGAAATCCACCTCCCAGCGCGCATCGTCGATGTCGTCGTCATGGAAGTGGATCGCGCCATATTCCTCGGGCTTGTGGTGATAGACGATCTCGTCCGCCGTCCAGTTGTAGCCGGTCATGCCGCGCGCCGGCAGGTTGACCGCGTGGCCGTGCAACAGGCTGGTCGAGGTGTCGATGATGTGGGTCGAGGCGATGTTGTTGGAGATGTTGGCGTGGAAATCCCAGGCCGCGACCACCTCGTTCCTGAGCGCGCTCGGGCAATAGCGATAGCCGCGCACCAGGGCATCGATCTCGCTATGGGTGAGCGCCCGGCGGGCGACACGGGGCCGATCGATCTTGCCGTTGAAGCAGCCGCCTTGAACCGGCAGCTCCACCGGGCTCGTCGCCTCCTTGTAATGCGCGCCGAAGATGAAACGGCCTGACTTCGCCTTGTCGGCCCACGCCGCCATCAAGAAGGGCGCATCGTTCGCCGCAGGCGCGCCGATCTTCACCTCCTGCGTGACAATGCGCGAGGTCTCGCTCAAGGGGTGCACGAGTGACATGCCGAGCCCGCCATTGGCCGAGGTCGGCATCGGGATCTGATAGAGCTTGAGCTTGCCGGTCTCCGCGTCATAGGTCGCGGCCGCGAGATACCAGACCTTGCGGAGCAGCGGCTTGCCGCTCGAGAGCCAGGCGACCTTGCCCTTGTCATTGGCCATGCCGACGGCAAGGCAGCCCTTGTCGTCGATCAGCATGCCATAGCCCTTCTTCTTGCTATGGTCCCACTTGTTGAGGATGCCCTGCATGCCTTTGTCGGGCGTGGTGGGAAAGATCATGGCCTGAAGCGTGAAGCTCTTCAGGTTGAAGCGGTCATCGTGTGGCACGACCACATAGGAGCCGCCGTGGATCTTCTGGTTGCGCCCCTTTTACTTGCCGCTGACCGGCGTCTTTTTGACTTCTTCCTTGAAGCCCGGTCCCTCGGGGTTCGTGTCGCCATGGATCAGGCGCACGATGTCGGCCTGATAGCCTTCACCCTTCTCGGAGTTGACGTAGAACTTGACGGTGTCGCCCGGGTGCAATGAATAAACATCCGAGTAGCCCGTGATGCGAAGCATGGCTCAATCTTCCCTGTGTCATCGGGCGCTGGCCAAGCCGCTCCAAGCGGCGCCGCGCCTCGGCTCCGTTGCGGTGCGTTGCCTATTTCTTGCCGTAGGCCGCCAAGATGTCGTCGATGCGGCGCAGGAAAATCGCGTGCTCACACGCGTCTTCCGACGGATAGGTCTTGTTCTCGAGCATCTTGACCGGCTTGCCGCGCACGCCCGAGAGCACCCCGATGGCATATTCCTTGTGGGGCACGACGCAGATGCGAACGTATTTGCCGGCTTGCGGTGCCCGCCGGAATTTGTCGATCACGCGGGCGAGGTCATCGCTGTGTTGAACCGCCGCCTTGCCGGCCTTGCCCGGCTTGCCGACTGGGTTGCCGCGATGCTCCTCGATCAGCTTGGCCCGCTTCGCCTTGTCGGTCAAAAGCGGCAGAATCCATGTGCGCGTAATGAAGTCGTCGGTCGCCGTATAGCCCTGATTGAGCTGAACTCCCGTTTTCGTCGCCATGCTTACCTCCCCCGAACTGGTTTGCGCTGACGGGCCGCCAAACGGACATGCTCGCACCGCGGACGACGGAAGGATCGTAGGCGTTGAAATTCATCGTTTCAATGGAGACCGCAATTCGGCCGGCAGTATTTAAGAAAATTGGTAGGACCACGCGCTGGCGCACGGCACCCGAATATTTGCGAAGAATTTGGCCGGACCAATAGAGCGCTTGGCCAACAACAGTTACCCTCATCCCGTCACTTGACCTACACTCGCTACTGGGTAGAATCTAACACTTGGTGCCGACGTATGAGCCGGTAACCCATTGATCTGGTTTCAGCGCTGCGGGAATCGAATGTCAGATTGCGACCACTACGGCGTACCACCCAAAGCCGCAGGCAAGGAGGCACGACTCGTCCCACATGATTGTCTGACAGACCGCAGCTATCGCATGAATGACGTCGGTACCAGCG
>VGET01000002.1 GCA_016869195.1 Alphaproteobacteria bacterium | reverse complement strand
CATCGCCCGGGACGCCGCCGATCGGCTTCAACGAGACGGTGACGATTGTGTAGCCCGGCACCTTGTGCGCGCCGACATTGGTCTCGACCCAGCGATGGAACGCCCCATCCTGCGCGCGCGCGGTACAAAGCGTGCTCGAATCCTTCGGGAGCTGCTCATAGACGGGCGGCGCGAAATAGCCTGCGATGCGCGCGACCTCGTCCTGATCCGCCGCAATCGCGGCGACATCGAGCCGGGCGAACTCAGTCTCGACCGCATCGCGCATGGCCGCGACGCCGATCTCGTGCACCAGGATCTTGATGCGCGCCTTGTATTTGTTGTCGCGTCGGCCGAACAGGTTGTAGACGCGCATGATCGCTTCGAGATAGGGCAGCAGCGCGTCTTTCGATAGGAACTCGCGGATCACCTGCGCGATCATCGGCGTCCGCCCCTGGCCGCCGCCGACGCATACCTCATACCCGATCTCGCCGGCCGGGCTACGCACTAGGCGAAGCCCGATATCGTGCACCTTGATCGCTGCGCGATCGTGCGCCGAGCCGGTGACCGCAATCTTGAACTTGCGCGGCAGGAAGCTGAACTCGGGGTGCAGCGTCGACCACTGGCGCAGCAGCTCGGCCGTGATGCGCGGGTCCTCGACCTCGTCGGCCGCAACGCCGGCAAAGGGATCTGCGGTGATGTTGCGAATGCAGTTGCCGGAGGTCTGGATCGCGTGCATCTCGACATCGGCAAGCTCTGCCAGGATGTCGGGCACGTCCTTCAGGCGCGGCCAGTTGTACTGAATGTTCTGGCGCGTGGTGAAATGGCCGTAGCCGCGGTCGAAGCGCTTGGCGATCTCGGCCAGACGGTGCATCTGACGCGACGATAGCGTGCCATAGGGGATGGCAACGCGGAGCATATAAGCGTGGAGCTGGAGGTAGAGGCCGTTCATCAGCCGGAGCGGGCGAAACTCCTCCTCGCTCAAGGAGCCGGCGAGGTGGCGCGCGACCTGATCGCGGAACTGCGCGACGCGCTCCTGCACCAGGCGATGATCGAATTCGTCATAGCGATACATCGCCGGCCCCTAGGAGCGCCGCTCGGCCTGCTTGCCGAGGTCGGGACGGACCGTTGGTCCGAGCGTGCGCAAGCGCTCGCGAAAGCGCACCGGCGCCGGCGTGCCATCAGCTTCGAGCGCAACGTCGACGAGGTAGGGATCGATGATCAACCGCGCGTCCTTGGCGGCAAGTCCCAGAACCTCGATCTCCGCGGCCTCGCTCGCGGTCGTGGCGACGCGCGCGGCGCGATAGTCGCGCACCCAGCCGTCATGGCCGAGGAACAGGACGTCGCCCTCGAGCAGATCGTTGGCGGTCAGGATGCGGGGAGCGGGGGCCTTCACCACGCGCCGCCTCCCGCATGAGCCGGCTGTCGCGAGGTGTAAAGCTCAGGTCGCGAGGCGGCTGACGCGTCGTTGGGTGCAAGACCGATGAAGATGATCGCAGGCCCTTCGATCGCAGCATCCTCGATCAGCGCCGCAAGCCGACCGAGCGTGCCGATGACTCTCTTTTCATCCGGCCGGCTGGCGCGTTCGACGATGGTGATCGGCGTGGACGCGTCGGCACCGTGAATCAACAGACGACCCTGGACGAAGCGCGCGGCTTGCACGCCCATGTAGATCGCGACCGCGCTGCCCTTGCGCGCGAGGTGGCGCCAGTCGTGATCGGCGAAGCCCTCGACGTCATGAGCGGTGATGAAAGTGACGGCGCGATTGCGCCCACGCCGAGTCAACGAGAAGCCGCCACCGGCCGCGGCCGCGAAGGCCGCCGACACCCCGGGTACGATGGCGTAGGGGATTTCGGCGCCTTCCAACGCCTTGATTTCTTCATCGGCACGGCCGAACAACAGGGGATCGCCGCTCTTGAGCCGCACCACGCGGGCGCCCTGCTGGGCATGGCGCACCATGAGCGCATTGACCTCGCTCTGCGACCAACTCTGCCCTCGCGCGGTCTTGCCGACCTCGACGATCGTGGCCTCGCGGCGCGCGAGATCCAGAATGCGGGCATCAACCAGCCGATCGTGGAGCACCACGTCGGCCTGGTCGAGCACGCGCCGGGCTTTCAAGGTCAGAAGTTCGGGATCGCCGGGGCCCGCGCCGACCAGATCAACCCGCCCTCGGGGCGCATGATCATTCGAGGCTTCATGGATCATGGTCTCGAGCAGATCACGCGCAGCCGATGCGCCGTGGCCTGAGAGCGAGCGCTCGCCTTCACCGTCGAAGAACCGTGCCAACACGTCGCGGAAGCGGCCTGCGCCGAGCTTGCGGCCTGCGTCGCGCGCGGGCGCGGAAATTCGCGCGAGGGTGCCAAGGTCGAAGGGGAGGAGCGCTTCGACCTTGGCCTTCACTGCGCGCACCAGGGCGGGCGCGCTGCCCTCGCTGCCGATCGCGACCACCAGGGGGGAGCGGTCGACGATCGCGGGAAACAACACGTCAGATGACGCGAGATCATCCGCGACATTCACCAGCGCGCCCTGCACGCGCGCGGCGGTCGCTAGTTCGCGATTGCGGGTGGGATCGTCCGTCGCAACGACAATCAGGCGGTAGCCGGCCACATCCGAACGCTGGAAATCCCGCTCAACCAGCGCGAGTCGGCCGGCTTTCGCCCAAGCCAAAATTTGATCGGAAAAACGCTCCGCGATAACAACGATATTCGCGTCGCTCTTGAGAAGCGACCGAAGCTTGGCTGTCGCGTGCTCCGTGCCCCCAACCACGAGCACCGAAGTGTTTTGCATGTCGATGAACAGCGGGAAATAACGCATGACCGAGCTTTCGTTTTTCAGAACCGGAGCACGCTCGCCGGGGGCAAGACTTCGACCCGGTGCCTCCGACCGCCTATCCGTGGACACTGAAGAGAGGTACGACGTGGCGTTGTGTAGGTCAAGTAATTTTACAGTACACATTGGTTATGTAATATTTTGTGTCATATTTTTTGTGTATTTTATTCGCCGCCAGGCCGTTGGTGCCGCGGTCATGGCGCCTGGGCGTGCCATTGACTCACCCCGTGACGGCGCCTACCGTCGGCTCAATTATCAAGAGCCTTGATAATTGAGCCAAATCCAACCGGGAGGGTGCGATGACCGATGCGAAATTCGATCGCGGCACTGTTCAGCGGGCGGCGGAGCGTGGCCACGCTCCGAGCGTGTCGCGGCGTGGCTTTCTCAAGGGTGCAGCGGCTGGTGCCGCCATCGCCGCGGCGTCGAGCGCCGTCACTTGGCGCGGCGCGATTGCCGAGAGCAAGAAACTCGTCGTCACCACCATGCCGGGGCCGCGCTGGGAGATGGCGCTCAAAGCCAGTGCCAAGGCCTATATGGAAAAGAATAAGGACGTGTCCATCGAAGTACTGGTCTCGCCCTATGCCGAGCACTATCAGCGCATCGGCACCAGCCTGATCGAAGATTCGAGCGATTTTGACGCGCACCTGTTCGACCCGGTGCTGATCGGACAGTCCTACCCGAAGCTGCTGCCACTTCAGGAGCACTTCGACAAGGACCCGGAGTGGCGCGACTACTACATCAACGGCGTGCCCTATTTCTATCGCGGCAGCTGGGACTGGGACGGCGTGCCGTACTCCATCGTGCACGACGCGAACTGCATGATGACTTGGTGGCGCAAAGACGTGTTTGCCGGTGCCGGCCTCGCGGAACCTGCACGCTTCGAGACCATCCTCGAGAACGCGAAGAAGCTGAACGAGAAGAAACCCGGTGCCGGCTTCATGACCTGTGCCGCGCGCAATGCCTGGTTTCTCGGCATGACCTACACCGGCATGATGTGGGGCTTTGGCGGCAAGTGGTACGAGAATGATTCGCCCGAGCGCTTCGGCCGCCTGAGCAAGGATAACCCGCCCGGCAAGGTGACGCTGGATTCACCCGAGAACATCGCGGCCATGACCATGCTGCGCGATCTCTCCAAGGTGTGGAACGAAGCCTCGCTCAATGCGCAGGAGTTCGAGAACGCCGAGGCGTTCAAGAACGACGTGTCGCATCAGCAGATCATGTGGTCGGGCTTCATGATCCTGCAGAACCCGAAGGAGAACCCCAATTTCCACGACAAGCTGGTCTCGCGCGATTTCGCGCTCGGCGGCACCAACAACGACGCATCGAAAACCGGCATGAAGGGCGGCTTCGGCCTCGCCATACCGAAGGCCTCGAAGAATATCGATCTGATGGTCGATTTCGCCAAGTTCGTGACGCGGCCGGAGAATGCCGAGAACTTCATTCTGGCGGGCGGACAGCCGTCCAATACGTCGCTTCTCAACAAATGGGGCGAGCAGCCGCAATATCAGGTGTTCAAGTCGATCGCGCAGGGCATCGCAAATGGCCACCATCTTGCGCAATTCGCCGAGGGGCCCGAGCTGTTCCAGCTCATCACGCAGCACGCGGGCGACGTGGTGACCGGCAAGGCTGAGCCCGAGCAGGCCTGTGTCAACATGAAGAAGGACGTCGAGGTGTTGCTCGAGCGTGGCGGCTACAACGCTTAAGCACGCGTCACGCTAGAGCGCTGTCGTGCGGATGAGGCTGCGCCGGCGGCGCGCAACCGAGTTGGCTGCGGTAGGCTCTGGCCAAAGCCGGGTCTACCGCGGCGAGCGTTTGGCGCCGGCCCTGATGTTGGCGCCATCGGTGGTCATTCTCCTGGCACTGGTCATTGGCCCGTTCGTCTTCCTGATCGACACAGCGCTCCACCGCCAGAACCTGTTCCAGACGACGCCGCCCCGCTATGTCGGGGCAGACAACTTCTACTATCTGTTCATCTCGACGAAATTCCAGGTCGCGCTGGTCCGCATGCTGGTGTTTGCGGTCACCGCGCTGGCCGCCGAGTTCGTGCTCGGCTTCGTGCTCGCAGCTTGGGTGCATCGGTTGCGCGACCTGCCGGGCATGGCGATCGTTCGCACGCTTCTGACCACGCCCATCCTGGTGGCGCCGATCGTGGCAGCGGTCATGTGGCGCTTCATGTACCAGCCGGATTTTGGCGTCATCAATTACATCCTCGGGCTCGTGGGTATCCCAAAGCCCGGTTGGCTTTCCGATCCTGACATCGCGCTCTTCGCCATCATCGCGATCGACGTCTGGCAGTGGACGCCCTTCGTCTTTCTGATCGTGCTCGCCGGCATGTACGCCATCCCGCGCTCGCTCTATGAAGCGGCCAAGCTCGACGGGACCAGCCCTTGGCGCCAAATCACGCACCTGACGATTCCGTGGTTCAAGCGCGTGCTCGTCATTGTGCTGCTGCTGCGGCTGATCGACCTCTTGCGCGCGTTCGAGGTGATCGTCGCAACCACGCAAGGAGGGCCGGGCGATGCGTCGTACACCCTGCCGGTCCTGGTGTGGGAAACGGCCTTCGTCAATTTCCAGATGGGCGACGCGGCGGCGGCTTCACTGGTTCTGCTCGTCATCGTCACCATCGTGATCACGCTCCTGATTCGCGCGATCTCGCGTCAGGGCGTGGTAGGGCAGGGGAGGCGGTGAATGAGTTGCGTTCGTACGCGCTGCCCAACTCGCCGTGTGTCCCTCATGCTTCGACAAGCTCAGCATGAGGTCGCAATGTTAGGCCTCATCCTGAGCCTGTCGAAGGATGAGGCTCCGGCAAGATACCGAGTCTGAGCCATGCAGCGGCGCTCGACCTGACTCTGGTTCTTACCCCTGCTCATCGTGCTCGCCGCCTGGCTGTTCCCGATCGCCTGGACCGCGATGACCTCGTTGAAGCCCGAAGGTGGTCTGACCGGGCTGTCGCCGAGCTTCGCCTTCGCACCGACGCTCGAGAACTACGTCGAGCTGTTCCGCGACAAGAACTACGGCACGTTCCTGCTCAACAGCCTGGCGATCGCCGGTGGCACCACCATCGTCTCAATCGCGCTCGGTTCGCTCGCGGCCTATGCCCTGGCGCGCTCATCGCTCCGCGGCCGGGAGCAGCTCGGCGTCTGGATCCTGTCGCTGCGCATGCTCCCGCCGGTCTCGGTGGTCGTGCCGTTCTATCTCATCCTCAGCCGCTCAAAGCTGCTCGACACCTATCCCGGGCTAGTTCTCGTCTATCTCTCATTTTCGCTGCCCTTTGCGATCTGGATGCTGCAGGGCTTTTTCGCCGAGGTGCCGCGCTCGATCGATGAGGCCGCCACCGCCGATGGCGCGAAGCCCTTGAAGATCCTCCTTACCATCATCATGCCGCTGACCAAGGGCGGTATTGCGGTCACCACCATCTTCACCTTCGTGTTTGCCTGGAACGAGTTCCTGTTCGCCTTCCTGCTGACCAAAGAGAAGTGGGTGACCTTGCCGGTGCGCCTCGGCAGCACGATCACGCCGTTTCAGACCGATTGGGGCTTTCTGACCGCCGGCGCGGTGGTGTCGTTCGCCCCCTTGATTGTCGTGGTCTTCCTGCTGCAGCGTGAGATGGTGCGCGGCGTCAGCCTGGGGGCCCTTCGCTGAGATGAGCGAGATCGTCGGCGTGACGCTGCAAGGCGTCTCCAAGACTTATGCCGGCGGCAACGTCGCGGCGCTGAACACGATAGACCTCGAGATTCGCGCGGGCGCGTTCTTCTCGATCCTGGGCCCGAGCGGCTGCGGCAAAACGACCTTGCTCCGCATCATCGCGGGCTTCGAGTATCCGAGCGCCGGTCGCGTCTTCATCGGCGAGCGCGACGTGACCGCGCTCTCGCCACGCGAACGCGACATCGCCATGGTTTTTCAGGACTATGCGCTATACCCGCACATGACGGCGGCGCAGAACATGACGTTCAATCTGCGCAACCGCCGCGTGCCGAAGGCCGAGATTGCGCGACGCCTGGCGGAAACTGCGTCGATCCTTGGGATCGAGCCCTTGCTGCACAAGCGGCCGGCGTTGCTCTCGGGCGGTGAGCGCCAGCGTGTCGCGCTCGGGCGCGCGATGATCCGCAAGCCTCAAATCTTCCTGATGGACGAGCCGCTCTCGAACCTCGATCTCAAGCTTCGCGAACAAATGCGCATCGAGCTCAGTCGGCTCCATCAGGCGCTTGGCGTGACCGTCGTGTTCGTCACCCACGATCAGGCCGAGGCGATGACCTTGTCCTCCGAGCTTGCGGTGCTGCGCGGCGGCACGCTCCAGCAGATGGGGCCGCCCGACCGGGTCTATGCCCGGCCGGCCAACATTTTCGTCGCCCGCTTCATCGGCAGCCCGTCGATGAATTTGCTTCGGGCGTCCGTGCGGGGTGGGCGGCTGGTCATGGAAAGTGAGGGTACTGCGCTGCCCGTACCCGCCGACGCGCGCTTGCAGGAAGGCGAGGCGCTTCTCATCGGTGTACGACCGCATGATCTGAAGGTCGGGCGAAAGGGCGAGGGCGGGCTTGCGGTCAAGGTCGCTTTGACCGAGCATCTCGGCCGCCACAATTTCGTGGTGTGCCATCCCGTCGGCGGGACGGCCTGTTTGCATGAGCAGGATGCGATTCAGTTCGAGACCGAGGCGAGCGTGCGTTATCCGGTCGGCACCGAGCTCGAGCTCAGCGCGGCGCCTGACGCCCTTCGCCTATTCACGCCAAGTGGCGAGCGGAGAGATGAGGCGCCATGATTGAGGTTATCCAGGGTGGCATTCAGACTACGATCCAAGATGGTGGCCGCCCCGGTCATCTGTCGCGCGGCATTCCGCCGGCCGGCGCGCAGGACTATTACGCGCTCGCGCTCGGCAATCTCCTGGTCGGCAATGATCTGACGCCGCCGCCGCTTTCGGTGGAACCGCCGGGCCACGCCGGTCTAGAGATGCTCCTGCGCGGCCCGACCCTGCGCTTCACGACGGACGCGGCGATCGCGCTCACCGGCGCCGACATGGCTCCGACCCTCGATGGTAAGCCGGTGCCAATGCTCGAGGCCGTACTGGTTCGGGCCGGTCAGGTGCTGGCCTTCGGCTATGTGAAGCGCGGCGCGCGCGGCTACCTCGCTATCGCAGGCGGCATCGACGTGCCGCTCTATCTGAAGAGCCGCGCCACCTATATCCGGGGCAGCCAGGGCGGTCTCGAAGGCCGTGCGCTCAAGGCCGGCGATCGGCTAAAACTCGGCGCATCGGCGGCGCTCACCAAAATGGCTGGCCGCCGGCTCCCATCCGCGCTGGCACCCTGGCCCGACGAACCCAACACCATTCGTGTCGTGCTTGGACCCCAGGACTTCATGTTCACGCCCAAGGGCATCGAGACATTTCTCGCCGTCGACTGGAAGCTCTCGCCGGTGTCCGACCGCATGGGGATGCGCCTGATCGGTCCCAAGCTCGATCTGTTCGAACGGCCAGCCCACCTTGTGCGCGACGCCGGCTCGGGGCCGGCCGACATCGTCGATGACGTGATTCCGGTCGGCGGCATCCAGGTGCCGGGTGGGATCGAGCCGATCGTCATGGGTGTCGAGAATCCGACGGCCGGCGGCTACGCCAAGATCGCGACCGTGATTTCGAGCGATCTCGGCAAGATAGGCCAGCTGACGCCCGGATCGAGCCTCAGATTCAGGGCGATCGAAGCGGCCGACGCCGCCGACATCGCGCGCCGGCAATGGGCCGCACTCAAGCGTGCCGCGAAGGAGATGCGGTCATGATCTATGACGAGCCCGTATTCCGGCCGCTGGGTGACCGCTATCTCGCGGTCGAGTTCGGCGATGAGGCGAACCTGCTGCTCAACTTTCGCGTCATCGCCCTGCAGGAGGCCCTTGAGGCCGAGGCGATCGATGGAGTCATTGAGCTCATCCCATCATTGCGCGAGCTTGGGATTGTCTTCGACTTCGACCGTACCTCACATCGCCGTCTTGAAAACGCAATCAAGCCGCTCTTACCACATGTACGCGACCCGAAGTCGCTGCGCTCACGCCATGTTCGCCTGCCGGTCTGGTATGACGACCCCTGGAGCGCTGAAATCGCCCGGCGCTACAAGGTCGAAAAGAACATCGATTTCATCGCGCGCTGCAACAATCTGACGATCGAACAGGTGATCGAAACGCACACGGCGTCCGACTACTGGATCGTCTGCGTCGGCTTTACGCCGGGTTGCTATTTCTCGCGCGTGCTTGACCCCTCGAAGTGGATCACAGCACCGAAGTACAAAGTGCCGCGGAGCTATACGCCGGCGCGATGCCTGGCGCTCGCCGGCTTCTCGACCGGGCCCTATCCGGTCGCGAGCCCGGGCGGATATCAGCTGCTCGGCCGGCTGGCCGTGAACCTGTATGAGCCCATCCCGCGCAACAAGGACTTTCCGGAGGACGGCGTGCTGCTCCGCGCCGGCGACCGACTGCGCTACTACTCGGTCAGCCCACTCGAATATGACGAGATCTGGGAATCGGTGCAGCGCGGCACCTATGACTATGGCTTCCGCGACGAGGTATTTGACGTTGCCGACTATCTCGCCACACTCGACAAACCCGGTGCATAGGCTGCGACGCCGTCAGGCATTGGTGATGATGCGATTCATGGGGACGTTCAGAGGGTGACGAACCGGCTGCGAGTTGTCGTCGTGGGCGGTTCGCTCGGCGGCCTGTTCGCTGCCAACATGCTGCATCGGGCGAATTGCGATGTGCTGGTCTATGAGCGCGTGCCCGAGGAATTGGCGGGCCGTGGTGCGGGCATCGTCACCCATGACGAGCTGCACGACGCTCTGCGCGCGAGCGGTGTCACGGTCGATGACAGCCTGGGAATTCGGATTCCAGGCCGACGCGCCATCGCGCCGAGCGGGCAGGTGACGGCGGCGTACTCGCTACCTCAGATCGTCACGTCATGGGGCCATCTGCACCGGCTCTTGCGCGAGGCGTTTCCGAAAGAGCGGTTCATGGGCGGCCATGAGGTGATCGCGATCGAACCCGGGACGGACACTACATGCGTACGCTTTGCCAACGGCGCCAGCTCCAGCGCCTCACTCGTCATTGCGGCTGACGGCGTGCGCTCCACGATCCGCGCGCAGCTCTTCCCCGACGACAAACCACGCTACGCCGGTTATGTCGGCTGGCGCGGCATGATGGAGGAATCGGAATTCTCGACCCGCGCCCATGCCGAGCTGTTCCACGACCTGACCTTCTGCCTGCTCAATGGCGAGCAGTTTCTCGGCTACCCGGTCGCGGGGCCGGAGGATGGCCTGATGCCGGGCAAGCGGCGCTACAACTGGGTCTGGTATCGGCCAGCGGCGGAGGATGGCGCGCTTCAGGACCTGCTGACCGACACGAGCGGCAAGCGCCATCCGGACGGCATTCCGCCACAGCTCATTCGGCCGGAGCATGTCGCGGCACTTCGCAGAGATGCGGTGCGCTTGGTGTCGCCCGAGTTCGCTGAGGTGGCAGCGCGCACGAAGCAGCCATTCTTCCAGCCGATCGTCGATCTCGAATCATCGAAGATCGTCGCCCCGGGCGTCGCGCTCATCGGCGATGCCGCCTTCGTGGCGCGGCCCCATTGCGGCATGGGCGTAACCAAGGCGGCGGGCGATGCGATGGCGCTGACGCGCGCGATCCGGACTAATCCGGGCGATCTAGGCCGCGCGCTCCAAGCCTATGAGAACGAGCGGTTGCAATTCGGCCGCTTCATCGTCGACCATGCGCGTCGCCTCGGCTCGTTCATGCGCGCCGGCCAAATGACTTCGGAACAACGCCGACTTCATGATAGGTACAGTCAGGGCGAGGCCGTCATCACAGAGTTCGCATTGCCACCGCTGACATCACCGCATCCGGCCTAGTTCGGCACAATCAACCCTACCGCCTTGGAGGACCCATGGTTCGACCGTTCATTGCGGCGCTGGCCGCCGGCCTCTTGTTCGCCCCCGTCAGCGACGGAGCATCGGCCGCTGGCAATCCGCGCGTCAAGCTCACCACCAATTATGGCGCGATCGTCGTCGAGCTCTACGCGGACAAGGCGCCGAAGACCGTGGACAATTTCCTCGCCTATGTTGCGAGCGGCCACTATGCCGGGACCGTGTTCCATCGAGTGATCCAGGGCTTCATGATCCAGGGCGGCGGCTTCGCGGCAGGCCTCGAGCAGAAGCCGACCAACGCCCCGGTCAAGAACGAGGCTGACAACGGACTCAAGAACGAGATCGGCACGCTCGCCATGGCACGCACGAGCGATCCGCACTCGGCCTCGGCCCAGTTCTTCATCAACACCGCGAGCAACGCGTTCCTCAACCACAGGGGCAAGAGCCCCGATGGATGGGGTTACGCCGTGTTCGGCATGGTGGTCGAGGGCATGGACGTGGTGCGCAAGATCGAGGCGGCTGAGACCCACCGCGTCGGGCGCTATGACGACGTGCCGGTCGAGGACGTGGTGATCGAGAAGGCGGAAGCGCTGAAATAGGGAGGCATAGCCTCAGGTCTCGCCGAACATGAAACCGAGCAGGACGAAGCGGCGCCCCTTGGTCACGTGCAGCGCCTCGTGGAGGATGGAGCACGAGAATAGGAGCGCCGCGCCGCTCGCCGGCCGATAGACCTGGCCGCCATATTCGGGGAAGCGGATGCCGCCGCCCTCGAACTCCTCGCTGTTGAGATTGATCGAGAGCGCGAAGCGGCGGTGCGCGACACGCGGCTCGCTGTCATCTCGGTGGCCATGCAGCTCGCCGCCGCGCGCGCCTTCATATTTCGTGATCCGATAATTCTCGTGCTTGGTGATGCGATAGGCGAAGGCCTTGCGCACCTCGGGCAGGAGCCGTCGCTTGAGCCTCTCGTCGATGAAGCGCACGGTCGCGGGGTTCATCACCCAATGATCGATGCGATCGTTCCGGCCATATTCCGGAATCTTCATCTTGTAGTCGTGGGTGAGATTCTGGTTCCCGTGACCGGGCTCGATGAAGGTGTTGCCCTCGATCGTGAACTTGTTGATGAGGTAACGGCAGTCATCAGGGCTCAGCACGCGCGGCATCTGCAGGATGGGTGCGTGGCGCTCGCCCTCTGATGCGCGATAGTGCCGGGCCTCGCGCCCGATCGCAGAGACCAGCGCGTCGAGCTCGCGACCGGCGTCGCTCGCCACCGCCAGCAGATGCTGATTGGGGCACAGGGCGACGATCAGCGGTGCATCAATAGGTGCGCCATCAGGGCGGAAGGCCTCGGCCACGCGCCGACCCTGATCGATCAGAACCGGGATGTTGGTGCTGCCGGACCCCTCGGGTTGCGCCTGAACGCGGAAGACGAGGGCATCATGCTTGCGCATATCGGCCAGCCGCCGGCCCAGTGCGTCATTCACCGCCTGCGTCGGCTGCACTGCACCGGTAAAGACCAGCACACGGAAATGTCCCGCGGCCTCGTCGCCACCAATCTCGAACGCGGCGCCATCCGGCTTCTGCAGGCTGAACGGCGGTACGATGTCACCAATGGTGAGGCGGGTTTGAGGCTCGCGCGCCTCCGCGGCACTCTCCGGCAAGCGCATCATCGCTCGGCTCGCCAGCGAATGTTCTCAAGCGCGAGCCGAGCCCGGACGCTGAGATCGAGGAAGGGGCCGGGCGGCAGAGCATTCGGCGTGCCAAGGCTCTCCATGTCTGCGATCAGCGGATTGTCGCAGCCGGTCGCAAGGTCAGCGGCCAATAGACCGCCAATCGTGCCCTTGGTGACCCCGACGCCGTTCTGACACACAGCGGCAAAAAGGTTCGAGCCGACCCGGCCAAACCCCGGCGCCGAGTTGCGCGAGAAGCAGAGAAAGCCGCGCCAGCTGTGCTCGATGTTGACCGACTTCAGCGTCGGGAACCGCTCGTGCAGGATGCGCTCGTGGCCGGCCCGCACGCGCGCTGGTTCGTCGGCCGGCCGCGTGAATTGCGGCGCATAGGCGAAGTGGTGCCGCACGAGAATGCGCCGGTCCGGCGTATAGCGCATGGTGACGCCGGTAAAGGCGTTGGCCGGGGTCAGGCCCCAATCCTGCACCGCGCCGATCGACTGATGCTCATCTTCGGTCAGGGGCCGGCTCAGACTGCCATAGCCGGCGAGGGTGACGATCCGTCCCTTGAAGACGCCGAAGCTTCGCGCCCAGCCATTGACGGCGAGGATCGCGCCCTTTGCCGTGATGTTCCCGTCCGGGGTCGTCGCTTTGACCGTGGCGCCGTCCTCCAGCGCGGTGATGCGCGTGCGCTCATGGAGCGTGACATTGGGAGGCATGCTCGCCGCCAGCCCGCGCACCAGGGCGGCCGGATTGACCAGCACGCAGCCCGGGGTGTGGAGCGCGCTGTGGAAATAGGCGGTGCCAAGCTCGCGTGCGAGCGCGGCGCCTTCGACCCAACGATAGGGCTCGCCGAGCGCATCCAGCTCCTTCGCGAAGGGATCGAGCACCTTGCGCCGCCCCAATAGCGCGGAGCAGGCGTGGTACTTGCCGACCCGGCGCCAGTTGCAGGCGATGCCCCGTTTCGTGACGATCTCTTCGAGCGAGGCGATGGCGGCGCGGCTGAGGCGCATATAGCGCTGCGACCCTGAAAGCTCGCCAAATTCGCCGCCGACATTGTGCGGCAGGTCGATCGCGAAGCCGGAATTGCGCCCCGACGCGCCTTCGCCGACCTCGTGCGCGTCAACCAGAACGATACGCTCGCCAGGGCGGTTCTCCGCGAGGCGACGTGCGGCGGAAAGGCCCGCGAATCCGGCGCCGATCACCAGCCAATCAGCCTTGATGTCGCCCTTGAGCGCGGGGCTCGGGGCCCGCGGCGGCAGAATGCGGCTCCAGCCATTCGTTGCATCTTCATTCGGAAAGAGGCGGGGTGTGCGTCGCATGGAGCCCTCGGTTTGGCTGGTTCGCATCCTACAAACCGCCGGCGGCCGATGCTAGGCTCGCGGGTCATCGGGTTTCGGGGGAGGGACGGGATGAACCAGACCGGCGCTGCCAAGGGCCGCAATCACACGATCCATGCGCGGCATCAACACCTCAATTGGGACAATGCCCGCCCGCCCGCCATGACCGTGGCGCCCGGCGATGTCGTCGAGTTCAAGGACATCGATGCGCTGTGCGGCCAGCTCACCAAGGACTCGACCGCCGCGGCGCTCGCAACGCTGGACTTCGCGCGCGTCAACCCGGTCGCCGGGCCGATCTATGTCGATGGGGCCGAGCCCGGCGACGCGCTGAAGGTAACCCTGCTCGATTTCGCCGGCGTCGGCTGGGCGTGGACCGGAATCGTGCCGGGCTTCGGCCTGCTGGCCGAGGATTTCCTGGAGGCCTCGCTGAATATCTGGGCGTACGACACGAGCTTCAAGCAACCCGCGGCGCTCTCCCGCTTCGCGCGCGTGCCCTTGAAGCCGTTTTGCGGCACGGTCGGCGTGGCCCAGGCGGCACAAGGCAGCTTCTCGACCATCCCGCCCTATGCGACCGGCGGCAACATGGATATCCGCGATCTGACGTTCGGCGTGTCGCTCTATCTGCCGGTACAGGTCAAGGGTGCGCTGTTCTCGATCGGCGATCCGCACTGCGCGCAGGGCGACGGGGAGGTCTGCGGCACGGCGATCGAATCAATCGCGAGCGTGACCGCGCGTCTCGAGCTTGTGAAGGGCGAGGCCTTGCGTTTTCCGCGTTACGAGACGCCAGGGCCGGTGACCCGCCACCTCGATGCCAAGGGCTATGACGTGACCACCGGCATCGGGCCCGACCTTATGGAGGCGTCCAAGAACGCCGTGCGCGGCATGATCGATTGGCTCGGGCGTACGCACGCAATGGACCCGGCGCACGCCTATATGCTGTGCAGCGTCTGCGCGGACTTGCGGATCAGCGAAATCGTCGATCAGCCCAATTGGGTGGTGTCTTGCTATCTGCCGCGCGTCGTCTTTGAGTAGAACACAACGAGGGGGAGGAACGTCATGGATCTGATCGTGAGGCGAGGAAATCTGCCCGACGGCCGTCAGGCCATCGACATCGGCATCAAGGACGGGCGCATCGCAGCCGTAGAACCGGCGCTCAAGGCCACGGCCGCGCGCGAGATCGACGCCACGGGATGCCTCGTCTCGCCGCCCTTCGTCGACGCGCATTTCCACATGGATGCGACGCTTTCGGTCGGCTACCCGCGCTACAACCGCAGCGGCACGCTGCTCGAGGGCATCAAGCTATGGGGCGAGATGAAGCCGCATTTGACCTATGAATGGTTTGTCGATCGGGCACTCGAATATTGCGACTGGGCGGTCGCCCGCGGGCTTCTCGCGATTAGGAGCCATGTCGATACCTGCGACCCCCAGCTCATTGGTGCGCAGGCGATGGTCGAGGTCCGGAAGAAGGTGCAGGACTATGTCGACCTTCAGCTCGTCGCCTTTCCGCAAGATGGCTATCTGCGCTCGCCGGTGGGCGTCGCCAACCTTGCAAAGGCCCTCGACATGGGCATGGAGGTCGTGGGCGGCATTCCGCATTTCGAACGCACCATGGCCGAGGGCGATGAATCGGTGCGCCTGCTGTGCGAGCTCGCGGCAAAACGGGGCCTGCGTGTCGATTTACACTGCGATGAGACGGACGATCCACATTCGCGCCACATCGAGAAGCTCGCGGCCGAGACCGTGCGGCTCGGCCTGCAGGGCCGGGTCACGGGCTCGCATCTCACCTCCATGCACTCGATAGACAATTACTATGCGAGCAAGCTCATCCCACTGATCGCCGAGGCGAAGATCCACGTGGTCGCCAACCCAACCGCCAACCTCCTTCTGATGGGCCGCCACGACACCTATCCGAAGCGCCGCGGCATGACGCGCGTGCCGGAGCTAATGGCGGCCGGCGTCAATGTGTCATTCGGCGAGGATTCGGCGATGGACCCCTGGGGCCCGCTGAATGGTGGCGATATGCTAGATGCAGCCTATATGGGCGCACACATAGGTCAGATGGCGGGGCACGATCAGCTGACGCTCTGCTACAACGCAGTTACCGAGAACGCGGCGCGCGCACTCGGACTTCAGGGCTATGGCCTCAATGTCGGATGCCATGGCGATCTTGTGGTGATGCAGGCGGGCTCGGTGAGCGAGGCGATCCGGCTGCGTCCGCCGCGGCTCTTCGTTGTCCGGCGCGGCAAGGTCATCGCGGAATCGGCGAAGCTTGAGTCGAAGCTCACGCTCGGCGGGCGGCCGCCATCGACCGATTTCTCGCGCAAGACCAAGCCGCCGAAGGCGCTCGCCGGCGGGGGCTGAGGCAATCGCTCAGGCGCGCGCGCTGTCAGCCTGCGCCTGACGCCACGCCTCGCGCAACCAGGTGACGCAGGCGACGCCCTGCTCGAACATCGAGTAGCGACAGCCGGAGCCATAGTCCGGCCGGCTGATGAACTCGCTCGAAATCTGCCCAAGGCAGCTCTTCGGCGAGGTCGCGTGGAAGCGGAAGAGGCGGCGCACGACCTCCTTCCAGGGTTCGAGCAGGCTCTCGTCCCACGCGTCGAACCAGGTGCCCGGCTTGGGGCGCGCAATCGGGTATTGAATGCCCCGTCCCGGCCGGCCGTCGTCATAGCGATAGAACGTGTTCTTCGGATTGTTGGGCACGGCGGCGCGTGCATGGGCGTGGCACACATAGCCGGCCTCGATCCAGCGGTCGGTGACATTGCCCGGCTTGCGCGGGTCGAGCACGAACCGGCCCGCCTCGACATCAGCACGGATGTCGCCGATCTCCTGTTCCTTCGGGTTGTCGATCTTGAAGATGACGTGCGAGTGATCGAGCGTCATGCGGAAGGGCTGACCGCGCGCCTCGACTAATGTAGCGACGCGCTCAACCCGTCGGAAGTCCTCCGACCACATATTGACGTGAACCTCGAAGCATGGCTCGACGCCGAGCCTCAACCCGATATCGCGCGCGCGCAAATACCAGTCTGCGACCTCCTGGTCGCTCACCGGGTGGCCATCGGCGTGGTTGGTCAGCACCTGCACATTGTGCACCCGGCTGCCAAGTGCCTGGGCCAGCCGCAGGTTCTTTTCGATCAGCGTTTCATCTCTGCCAATGGCGTAGAACCAGCCACCGGCGAGCACCGGCAGCGCGTACTTCTCCGAGGCCTTCAGATAGGCGGGAACATCGTCATCAGGCGGGGTCTTGTCGAGGTAGTCGAAGACACCCGCCGCCTTAACCATGCGGAACGTCGTGTCGACGTCGGGCGCCGGCTCATGGTCGTTGTGGAGGACGTTGAGCTGGGTGATGCCGAATTGAAGGCTCGCCATCCCGAATCTTCCTCAGCCCTTACTTAGCCGCGATAGGCGCCGGCCGCCTCATCTCCCTGCTGCAGCGCAAAGATCGAGCTGTAGCCGCCCGACCAATCCGGCGGCGCTTCGGCCTGGCCGCCCTCGAATTCGATCGTGCGGGCGTAGTGGCCGCGCACGATCGCGCCGTCATAGCGGCACGGCATGACATAGGGCGTCACCGGCAGAGCATCAGCCGAAGAATAGGATTGGAGGAGAAGGGGGCGCGAGCGCGTCGGGTGGCGGTTCGGGCGCGAGCCATGAATCGTCCGGCAATGATGAATGGTGACCGAGCCCGCGGGGCCGCTCAGATAGACCGCGCGCTCGAGGCCGGCACGGTCAAGCGCCGACGCATCGAGCGCGCCGGTCCATTGGTGCTTTGTGTCGTACAGGCTGAACAGTTCGCGCCGATGGCTGCCCGGCACGACGCCCATCGGCCCCATCGTCTCGTCGACCTCGGCGAGATAAACACCGATGGTGAGCACGCTGTCATTGGTGTGCGGCCAGAACGGCAGGTCCTGATGCCACTTCACCTCCTGTCCGCCGCCGGCCCACTTGAAGTTGAGCTTTGAGTGGTGGAACTTGACGTCGGGCCCGAGCAGGTCCGCCGCCAGATCGGTAATCGGCGAGTTGGCGGTCAGCTCCCAGAAGGTCTCGTGATGGGCCACGGGCTGAGAGAGGCGCCGCAGGCGCGGCTGCTCGGCGCTATGGCCGGTCTCGAGATCGAACTTGGAATCCGATGTCGTCCACGCGCGGCTCTCCTCGACGAAGCCGTTGACCACCTTGTCCAATCGGTCGAGCCATGCGCGACCCAGGAAGGCGGGCAAGTGGAGGTAGCCGTTCGCGAAGTAGAATCGGCGCTGCTCCGCGGTCAAGACCTTGGCCGGGTGGCTGAGAATGACTTCTGGACGCATCGCCGGTGCCCCTTTTTTGAAGGCCCCACTATAGCAGGCGGGAAAAACCTAGTCCGCCGCCTGCTTGCGCGCGCCGTTGATGATCCGCCAGATCGATTGGGGTGTCGCGGGCATGTCGATGTGCTTGACGCCGTAGTCCTTGAGCGCATCGACAATGGCGCCGATGACGGCCGGCGGCGCGCCGAGACAGCCGGCCTCGCCGGCGCCCTTGGCCCCAAGCGGGTTGGTCGTGCAGGGAAACTCGTTGTAGTTGAACTCGATCGAGCTCAGGTCGTCGGCGCGCGGCATGGCGTAGTCCATGAACGTGCCGGTCACGAGCTGCCCTGAGTCCGGATCGTAGACGGATTGCTCGAGCAGCGCCTGGCCAATCCCTTGCGCGACACCGCCATGGACCTGACCCGCCGCCATCATCGGATTCAGGATGCGGCCGAAATCGTCGACCGCAAGGAAGCGCGCGACCGAGACCGCACCGGTCTCCTTGTCGATTTCAACCTCGCAGATGTGACAGCCATTGGGGAAGGTGTTGGCCGGCGGTTTGAAATTGCCCTTCTGGTCGAGCCCAGGCTCCATGCCCTCAGGAAGCTGATTCTTGTCGCGCGCGATCTTGGCCAGCTCGACGAGGCCGATGCGCCGATCCGTGCCGACGATCCGGAATGAGCCGTCGACGAACTCGAGGTCTCGAGGCGCCGCCTCGAGCTTGTGGGCCGCAAGCCCGCGCGCCTTTTCGAGTACCGCATTCGCGGCGACCAGCGTGGATGAGCCGCCGACCGGGATCGAGCGTGAGCCACCCGTGCCGCCACCGGTCGCGATCGTGTCGGTGTCACCCTGCACCACCTTAATGCTCTCGAACGGCACGCCAAGGCGATCCGCCACCACCTGGGCATAGGCGGTCTGATGGCCCTGGCCATTCGATTGCGTGCCGATCAGCACCGTCACATCGCCGCTCGGCTCGAAGCGAATTTCCGTGGTCTCGTCATCGCCGCCCGAGCAGACCTCAAGGTAGTAGGCGAGGCCAATGCCGCGGAGCTTGCCACGCTTGGCGGCTTCCGTCCGGCGCGCGCTGAACCCTGCCCAATCGGCACGTTTCAACGCCTCGTCCATGTTGTGGGCGAAATTGCCGCTGTCGATCGTCTGGCCCATCGGCATCTTGTAGGGCATGGCTGATTGCGGCACGAAATTGCGCCGGCGGATCTCCTCGCGGCTGAGGCCCATCTCGGCGGCCGCGACATCGATCACACGCTCGAGCAAAAAGACATTCTCCGGTCGACCGGCGCCGCGATAGGCATCGACCGGCGTCGTGTTGGTCAACACGCCCAGAATCTGAACATAGACGGCCGGCGCGCTGTAGACCGTCGGCAGAATGCGCGTGCCGGCAATGGTGGGAATGAAGGGCGCGAAGGTCGAGAGATAGGCGCCCAAATTGGCCAGGGTCGTGTGACGAATGCCGAGGAAGCGTCCATCCCTGTCGAGCGCGACTTCGGCGGTTGTCAAATTGTCGCGGCCTTGGGTATCGCTCAGGAACGCGTCATTCCGCTCACCGGTCCACTTGACCGGGCGCCCGAGCTTCTTCGCGGCCAGGAGGACCAGCGGGTACTCGGAATACATGAAGATCTTCATGCCGAAGCCGCCGCCGACATCAGGCGTGATCACGCGTAGCGCCGACACGTCAATTTTCATCTGCTGCGCGATCAGCTTCTGGTGCAAATGCACGCCCTGGGTCGAGCAATGGAGCGTGTAGCGGCCGGACTTGGTGTCGTAGTCGCCAATCGCGCCGCGCGGCTCCATGGAGTTCACGACCACGCGATTGTTGACCAGATCGAGCTTCACCACCCGGGCGGCCTTGGCGAACGCGGCCTCGGTCGCGGCTCGATCGCCGCTCTCCCAGTCGAAGCAGAGATTGCTCTTGAGCGCCGGCCAGGCGAGGGCCGCGCCCGGCTTCAACGCGCCGCGCAGATCGGTGATCGAGGGCAGCACTTCGTAGTCGACCTCAACCAGCTCGGCCGCATCCTTGGCCTGATCAACGGTTTCCGCCACCACCATGGCGACGCTGTCGCCGACATGGCGGACAACGTCTTTGCACAGCACGGGGTGGGCCGGATCGAGGCCTTTCGATCCATCGCGATTCTTCATCGGAACGAGGCAGGCATGGGGCTCATAGCCCACTGCCTCGACGTCCTTGGCGGTGACAATCAGCAGCACACCCTTGGCCTTTTCGGCGGCCGCGGTCCGGATCGACTTGATGCGCGCATGCGCATGAGGCGAGCGCACCATCCAGGCGGCGGCGACGCCCTCGAGCTTCACGTCATCCAGGTAGTTGCCACGGCCGGTCACGAGTCGCTCATCCTCCACCCGACGAACCGGCTGGCTGATACCGAACTTTGCCATGATTACGCCCCTCTGCCCTGATCTGATCCCCGCCGTCAGACCGGAATAAAAGGGTGGGCCCCCTGAGTCAACCGGCGCGCACCCCGTCTTGGGCTTGAAATGACCGCGGCTTGCGGAGATGCTTTCCAGCCAGAGGGCGCCGGGGTCCGGGGGGCCGGTTTCGGGCAATCGGCGAGGAATGGGTGATGTCGAGAAATATTGTCGAAACCCTGATGGGTGCCTTGGTGCTCGCGGTGGCGATCGCCTTTGTCGTGTTCGCCTATTCGCGAACGACAGTCGCCACCGTTTCGGGCTATGAGGTGCTGGCCAAATTCAACCGGCTCGATGGCCTCAACCGCGGCGCCGATGTCAAGATCAGCGGCATCAAGGTTGGCTCGGTGGTTGACCTCGTGCTAGACGCCAAGTCGTTCCGCGCCATTGCGCGTCTGTCGATCGCTCCCGAATACCAGCTTCCGACGGATTCGACAGTCTCGATCGTGAGCGATGGGCTGCTCGGCGGGCGCTATGCCTCGATCGAGCCGGGCGGAGCCGACGAGATGATCCAGCCGGGCGGCGAGATTCAATACACCCAGGATTCCATCCTGCTTGAACAGCTGATCGGCAAGCTCGTGTTCGACGAGACCGACAAGCCCAAGGAAGAGCCGCCCGCGGGCCAGTAGGGCGCCGTCCGGTCCCTCATCCGATGTCGTTTCTGAGCCGCTTCGCTTTGTTGGTCGCTGCCCTCCTTGTGTCCGGAGGAGCCGCGCACGCCGAGGGCCAGCTTACCGCCAAGCTTCAGGCGCTGGACAAGGTGACGGCTCGCATCTCGGCGCTCGATGCCCCGATTGATTCGGTCGTTACATTCGGCACGCTCGAGGTGACCGTGCGCTCCTGCTACAAGGCGCCGCCCGAGGAGCCACCGGAAAACGCGGTTTTTCTGGAAATCCGCGAGCTCCGGCGCAACGAAGAGCCGCGTGTCGTCTTCACCGGTTGGATGTTCTCCTCAACGCCTGGCCTGTCGACCCTGGAGCACCCGGTCTACGATATCTGGGTTGTCGACTGCGTGACCTTGCCGCCGCCGGGCACGACAGTCCCCAACTCAAGCTCCTCGAAATAGAACGAGGCGCGCCGCGTCAGTGCCGCTGACAGAAGGATGAGGTAGTCGGCGCGCGGAACCTCGATTGCGCCGAAACGTCGCAAGTGTGCCGTCACGAACTGCGTATCGAGCAGGGTGAAGCCGCCGCGCTTAAGCCGCTCGATCAAAGCGACCAGGGCGACCTTGCTGGCATCGCGCTCGAGGCTGAACATGCTTTCGCCGAAAAACACCGAGCCGATCGCGACGCCGTAGAGCCCGCCCACGAGCTTCTCCTTGCGCCAGGCTTCGACGCTGTGGGCATGACCGCGCAGATGCAACTCGGAGAAAATCCGGATCAGAGGCGAGTTGATCCAGGTGTCGCGGCGCTTGGTCGTGCGCTTGGCGCAGCCCCTGATCGTGCCCACAAAGTCGTGGTCGACTCTCACCTCGTACGCGCCGGAGCGCACGGTTCGGGCGAGGCGGCGGGGCAAATGGAATTGATCGAGCGGCAGGATCCCGCGAAAGTCCGGATCGATCCAATAGACGTCGGGCGAATCGTGCCGCTCTGCCATCGGGAATACGCCGCAGGCATAGGCCTTGAGGATCAGGTCGGGTGTCAACTCGATCATCGGCGTCGGGTCGGAACCCGTTGATTGTTCAGGCTTCCGCGGCCAAGAGGCGCTCCAGCCACGCAACATCATAGTCGCCATTGGCAAAGTCCGGGTTAGCAAGCAGGCGAAGATGAAGCGGCACGGTGGTCTCGACGCCGCTGATCACGAACTCGCCGAGCGCGCGGCGCATGCGCATGAGGCACTCATTGCGGCTCTGGCCGTGCACGATCACCTTGGCGAGCAGGCTGTCATAATGTGGTGGCACCCTATAGCCCTGATACACGGCTGAATCGACGCGCACGCCAAGCCCACCCGGCGGATGATAGCCGCTCACCTCACCGGGGCTCGGCTGGAAGGTGCGCGGATGCTCGGCATTCACCCGACACTCGATGGCGTGACCGGAGAAGCGAATGTCCTCCTGCTTGTAGGCGAGCGGCGCGCCGGCGGCGACCCTGATCTGCTCGCGTACGAGATCGATGCCCGTGATCATCTCGGTCACCGGGTGTTCGACCTGAATGCGCGTGTTCATCTCGATGAAATAGAACTGGCCGTGCTCGTAGAGAAATTCAATCGTGCCGACACCGCGATAGCCGAGCGCGCGGATGGCGCGCACCACTCGCATGCCGATGGCATCGCGCTGCTCGATGTTGAGCGCGGGCGAGGGGGCCTCTTCGAGGATCTTCTGGTGGCGCCGCTGAAGCGAGCAGTCACGCTCACCCAGATGCACCGCGTTGCCATATTGATCGGCCAGCACCTGGATTTCGATGTGGCGCGGCCGCTCGAGCAGCTTCTCGACATACATCGAGCCATTGCCGAACGCCGCCTGCGCCTCGGCGCGCGCGGTCGAGTACGCTAACCCAAGCTGGTCGGCGCTGCGCACCACCTTCATGCCGCGCCCACCGCCGCCGGCCACCGCCTTGAGCAGCACCGGAAAGCCGATGCCGGCCGCCACTTCGGCCGCCTCGGCCTCGTTCGCGACCGGGCCGTCCGAGCCTGGTACGACCGGCACGCCGGCCTTCTTCATCGTTTCCTTCGCGCGGATCTTGTCGCCCATCATGCCGATGTGCTCGGGCGTCGGGCCGATGAAGGCTAGGCCGTGCTCCTCGACGATCGAGGCGAAGCGCTCGTTCTCCGCCAGGAACCCATAGCCAGGGTGGATCGCATCCGCATTGGTGATCTCGGCGGCGGCGATGATCGCCGGAATATTGAGATAGCTCTCACGCGCCTGCGGCGGGCCGATGCACACCGATTCATCCGCGAGGCGTGCATGCATGGCCTCGGCGTCGATCGTCGAGTGCACCGCGACCGTCTTGATGCCAAGCTCGTGGCATGCCCGATTGATGCGGACGGCGATCTCGCCCCGATTGGCGATCAACACCTTGTCGAACACGACGGCGCGCTTCCGCTACTCGATGATCAAGAGGACTTCGCCATATTCAACCGGCGCGCCGTTCTCGATCAGGATGCGGGTTACCCGCCCGGCACGGGGTGCCCGGATCGGGTTCATGGTCTTCATCGCCTCGATGATGAGCAGGGTCTGTCCCTCGCTCACCGTGTCGCCCGCTTTGACGAAGGGCGCCGCGCCTGGCTCCGGCGCAACGTAGACCGCGCCGACCATGGGCGACTTCACCGCACCCGGATGGCTGGCATCCGAGGAGCCCGCCGGTAGGGCCGTTGCCAACGGCGCCGCAGCGGCGGGCGCATGGGCCACCACCTGGTGTGGTGCCGCGACCACGGCATTGACCGTGCCAAGCTGACGCGCCACGCGAATCATGCGCTCGCCCTGGCCGATCTCGATCTCGCTCAGGCCGGTTTCGGTCAGAATCTTGGCCAGCTCGCGAATGAGCTCCAGATCGTCGCTCGATCGTTCGGTCAGTTCGCGTTTATCGGCCGAAAGCTTCACCGCCATCGCCTTCATGTCCTGTCGATGAGTGTGGCCATCGCCTTGAGGGCGAGACTGTAGCCTTGGGCGCCGAGGCCCGCGATCACCCCGGTCGCCGCCAGCGACACGTAGGAGTGGTGGCGGAAGTCCTCGCGCCGGTAGACGTTCGAAAGGTGGACCTCGATGATCGGTCGGCCGAACGCCCGGAGCGCATCCAAGATCGCAATCGAGGTGTGGGTATAGGCCCCGGCATTGAGAATGATGCCGCCATGGCCGGTGCGCGCCTGCTGGATCCAGTCGACCAGCGTGGCCTCGCTATTGCTCTGGCGGAAATCAACCTCGAGCCCAAGCGCGCGGGCCTCATCGGTGAGGCTCGCCCCGATCTGATCGAGAGTCTCCCGACCATAGAGCTCGGGCTCCCGCGTACCCAGCAGGTTGAGGTTGGGACCGTTGAGAACCAAGACCTTGCGCACCATTTGTCCTACATACGTGATTCGCGTGAAATCCGCAAAACCTGTGCCCAAGGCATTGAACTGACGCGCCGACGCCCCGCATACTCCCGCCACGGGGGATGTCTGCGTCGGTGCGCAAAGGATTGGCTGGAATGGAAGTTCGGATCAACGGTGAACCACAGCGACTCGATGGCCCGCTGACGGTGGCTACGCTTCTGACGCAGCTTGGGCTCGACCCGCGCAAGATCGCGGTCGAGCGCAACCTCGAGATCGTGCCGCGCAGCGCCTATGGCCAGATGGGCGTGGAGGATGGCGACCGGCTCGAGATCGTGCACTTCATCGGCGGCGGCGCGACCGCAGCGGCGGCCGCCGCAACGGAGCCTGAGGACAGCTGGACGGTGGCCGGTCGGCGCTTCCGCTCGCGCCTCCTCGTCGGCACCGGCAAATACAAGGACTATGCCCAGAACGCGGCAGCGCTCGAAGCCTCTGGCGCCGAGATCGTCACGGTCGCGATCCGCCGGGTCAATGTGCTCGACCCGAAGGCGCCGATGCTGATGGATTACATCGACCCCAAGAAATACACCTATCTGCCGAACACCGCCGGCTGCTTCACCGGCGAGGACGCCGTGCGCACGCTCAGACTTGCGCGCGAGGCCGGCGGCTGGTCGCTCGTCAAGCTCGAGGTGCTGGGTGACAAGAAAACCCTCTACCCCGACATGATTGAGACACTTCGCGCCGCCGAGCTGCTGATCAAGGACGGCTTCCAGGTGATGGTCTATTGCACCGACGATCCGCTGATGGCGAAGCGCCTCGAGGATATCGGCTGCTGCGCGATCATGCCGCTCGCGGCACCGATCGGCTCCGGCCTCGGCATCCAGAACCCGATCAACATTCGCCTGATTGTCGAGCAGGCAAAGGTGCCGGTGCTGGTCGACGCCGGCGTCGGTACCGCCTCGGACGCGGCGATCGCGATGGAGCTCGGCTGCGGCGGCGTCTTGATGAACACGGCGATCGCCGAAGCCAAGAACCCGGTCATGATGGCGCGCGCGATGAAGCACGCCGTCGAGGCCGGCCGGCTCGCCTATCTCGCCGGACGCATGCCGAAGAAGCTATACGCCGATCCGTCATCGCCGCTCGCCGGCCTCATCTAGGTCTCAACTGCGTTTCGAACGCGCCACAGAAAAGCGACGCGCAGGCCACATGATCCTGGTCAAAACTCTCAGGGCCGCCACCGCAAGGCGGTCCAACGCAGTGGGGGACAGGCGATGCGGCTCGGTCTATGGCTGATATGTGGTGCGCTTGCGACCGCGGTGGCGGCGGACGGCGCTCAGGCGCAACAGATCAACCTCTCTGACGCGGCGCGCCTGCTCGCGCCCGGTGGCCAAACGATCGCCGGGCCCGGCGTGTTCAACATGGATGTCAATCAAAGCAACAACGTGGTCGACCTCAGCACCGCGCCTGACACGGTCTGTGCCTCGGTGCTCGCCCTGTCGGGCACGGTCGAGCTAACGCTGCTGGATGCCGCCTCGGTCACCCTCGAATCAACCACGGCCTTGGCGACTCAGGGCGGAACAGGCGGCCTGTTTCCTGGTGCGGCCGCCTGTGCTGCCAATGTCGGCCACGTCTCGGTGAAGTGCGCCACGACCTCGACCGAGCCATGCAAAGGCGCTTGGCGGGTCGACAAGAAATAGACCCAGATGCGCCCACGCGAGGAAACGGCTTGATCTCCTATAGCCTGTAGATCTCAATCTCTTCCTCGCGGCCGCGTATCTGGCGCTTGCCGACGAGGGCAGGGTTGATCGCGGCGCCGGCTGCGCGGGTCGTCGCGCCGCTCAAGACGATCGTGACGTCGGTGTCGGATTGGTCGACCTCCTTGCCGAGTTGCTCGACTCGGTTGGCCGCATTGACCGTGTCGCCGACCACCGTGTAGTTGATGCGTCCCGGCGCACCGATATTGCCGACGATAACCTCGCCCGTGTGAATTCCGATCCGCACTCTGACAGGCGGGGCGCCTGCGGCGCGGCGCCGGGCATTGTCCGCCGTCACAGCCCCGCGTATGGCGATGGCCGCGCGGCAGGCACGAGCCGCATGGTCGGGCAAAGCCTCGGGCGCGCCCCAAAATGCCATCAGGGCATCGCCGATGAACTTGTCAATGGTGCCGCCTTCTGCTTCCACGCATTGGCCCAACATGGCGAAATGCGCGTTCAGAAATGTCGCGGTCTCCGGAGCGGTCATCGCCTCGGAAAGTCGCGTAAAGCCGACGATGTCGGTGAACATGACGGTCGCCTCGCGCGCGATCGACGCGGTGCTGGCTTGATCGCCTTGGCGCACCAGCCGATGCACGAGGTTTCGCGGCACATAGGTCTCGAACCAGCGCAGGCCCGACACCATCGAGTTGAACGCCTGGTCGGCGCTCGAGACCTCCTTGAACACGCTGCCGGGCAGATGGTGGACGCGATCAAGCGTTAAATCACGAATATGCTGCGCGGCCACGGCAAGGCGCACCAAAGGCTTGCTCAAGTATCGGGCCATCGCATAGGCAAAGCCGAGCGAGACCAGAAGCACGATGCCCCCGGCAATCGCCGCCCAACGCAACCGCTCGAGCTCGTCGCTGATGTTCGCAGCCGGAAAATGCACGGCGATCAGCCATGGGTGGACGCCATAGCGCTGGATGGTGCGCGACAGAAGCGCGACAGACTCACCGCCCGCATCGAGGATGCGGATTCCCGTGCGCTCCTCGAAGCTCGATGTCGGGGGCGACACTTCACCCCCGACAAAGGCCGCCAGGATCAGTGGGTCGCCGACCTCGGCGATTGTTGGCAGCGGATGATCTGCGCCAAGGCCTGGCAGGCCGGTCACGAGCTTGGGGTGCGCCAACAGGAATTTCTTGTCGTAAAGCACGAACGCGCTGCCGCCCAATGTCTTGGCCGTGCTTTCGAGCAGTGCAGATAGCGTGTCGACGCGCACGGTCGCGGCGAGCAGGCCGACATACCGGCCGTCGAGGTGAAGCGAATAGCGCACGTTGAGGAGCGTGACGTCGGACGTCTCTGGTCGCGCGACATCGCCCCAATGGAGCCCGCTCGCGGCGCGCCCATCCTCGAGGGCGTCGAGCAGAACCGGCATCTTGCCAATGTCGACGATTTGCAGTTTCACGCCGTCGTTATGGCGTAGCGCGAAGATCATGCGCCGTTCGTCGCGGATTAGCACCACCGAGCGCACCTGAGGCGTCGCGGCGAGGGCGCCCGACAGGAACTTTGCGACCTCGGCGTCGGCCGCGAGGTCGATCGAGCCACTTTCGAACTGCTTGGCGAGGTGGAAGAGCTGGTCTTCAGCGGGCCTGAGATACTGCTCGATGCGCGCGAGGAGCAGCTCAATGGTCGATTCGGACTTGTCGCGCAGCAGATCGAACGTGTTTTGCCTTGCGCTCCACAGTCCAACTACGAGAACGGCGACGACCGCCAGGAGAACCAGTCCGCCGAACCCAAACAGCAGGCCCCGCGAAATCCGTATCTGAAAGCGAGCCCGGGCTGCGGCGGCGTCTTCTGCGGGAGGATCGGGTGTAGCCTTTACCCCGCTTCCTTGTGGTCGGGTCATGTTATGCGATCGCAGGGTACGACCGGTCACGGCGACGGTTATTTTTCCGGTTGCTCACCCCGCGAACTTGTCGAGCACATGGCCCGGCGGGCGCAGGTGCGGCACATAGTTCTTGCCGTCGAACACGCGCTGGCCGTTCACCCAGACGCCATGCACGCCGAGCGGATCGCGGATGAGCCGGCTGGCGTTGCCCGGGAGATCGTGCACGCGACGCAAGGGTCCGCGGCCGACGGTCGCAGGGTCGATCAGCAAGAGATCGGCGAACGCGCCGACCCGAATCTCGCCACGATCGATCACTCGATAGGCGCGCGCGGGCAGGCTGGTCAGCCGGCGGATCGCATCGCTCAGCTCGAAGCTCTGCTTCTCGCGTACCCAGCGGCCGAGCAGATGCAAACCATAAGCCGCGTCGCACATATAGCGCAGGTGTGCGCCGCCATCTGACAGCGAGATGACGCCGGCGTCGTTCTTGATCAGCGGTTCGACCGCGTCTTCTTCGCTGTTGAGCAGCTTGGCGTTGAACACGGTGTCGAGGTCTTCACTCAGCGCCACATCGAACATCACCTCGGCCGGGTGACGGCCGCGCTCGCGCGCGATCTCATCGAGCGGCCGGCCTTCGAGCTTCGAGTTCTCCGGGCGTGAAGAGTAGGCGACCTCGATCTTGTTCCACTCGCCGTTGAAAAGACGCCCGCCGCGCTTGACGGCAAGCTCATCCCTAAAGGCCTTGCGAAACTCTGGGTCCGCGAAGGCGCGGCGGAACACCGCGTTGTCGGTCGTCTCCCGCAGCTTGGACCAGGAATTGAGCCCAAACATGCAGTAGGCGCTGGTCAGTGGGAAGTCCATGGAGAGCGGCTGGCAATTGGTCTGAGCCCAGACCTCGGCGCCCCGCGCCCGCGCCGCCTCGATCTCGCGCATGATCGCGGTGCAGCGATCCGGGAACATGGCGTTGTGGTTGACCGCCGCAAACACCGTGGGCCGACCGCTCTGCCGTGCCAAGGTCTCGAGGAAATCAACCGTGGTGCGCGGGCCCACGGTCATCTGGAAGATCCCTCGGCCGAATTCCCCAAGCGCGCCGACCAGCGTCGCGAACTCATCATCCGAGGCGAGCCGCGAGGGCATGGGCACGCCGCCCCATCCATAGTGCCCCTCGCTCGTGGTCGATGCTAGGCCAATCGCGCCCGCGTCCATGGCGCCGCGCACGAGCTTGCGCATCGCGGCGATTTCGTCGGCGGTCGCCGCGCGCTTCGAGCCGTCCTCGCCCATGACCGCGGTCCGCACGGTCGAATGGCCGACAAACGCCGCAGCATTCGGGTAGGTGCCTTTGCGCCGCAACGCAGCAAGGTATTCTGCGAAGGACTCAAAGCTCCACTCGATGCCGGCCCTTAGCGCATCGAGCTCCATGCCCTCGACTTCCGCGAGGTTGCGCGCCACGAGGTCACGCGCACCGGGCGGGCAGGGGGCGAGCGAAAAGCCGCAATTGCCCAGGACGACCGTGGTGACGCCGAGCGCGGGCGAGGGCGAAGCGGTCGGGTCCCAGGTGAGCTGCGCATCATAGTGGGTGTGCACATCGACGAAGCCCGGAGAGAGGACAAGGCCATCGGCCGCGACCGTCTCACGTGCCGGTTCGCTCAGCCGGCCGAGCGCAGCGATCCGCTCACCCTTGATCCCGACATCGGTGCTGACGATCGGGCCGCCAAGCCCATCGGCGACGCGTGCACCGCGAATGATCAGATCGTACACCTCATACCCCCGGGCGTGGCTGCGACATGCTGCTCCACGCACGATACCTGCCGCACGCGTGGCGGGCAATCGGGCCGCCGACCCACTATCGGTCGGCGTCTTTCTGGTTGTTCGCCTCGTTCAGAATGTCCTGCGCGCGCAGCCATTGCGGGCTGCCGGACTTGAGGCCGTTCGAGGCCTTTTCGGCGTGAAAGCGCGCCTCGGCATATTCCCGTTTCAGCACGGCCCGCTCGGCGAAGGCGAGCGCGGATTCAGGCATTTTGCCGGTGCGCCCGAGCGCAACCCCATAGAAGTGCCAGTAGGCGGCATAGGTCGGCTCGCGCTCGACCGCAATCTTGAGCTGCCTGACCGCCTCGTCCAGGCCCTCTGATTCACCGGATTCGATCAAAGCACGGCCATAGCCGTAGCGCAGCAGGGGCTCATCCGGCGCGAGCCTGACGGACTCGGCATAGGGCGCGATAGACTCCTTCACTTTGCCCTGTTCGAACAGGATCTGGCCCTTGAGCTCGTGGAAAAAAGGATCGGCGGGCTGCTCGGCGATCAAGGAATCGATCTCGGCAAGTGCGCGTGGAAGGTCGGTTTGGCGATGATAGGAGACCGCGCGGGCATAGCGCGCATAGACGCTCTTGTCCTTGAGCGGATAGAGCCGCAGCACCTTGTCGGTCGGCTCGATGAAGCCGACCAGCTTCGCCACCATGCGCCGATGAGCTTCAAGGCGCTCCGGCGGGTCCTCCGCGCTGGAATATTTCGATCGCTCGATCTCGAACTCGACCGCGCGCACGCGCTCGCGGGTAAGCGGGTGCGTCCTTAAATATGGGCTTTGGCGCGCGGAGATCAGCAGCTCCTGATCCTCGAGCTTGCGAAACAGTTTGAGCAGGCCACGCGCCGACTGGCCGGTCTGCTCAAGGTATTTCAGGCCGGCCTGATCGGCGGCGCTTTCCTGTCCCTGAGAATAACGCAAGAGCGACCCTTGGGCCGCCGCCTGACCGCCCTGGATGACCACGGCACCAGCCTCGCCACCACCCGCCGCGATCACCACGGCGCCAAGGACGGTGGCAAGAATCGCCTCGGCGGTCGCGTTCTCCAGCGCCTCCTGGCGGCGAATCAGGTGTCCGCCTGAAATGTGGCCAATTTCGTGCGCGATCACGCCGATTACCTCGTTCGGCGTCTCGCTTGATTGCAGGAGTCCCGTGTTGATAAAAAGGTTCATGCCGCCGGCCACGAAGGCATTCAGCCGGCTATCCTGAACGAGGTGAACCTGAACCGCTTCGCGGTCCAAGCCGGCGACGTGGAGCAGAGGATCGGCGTACGTGCGAATGGTGGCTTCGATCTCGGCGTCCCTAATCAATGTCAGGCGATCCGCCGCCTTCGCCTGCGAAACCAAGCCGACAAGCAAAGCCAGCGAGGCCACAAGCAGAATGACACCGCGAGCGAGCCTGGAAGCGGACGAGAGGGAGAAACCCATCGGCTGGATAATTAGGTGCTGGGATTGGGCCCGTCAATCGGCGCGCGCCGCGATCTCGGGCCTCTGCGTCGTCGCGCTTCTGGCGGGTTGCGGCGGGACGGGCGATGAGCCGGCGCCCGGCGTGGTCGCGCCCAATGACGGCCAGGGGTTCATCGGCGGTGTTGCGGCGGATGAGCCGGTCGCGGCCCAGATTGCGCGGGATGTGCTGGCGGGCGGCGGCACAGCAGCGGACGCGACCGTCGCGCTCTTCTTTGCGCTCGCGGTGACCTACCCGTCGACGGCGAGCCTTGGTGGCGGAGGCGCCTGTCTGGTCTACCGGCCCTCGAAGAAAAAGGGCGATGCGACCGAGGTTCTGGAATTTTCGGCGCGTGCCTCGCAGGCCGAGGGCGGCGACCGGCCGACCGGGATCCCCGCGGCCGTGCGCGGCATGGCGGCGCTGCACGCGCGTTATGGCGCCGAGCGCTGGGAGACGCTGCTGGCGCCGGCCGAGAGTCTCGCCCGCTTTGGCTACAAGGTGTCGCGCGCGTTCGCGCGTGACCTTGATCTTGCCGCCGGGCCCTTGCTCGCCGATGAGGGTGCGCGACAGCTTTTCACAACCGAGGCGGGCGAGCTTGCCCGCGCGGGAGACACGATCGCATCGCTCGATCTTGCCGGGGTGATCTCGCAGATCCGCACCAAAGGTGCGGGCGAGTTCTATCGCGGCGCGCTGGCGCAGCGCCTGATCGAAGGCGTTGAGACGATCGGCGGGTCGCTTGCGCTGGCGGAGCTTCAGGCCGTGGCGCCCGCATGGCAGCCAACCGTAAGGGTCGAGATCGGCAGCAACGTGCTGCACACCGCGCGAGCGCCAAGCATGGGTGGGCTGACCGCCGTGCGTGCCTTCGCAGCGCTCCAACAGGATGATCGTCTCAAGAACACCGACGGCGCAGGCCGCGCTCACTTGGCGGCCGAGGCCTCGCAGCGCGCTTGGCTCGCGCGGACTGACGGCGTGCTTGAAACGATCGACGAGGCTGCGATCGAGCGCATGATGGCAGGCTTCGACCCCGGCGCACACCGGGCGACCACAGAATCGCCCGATCGCTGGCCAGCGGAGAATCCCGCCGGCACCAGCTTCGCGGTCGTCGATCGCGCCGGCACGGCAATCACCTGCGTGATCACACTCAACAATCTGTTCGGCAGCGGGCGGATCGTGCCGGGCTTTGGCTTTCCGATCGCCGCCGCGCCGCGCAATGGAACGGCCGAGCCCATCACGTCATTCACCCCTGCCGTTCTTGTGAACCACAATTCTCATCAAACGTTCTTTGTCGGGTCGGCCTCGGGCGGTGCGGCCGCGCCGAGCGCACTCGCCACCGTGTTGACCAATCTGTTGGTCAACGAAATGCCGCTGAAGGAGGCCGTCGCGGCACCGCGGCTGCACCACGGTGCGGTCCCGGATCGCACCTATGTCGAGCCCGGCCTGGCATCGGCCAGAGCAGAGCTCGAGGCACGCGGCCACGACGTCGACGAAGTGCCCGAAATCGGGCGGGTCAACGCGATCGCCTGCCTCGAGGGACTGCCTCGCGAACCCGAGAGCTGCGTCTTCAGCACCGACCCGCGTGGCAGCGGCCTCGCGGTCGGCGGCGTCTTCTGAGCTCGCGCGCCGACATCGGAGCCAGACATGAAAGTCTCGAAGCGGGCGGATGTGCCGCCATTCTTCGCCATGGAAGTGCTACGCATGGCGAACACCAAGGCGGCCGGCGGCGACACGGTGTTTCGCCTCGAGGCCGGCGAACCGGGATCCGGAACGCCGCGGGGCGTATTAGAGGCTGCGCACGCCGCGCTTGATCGCGCCCATCTCGGCTACACGGAATCATTGGGGTTGCCGGCGCTGCGCCAGCGCATCGCGCGCCACTATCTCGACTATTACGGCGTGACCGTCGCGCCCGAGCGCATCATCGTCACGACCGGTTCGTCCGGCGGATTCATACTGGCCTTTCTCGCCGCGTTCGATGCGGGCGATCGCCTCGCGCTGGTCGATCCGAGCTATCCGGCCTATCGCAACATGTGCGCCGCACTCGGAATCAACGTGGTGCGCATTCCAGCCGGCATTACCGAGCGGTTTCAGCCGACGGTCGAGCTGGTCGACAGCCTGGACCCGGTGCCCGAGGGCATGATCATCGCGAGCCCGTCGAACCCGACCGGCACATTGATCGAGCGCAGCCGGCTGAAGGCGATCGCGGAGCACGCCGAGGCGAGGGGTATCCGGCTCGTCTCGGACGAGATTTATCACGGCATCACCTATGGCGAGCGCGCGGAGACGGTGCTCAAGTTCTCCGACCGCGCGATCGTGACCAACGGCTTCTCGAAATACTTCGCCATGACCGGCTGGCGCCTCGGCTGGCTTGTGCTGCCGACCGAGCTCATCAGGCCGGTCGAGCGGCTGGCACAGAATTTCTTCATCTCACCACCCGCGATTGCCCAATTCGCGGCTCTTGCAGCATTCGATTGCAGCGCAGAACTCGACGCCAATGTCGAGCGCTATGCGCGCAATCGCGCCCTCTTGATGAAGACCCTACCCGAGGCCGGCTTCGGCGAGTTCGCGCCATGCGACGGCGCGTTCTACATCTATGCCGACGTGTCGCGCCTCACCAATGACAGCGAGGAGTTCTGTCAGCGCATGCTGCACGAGGCCGGCGTGGCGGCAACGCCCGGCATTGATTTCGATCGCGAGCGTGGCCGCCACTTCGTGCGGTTTTCCTTCGCCGGTCCGAGCGAGCAGATCGAAGCAGCCTGCGACGCGCTGAAGCGCTGGCTGCGCTGATCGCGCCTCTACCGACCGGTCAGAACGCGCTGCCACCAGCCGCGACGGGGCGGGCCCGAGGGCGCAGGCTCAGGCGGCGGCGGCTCATCGGCAGCCGGCCCGGTGGCTGGTCCTCGGGGCTCGGCTGACGGCTCCGCTTGCATCTCGATTGGTGCTGCAGCTTGCGGTTCGGGGGCAGGCGCATTCTCGACAATGATCGCATCGTGCGACGGGAAAGCGGCGGCCGGCTGATCAGCAGCGCTTTCGCCGGTCGACGGCCCTCCCTCCGCGGGCTGCCAGGAGGCGATGTCGCCGCCACCGATCTCATCCTGGTCGCCGCCATTTGCCGAGGCCTCGTGCTCGACGGTCGGGCGACCGACGCCTCGATCGCGGCGCCCACGCCGACGGCGCCGGCGGCCCCTCGATGGTCCGTCGCCTGCCTCGGCGTCACCGTCTGACGCGATCGGCTGGTCGGACTCGGCGACAAGCTCATCGCCCGGTTCGCCATCGAGCCCGGGCGCTGTCGATTGCGCCTCGAACTCGGCACCTTGGCCGCCGCGGCCACGGCGCCGACGACCGCCGCGCCTGCCACGGCGACGCCGACGAGCGGAGCGCCCAGCGTCATCCTCGCCCAAAGCGCCCGGTTCGCCATTTTGGGCGGCGACCACCTCGTCCACATCGCCGCTACTCAGCGACTCTTCATCTGCTTCCGATTGGGCGGCGACTTGGCGCTGACCTTCGTCACCCGGCTCGGGTTGCTCGGCATCTCTCTGCCGGATGCGCGCCTTGCCTCGCTCGCCTCGCTCACCCCGTTCGCCGCTTTCGCTGCCGCTCCGCCGGCGCCGACGGCGACGGCGGCGTCCGCCATCGTCCTGCCGGTCGTCACCGGTTTCCGCCTCACGGACGGCTATTTCTTCGCTCGCCGTTTCAACCTCGGCTTCGGCCTCCGGTGCAATATCTCGCTCATCCTCGAGTGGCGGCACCTCGACAGCCTCGGCCGTGATCGGCTCATGAGCCCGAGCGTCGGATGCAAACGTCGCCTCCGACTTGGCGCGAAGCCGCTCGATTTCGTGGCCGCCGGAGATGAGGGCGCTGTCCTCTGCGAAGGAGGTAACAAAGCTGTAGCGCGTCTCGATGTCAGCCAGCGCGGAGCGTTTGTTGTTGAGGATGTAGAGCGCCACCTTGTTCGGCAGCTTGACGCGAATTTCGGCCGAGCGTCCGCGCAGGCCTTCTTCCTCGATCGCGCGCAGCACATGAAGCGCCGCGGATTCGACCGAGCGCACCATGCCTGCGCCGCCGCAGCTCGCGCAGGCTTCCATGCTGGCTTCGGCAAGGCTCGGGCGCAGGCGCTGGCGCGACAGCTCGAGCAGACCGAACGGACTGATGCGGCCGATCTGAATGCGCGCCCGGTCGCTCTTCATCGCCTCTTTAAGGCGCCGCTCCACCGAGCGCTGATTGCGGCCTTCGTCCATGTCGATGAAATCGATCACGATCAGGCCGGCCAAATCGCGCAGCCGGAGCTGGCGCGCGATTTCCTCGGCCGCTTCCATGTTCGTTCGGAACGCGGTCTCTTCGATGTTGCGCTCGCGGGTGGCGCGGCCCGAGTTCACGTCGATCGCGACCAGCGCCTCGGTCTGATTGATCACCAGATAACCGCCCGACTTCAGCTGCACTTGCGGGCTGTACATAGAATCGAGCTGGCTCTCGACCTGATAGCGCACGAACAGCGGCACGCGGTCGCGATAGGGCTGCACCTTCGCTGTATGGCTCGGAATCAGCGTGCGCATGAAGTCCTTGGCGACGCGGTACCCCTCATCGCCATCAACCAGAATCTCGTCAATATCCTTGGAGTAGAGATCGCGGATCGACCGCCGGATGAGATCGGCCTCGCCATAGATCAGGGACGGTGCGGTCGAGCGCAGGGTGAGCTCGCGAATGCTCTCCCACTGGCGCAACAGATACTCGAAGTCGCGTTTGATCTCGGCCTTGGTGCGGTTCATGCCGGCTGTACGCACGATCACGCCCATGCGCGAAGGCAGGTCGAGCTCGCTCGTGATCGCCTTCAGGCGGCGCCGATCCTCGGCATTGACGATCTTGCGCGAGATGCCGCCGCCACGAATCGCATTGGGCATCAGCACGCAATAGCGGCCGGCGAGCGACAAATAGGTGGTGAGGGCGGCGCCCTTCGTGCCGCGCTCCTCCTTGACCACCTGGATCAACATGATCTGCCGCTTCTTAATGACCTCTTGGATCTTGTAGCGGCGCGAGAGCAGCGAGCGGCTCACATGGGCGCGACGGCGCTCCTGGTCGTCGACCTCGTCGCCGCCAATCTCCTCAACACTGGCTCCCTCGGCGTTGGCCGGTGCGCCATTGCCGTTTGGAGCGCCCGCCTCGGGTTCTTCACGCCTCTCGATCGGAGTCTCATCCTGGCCCTCTGATGGCGCGAACCGCTGTGCGGGTGATTCCTCGGTCTGCGCCCTGGCCTCGTCCGCATATGACGACGACGACCCGGACGGCTCGACATCGCTGGGCGAATAGCTCTCGTCGGCATCCGGCGAGTCATCATAGGGAGGCGGCGGCGCGTTGCCGGTCGCTTCTATCTCATAGGGTTCGTACCCGGCTTCGTCCGACTCCATGTCACCGGAATCGTCGTCTAACCCCCGATCCTCCTCCGGCGGGCGGGATAGGGTAGGCGGCGCTCCCGTCTCGAGCGCCTGCCACGAATCCGGGCCCTTGGAGAGGTCATCATCGTGCGGCTCACCCTGCTCGGCGTCATCCGGTTCCCAAATATTGGGCTCGAACGAACCGACATCATCCCCAGCCTGCTCTCCCGCAGGGCCGATTGACTCAGACTCTTCCGCCGGTTCGATCGGGCTCCCGCCGCTTTGCGGGGAGGGGTGACGTTGACGGCGTCGGCGACCGCGCGTTCGCCGCTCTTCCTCCTCCTCCTCGTGGGCCTCCGCGGCTTCCTGCTCGCGGAACAGGGCCTCCCGATCGGAAACCGGGATCTGGTAGTAGTCGGGGTGAATTTCGCTGAACGGCAAAAAGCCATGACGATTGCCGCCATAGTCGACGAAGGCCGCCTGGAGCGACGGCTCTACGCGCGTCACCTTGGCGAGATAAATGTTTCCCTTGAGCTGTTTGCGGGTCGACGTTTCAAAGTCAAACTCATCGAGTCGGTTGCCCGTCGCGACCACCACGCGAGTTTCCTCGGGATGGCTGCTGTCGATCAGCATTCTTTTGGTTGCCATATTCTCTCGTCCTCAGGGCGGCGTCGCGCCTACCAGCGGTTGGCGCGGCCGCGGACAGCCCGGTGAGTTTCATGCGGTTGGAAGACACGCGCGGCCGCTGCCCATCGAACGCGGCAACGCCGTTGCGTTGCCAGGAGGGTACGGACCGTGCGACGATGAACGACATCGTGATTCGGTGATTGGCCACGAGTCTCGGAAACATACACACCAGCATGTATATGCGTGGCGGAGCTGATCGCCCGATCATCCCCGGATCTGCACCCGAGGCCTTGCCTCGCTGAACGCTTCGCGCGCTCAGGAATATCGAGACGGGTCTGCTGGGGGTCATCATATGTCCCATGGGCTCAGCAAAACAATCCGAAACCCATTCCGGGCGTCGGTGATTGGCTCGGCGCAGGGTTCAAGCAAGAACGCAGGCAGGCCTTCCCGGTGACGAAAAATACCTCGAATGATCAATAGCTTAAAAAGCCTCCGCTGGGCCTTTCTGGTGCTCGTGGGGCTGCTTTCGTGCGCGATACAGGCGGGCGCCGAGGCCGCCTCGACTCGGATCACCGAGGTACGTGTTTCGCTCTCGGACGGCGCGACGCGAGTCACGCTGATCGGGAAAGGCTCTCTTCGGGCCGAAATCTTCACCCTCGATTCGCCGGATCGCGTTGTCGTCGACCTGCCGGTGGTCCAGTGGCCGGACGCCATTTCAGGGGCATTACCAAGAAAGGGCGTGGTCGCGCAGCTCCGGTTCGGTCAGTTCAACCCGGCCACGTCGCGCCTCGTGCTCGACCTGAAGGAGCCCGCCCGGGTTGCCGGCACGGAGTTGCGCACCGTCGACGGCAAGACGCGGCTTCAGATCGAGCTCAGACCGACCAAGGTTCCAAAGACGGTGGAAACCCGAACCACCGTCGGCGACGGGCCGGATGGCGGAAACAAGGCCGATCAGACGCCGCCCAAACCCCCCGCCAAGGAGGAGGCTCAGGCCGCACTCACCCCGCGTGGCCAGGCCGACCAGAAGGCAGCTTCAGATGCCGAGCGCGCGAGCGCCAAGCGCGTGGTCGCGATTGACGCCGGGCATGGCGGGGTGGATCCGGGGGCCATCGGGTCGCTCGGGACGCTCGAAAAAAACATTACCCTCGCGGCGGCGCGAGAACTCAGGCGACTTCTCGAGGCCACCGGGAGGTACCGGGTGGTAATGACCCGGAACTCGGACATCTATGTGCCGCTGGCCGAACGCGTCGAGATCGCCCGGAAAGGCAAGTCCGAGCTGTTCATCTCACTCCACGCCGATAAGCACGACAGCCCGAAGGTACGGGGCGCATCGGTCTATACGCTCTCTGAGACGGCATCGGATGCCGAGACCGAGGCCTTTGCCAGGCGCGAGAACAGCTCCGACCTGGTCGCCGGCATCGATATTGGCGAAGACTATGACGAGGAGGTCGCGCGCATCCTGATTTCGCTGGTGCAGCAATCGACCATGAACTGCTCGGCCGTGTTTGCCTCCGGCCTGACCAAGCACATCAAAAAGCAGACACGCCTCCTGCCCCGGCCGCATCGATTTGCCGGATTCCGGGTGCTGAAGGCGCCTGACGTGCCCTCGGTCCTGGTGGAAATGGGCTATTTGTCGAACAAGGTCGACGAGAAGGGCCTGCGCAACGCGGCCACCCGGTCAAAGATCATGAAGGCTGTGGTTAAGGCGGTTGACGCCTATTTTGCGCGCCGATCCTGTTAACGCCGTCACAGTTCGGGCAAGATTTCCGGCCAATAATCGCGGCCACCCGGAATTGACGCCGGCGGGGGCTGGTCGTAGGCACGGTCGATGATACCATTGCAGCCAGCATGAAGCGCTTCGTCATCATCTTCCTCATCGTGATCGTCGCTCTCGCCGCCATCGTGGCCGGCGGTGGCGCCCTCGCGTTCTACTTCTATGGACGCGACCTGCCTGATCACAATCAGCTCGCCGCCTATGATCCCTCGATCGTTACGCGGCTTCACGCCGGTGACGGGAGGTTGGTCGCGGAATACTCGATCGAGAAGCGCGTCTTCGTGCCGTTGACCGCCACGCCGAAGCTCGTGGTCTCGGCGTTCCTATCGGCGGAGGACAAGAACTTCTACGAGCACTTCGGCGTCGACCCGATGAGCATGGTCGGCGCGCTCTGGAAGAACGTGCTCAACATTGGTGGCGATAAGAAATTGGTCGGCGCGTCGACGATCACGCAACAGGTGGCCAAGAACTTCCTGCTTACCAACGAAGTAAGCTTCTCGCGCAAGGTCAAGGAGGCGATCCTCGCAGTCCGCATCGAGCAGACATACAGCAAGGACCGCATCCTCGAGCTCTACCTGAACCAGATCTATCTCGGCATCGGCTCCTATGGCGTCGCCGCGGCAGCGCTCGACTATTTCAACAAGTCGCTCGATGAGTTGACCGTCGCCGAAGCGGCATACCTCGCGGCGCTGCCCAAGGCGCCAAACAACTACCATCCGGTCAAACACCCGGACGCCGCGCTCTCGCGACGCAATTGGGTAATCGACCAGATGACCGAGAATGGTGTCATCACCGCCGCGGAGGCCACGCAAGCAAAGGCGGAACCCCTCGCCATGCGGGCGCGCGACACGACCGAGATGGTTCATGCCGAGTATTTCGCCGAGGAGGCACGGCGCTGGCTGATCACACGCTACGGCGAGGACAAGCTCTATCGCGGCGGCCTCTCGGTACGCACGACGCTTGATCCGAAGCTCCAGGCGTACGCCGATCGTGCGTTTCAGAATGGTCTTGGGGCCTATGACCGTCGTCATGGCTGGCGCGGCGCGCTCGCGAAGCTGTCGGTCGAGGGTGATTTCAAGACGACCTTGGCGGGGCAAACGCGCCCGGTTGCTGCGGCGCCCCATTGGCCGCTCGCGCTCGTGCTCGCGATCAGCGGCAAGGAAGCCGAGATCGGTCTCACCGACGGCACAAAAGGCACGATCGCGCTCGAAGACGTCGCGTGGGCGCGCCGCGTATCCGAAAGTGGCAAGCTCGGGCCGCCGGTCAAGAAGCTGCTCGACGTCTTCGAGCCGGGTGACCTAATCCTGGTCGAGCCCAAGGCCAATTCGAAGGTGCCCAATCGTTACAATCTGCGGCAGGTGCCGATCGTGCGTGGCGGCATGCTGGTGATGGACCCCCACACCGGGCGCGTGCTCGCCATGGTCGGCGGCCTCTCCTATGCCGAGAGCGAGTTCAACCGCGCGACCCAGGCAATGCGGCAGCCGGGCTCGTCATTCAAGCCGTTTGTCTATCTCGCGGCTCTCGACCATGGCTTCACGCCCTCGACCGTGGTCAACGACGCCCCGATCGAGCTGCCGCAGGGGCCAGGCCTGCCGATGTGGCGGCCGCAGAACTATGGCGGGGATTTCAGCGGCCCGAGCACGCTGCGCTATGGCCTCGAGCAATCACGCAATCTGATGACGGTGCGCATCGCCAAGAATGTCGGCATGGAGGTGATCGCGGACTACGCCAAGCGGCTCGGCGTCGCCGATGAACTTCCGCGCGTGCTCTCGACCTCACTTGGGTCTTATGAGACCACGCTGCTCCGCATGGCGACCGCCTATTCGATCATCGTGAACGGCGGCAAGAGGATTGAGCCAGCACTGATCGAGCGCATTCAGGACAAGACGGGTGCGACGATCTACCGGCGCGACGGCCGCGCCTGTGAAGGTTGCCAGGTGGTCGGCGCGGCCGCAGCGGCGCCACCCGCGTTGCTGGATCAGCGCGAACGCGTGCTCGACCCAGTGAGCGCCTATCAGATCGTGTCGATGTTGGAGGGCGTCGTCACACGCGGCACTGCACGCGTGGTCGCCTCGCTTGGCGTGCCGCTCGCCGGCAAGACCGGCACCTCGAACGACTACAAGGACGCCTGGTTCATCGGCTTCTCGCCCGACCTCGTGGTCGCCACCTATGTCGGCTTCGACACCCCACAGGACCTCGGGCGCGGCGAGGCCGGCGGCAAGGTGGCCGCGCCGATCTTCAAGGAGTTCATGGCGGAAGTCATCAAGGACAAGCCGGCCGTGCCATTCCGCGTGCCGAACGGTGTGCGCTTTGCCCGCGTCGATTTGCGCTCCGGCATGCCGCCATCGGGGGGCGAGGGCGCGGTGGTGCTGGAGGCCTTTCGCAGTGGCACCGAGGGCAAGCACCTCATGCTGAGCGATCTTGGCGACGTGCTCCAGGATTCGGCCGATACCGCCGGCTTCACTGAGGAAGGCGGCGAGCTGACCGACGGCCTCTATTGACGTCGCGGCCGCTCTGCGGCCAACTCCCGCCCCGTTTGATCGCCCGCGGAAGGCAAGACCATGCGCGCCGAAGTCGCCAACCTGTCACAGCAGATCGAGCAGTCGCTGGTGCTGCTGAGGAGGCATCTTTGACCTCGATGCCGCCGAGAAAGAGCTCGCGGAGCTGAACGCCAAGGCCGAAGACCCCAATCTCTGGAACGACCCGCCGGCCGCCCAGAAGGTGATGCGCGAGCGCACGCGGCTCGACAACGCGATCGGTGGCTATCGCCGGCTTGAGGGCGGCCTGGCCGATGCGCTCGGCCTCGCCGAGCTCGCCGAGGCCGAGGGCGAGGAGGCGGTCCACGCCGAGGCGGTCGAGGCGCTGAAGAAGATCGCGGCCGAGGCCAAGAAGCTCGAGCTCGAAGGCCTGCTCTCGGGCGAGGCCGACGGCAATGACGCGTTCCTCGAAGTCCACGCCGGCGCCGGCGGCACCGAATCGCAGGACTGGGCCGAGATGCTGCTCCGCATGTATGTGCGCTGGGCGGAGCAGCATGGCTACAAGGTCGAGTGGATCGAGGAGAGCGCGGGCGAAGAGGCGGGCATCAAGTCGAGCACGGTCAGGGTCAGCGGCATGAACGCCTATGGCTGGCTCAAGACCGAGAGCGGCGTGCATCGGCTGGTGCGCATCTCGCCCTATGATTCGGCGGCGCGCCGGCACACGAGCTTCGCCTCGGTCTGGGTCTTCCCGGTGGTCGATGACACGATCTCGATCGAGATCCTGGACAAGGATTTGCGCATCGACACTTATCGCGCGTCCGGTGCCGGCGGCCAGCACGTCAACCGCACCGACAGCGCGGTGCGCATCACCCACAACCCGACCGGCATCGTGGTGCAGTGCCAGGCCGAGCGCTCGCAGCACAAGAACCGGGCCGAGGCCATGCGCATGCTGCGCGCACGGCTCTACGAGCTTGAGCTACAGAAGCGGGAAGAAGCGGCCAACGCGATCAATGCGCAGAAGACCGACATTGGCTGGGGCCACCAGATCCGCTCCTACGTGCTGCAGCCCTATCAGCTCGTGAAGGACCTGCGCACCGGCATCGAAAACACGAGCCCGTCCGCCGTGCTCGACGGCGACCTCGACGAGTTCATGGCCGCCTCGCTCGCGCACCGCATCGGCGTGTTGGGGGAGCCGGCAACCCTCGAAGTCGAAGTGGCCATGCCAGCCAAATCCACTGATCCAGCGCTCGGGGTTGTTCGGACAGGTTCCAAGAAGAAAGGCGACCGGTAGGGCTATTTTACCCAACGGCCGTCATTGCCGGGCTTGACCCGGCAATCCAGGCCGCCTTCGATGGCCGCACATGGCGGCCTACGTCTACATCATGGCGAGCCGGCGTAACGGCACGCTGTACATCGGCGTAACGAGTGACCTCGTCCGCCGCACGTATGAGCACCGGGAAGGGCTTGTTGATGGTTTCTCCAAGCGCTATGGCACCAAGCTTCTGGTCTACTTCGAGATGCACGATGAGATTGTGCGGGCGATCCAGCGTGAGAAGACGATGAAGCATTGGAGCCGCGCCTGGAAGCTGGAACTGATCGAGAGCCACAATCCTGATTGGGACGACCTCTACAACAGTCTGTCGGTGTAAGCCTGGATTGCCGGGTCAAGCCCGGCAATGACGTGAAATGATTGACTCATGGTCCGGCAGTGCCCGCACCAACCGGGCCATGACGGATTTTTGTGATGCTCGCGCGCCGCTACACCTTCCTCGCCGCGCGGTGGCCTTCGTACACCGCCTCATAAGTGTAGCGCGGCGCGGTGGCGTCGCCGATGGTCTCGACCGAGACGCCGCGCGCCTTGAGCGCGTTGTAGAGACCATCCTCCGACCGGCGGCCGGTCGCCATCACGATCCAATCGGCCTTGAGCGTCTCGACCGCCTCCTCGTGGTGCACATTGAAGACGGTCATGGCCTTGCCCTCGACCTTCTTGGGGAAGTGATCGACAAGAATGCGCACGCCGGCCTTGTAAAGCTTTGGCATGATCCAGTCGAAATAGACGTCGAGCATCGTCTCCATGCCGACCATCGGCCAGCGCGTGACGAGGGTGACAGCGGCGGCACCGGACTCCTTCAGCGCAACCGCGGTCAAGGGCGCGACCACGTCGCACATGTCGTCGAGCACGACCACGTGACCGGGGAACGAGACGCCGGCCGCGCGCTGCTTCGCTTTCACCACCTCGTCCCAGCCGATGCAGTTCCCTGAATCCCAGCCGGCGATCGGCTCGGCGGTCCAGCCCTGGAAGCCGTCGACACACACGGCGGAGCCGGTCGCCACCACCACATGATCCGGCTTCTCAACCTTGAGCAGGTCATCGAGGCCGTCCTCCTCGACCGGGCTGTCGGTGCGGATCACGGCGCCGTTCTTTTGCGCTTGATCGGCGAGCCAGCGCGTGATGTCGCCAAACTCGGCGCGGCTCGGCAGGTAGGATTGGAGCCGCACATGGCCGCCGGTCTCGGACTCACGTTCGAGGATCACCACCTTGTGGCCGCGCGCCGCGGCGATGCGGGCATATTCGAGGCCGGCCGGCCCGCCGCCGATTACGACGAGCCTCTTCGGCTTCGATGCCTTGACGAGCTTGCCTTCGCCCCATTCGCCCTCGCGCCCGACCGCGGGGTTGTAGACGCACTGCACCCGTCCGCCGCGGCTCACGCTCTTCCAGCAGAAATTGGCGGCAACACAGGAGCGAATGTCCTCCGCCTTGCCGGCCTCGGCCTTCTTGGCCCAATAGGGATCGGTGAAGAGCTGGCGCGCGAGGCAGATCGCGTCGGCATCGCCCGCTTCGAGCAGCGCTTCCGCGATGTCGGGCGAGTTGATGCGCCCGACCGCCAGCACCGGCTTCTTCGAGACCTCGCGGATCTTGCGCGCATAGCCGCGCTCCCAGCCACCCTGGAACTCCATCGGCGTGTGGATGAAGGTGTGGTGCACGCCAGCCGAGACGTTCACATAGTCCGTGTCAGTGACCTTCTGGAGGTCGGGCACGATTTTCTGAATGTCCTCGATCTCTAGGTCGCCCGGCCAGAACGACGTCGAGTTGATGCGGAAGCCGAGCCAGGGCTTGTCGCCGATCGCCTTCCTGATGCGCTTCAACGCCTCGACCGGAAAGCGCATGCGATTTTCATAGGAGCCGCCCCAGCGGTCGGTACGCTTGTTGTAGAGCGGCGAGAGGAACTGCCAGGGCAGATAGCCGTGCGAGAGATGGAGCTCAACGCCATCGAGCCCCGCCTGGATCGCGCGCCGACCGGCCGAGGCATAGGCCTCAAGGATTTCCTCGATCTCGTCCTCGTCCATTGCCTTCGGCGTCGAGGCGCCGGGGAACTCGCCCAAGGGCACCTGGGATGGCGAGAGCGTGTACCAGGTGGCATCGGGGTCGAAGCCCGCCGCCTGCTTGAAGGTGGGGAACCCGCGCACGCCGGAGTGCCAGAGCTGGATGCCGAGTTTGCAACCCTCGGCATGGACTGCGTCCGCGATCTTCGAGAGCGGGCCGATGTTCCGATCATCGAACAGTTGCGGCATCAGCAGCGGCGCGCTGATCGAGGAGGGATGAACGTGGGTGCCGCCGATGATGATGAGGCCGACGCCGCCCTTGGCGCGTTCGGCGTAATAGTTTGTCGCCATGTCGATGAAGACGCCGCTCCACGGGTCCGACACCCAGCTCGGACAGGTCGGCGGAAACACCACGCGGTTCTTGATCGTCGTGTTGCGCAGCTTCCATTCCGAAAACAGGCGCGGATAACGCATGGCGATCGTTCTCCCCCTATCACGCAGGCCCACAGCCCGAATTTGTTGGGATTCAACCTAGCCTTCCCACCACCCGAACCGCAATGCGCTACGAATGCTCACCCCGCGGCATCGCAAAGGGCCGGCGGAAGCCCGGCCTTCAGTCGTGCGGCACTGTTGAATGGAGGCTTCAGCGCAGCGCCGTAGTGCGCTCGGATCAACTCGCGATAAGTGCGCTCGGGCTCCGCGCCGCGCGCCGTTGCCGCATAGACAAACCAGCGCCAACCCGCGCCGACATGGCTCACCTCTTCAGCCGCGATCACCTCGACAATGGCGGCGCTGTCAACATCTCCAGCGTCACGCAAGCGAGACGCGATCCCTGGTGTCACGTCGAGCCCACGCGCCTCCAGGACGAGGGGCACAACGGCCAACCGCGCCAACAGATCATGCGCGGTCCGTTGTGCCGCGAGCCAGAGTCCGTCATGCGCCGGCAAGGCGCCATAGTACGAGCCAAGCGCCTCGAGCCGATCGGCCAGCAGCCCGAAGTGGCGCGCCTCGTCATCCGCAACCGCGACCCAATCGTCATAGAAGGCGCGCGGCAGGGCATCGTCGGAAAACCGACCGATCAGGTCCCAGGCAAGATCGATGGCGTTGAGCTCGATATGGGCGAGCGCGTGGAGCAGGGCGATGCGGCCCGCAAGCCCGCCGGTGCGCCGACGCGGCATCTCACGCGGGGCCATAAGCTCCGGGCTCGCCGGGCGAGCCGGCCGATCCGGCAGCGCGCCGTGTCCAATCTGCTTGATCCCGCCCGCACGCCACGCGGATGCAAATTGCCCAGTGAGCGCGGCCTTCTCACGGGCGTCGGCGCAAGTCAAAACCGCGTGCGCCGCCAGGCATAGCGTGAGCGTCACAAGGCCTTGACCGCCGCAAGCACCTCATCGACGTGGCCCGTCACCTTCACCTTGCGCCAGAGGTGCCGCAACATGCCCTTCTTGTCGATCAGGAAGGTCGCGCGGTCGATGCCCATGTATTTGCGGCCATACATGCTCTTCTCGACCCAGGTGCCATAGGCCTCGCAGATCGCGCCGTCCTCATCCGAGACCAGGGTGAATGGCAGCTCGTATTTCGCCTTGAATTTGTCGTGGCTCTTCGCGCTGTCCTTCGACACGCCGATGATCTCGGCGTCCACCTTGCCGAACTTCGGCAGGTTGTCGCGGAAGCCGCATGCTTCGGTCGTGCACCCGGGCGTATCGTCCTTGGGATAGAAATAGAGCACGACATTTTTGCCCTTGAGGCTCGACAGTTTCAGCTTGCCGCCGCCATCGGTCGCCGCCGAGAAGTCGGGCGCCTTGTCGCCTTCCTTGAGTTCCTTGGCCATCACTCGCTCCCCTTTTTTCGCTCGATCTGCCGCTGGCGCTGGCGGGCCAGCGCGGCCGGCCGCTCAATGGTACGCTCGAAATAGCTGCGCACATAGGCCTGCGCATCCATGAGCCGCCGCCTGACGGCGTTGAAATCGCGCATCTCCGTGGCACGCGCGAGGGTTTGGCGCACACCGACCGGAAACTTGGCTTCGTCGCGCGCTGTGCCCACCGTGAGGCGCAGCAGGATTTGCAGGGTTGCGAAGAACCGGCACATCGCGCCGAGCGCCAGCGTCTCCTGCTGGCCGAGCACGCCGGCTTTGCCCAGCCGGTCGAACACCTCGGCCGCGCTTCGATCCAGCACCGCGGGATGGTTCGCGCCTTCTCGCAACGCGAGGTACTGCGCGATGAACTCAAGATCGAGCAAACCGCCCCGCGAGTGCTTGAGCATCCAGGGATTGCTGGTCGCACGCTCCTGCTCGATCCGCACCCGCATGTCGGCGACATCGAGCACGAGTTGTGCAGGGTCGCGCCGCCGATGCAGAACAGCTCGGATCATCCGCCCAATGCGCTCGGCCAGCGGGGGCGGCGCGCACAGCACGCGGGCACGGGTCAGCGCCATGTGCTCGAAGGTCCAGGCCGCCTCTGTGTGGTATTGCTCGAGCGCGCGCACCTCGGAGGCGACCGGCCCGGCATTGCCGGAGGGCCTGAGGCGCGTGTCGATCTGGTAAAGTCGCCCCTCGGCGGTCAGCGCGGTCAGGGCACTGGTCAGGCGTTGGCTCAGGCGCGCGTAGTATTGGCTTGCCGCCAACGGGCGCTCGCCGTCCGACATGCTGTCGAGCCCCTCAGGCGCGTCATAAACGAAAACCAGGTCAAGATCCGAATCAAACGTCAGCTCCTGTGAGCCGAGCTTGCCCAACGCCAGCACGGCGAAGGCGCCGCCCGGCACGACGCCATGGGCGCGCGCGAACTCGGCCTCGACCCGCGGCAGCAGCGTGAGGATAGCCGCATCGGCCAGATCGCTGAGGTTTCGGCTCGCTTGCGCAGCCGACACCCGGTTGCGCAGCAATTGCATGCCGATCTGGAACTCGCCGTCATGCACATAGCGACGGAGCCCATCGAGCACGTCCTGAAAGTCCACGAGGTGCGCGAGGCTAGCCTCGAGCTCCGCCTTGATTGCCTCGCGAGACGGCACCGGCGCATCAAAATCGCCGCTGAGCATCCCTTCAAGCAGGCTGACTCGGCGGCTGAGATGCTCGGCGAGGCGAGGCGCGCTGCCCATGACCTCGGCGACCTCATCGAGAAGCGCTGGCCTGGAATAGAACAGCGAGAACAGCTGCACGCCGGCCGGAAGCCGCGACAGGAACTCGTCGAACTTCATGAACGCCGCGTCGGGATTGACCGTGCGCCCCAACGCCTTCAGGAGCGCCGGCATGAGCTCGGTCAGAAGCTCGCGCGCGCGGGTCGAACGGGTCGCGCGGATGCGTCCGTGGTGCCAACCACGCACGCACGCCGAGATCGCCGAGCCATCGCGAAAGCCGAGCGACGATAACGTCTTCAGAGTATCCGGGTCGTCTTCCGTGCCCGTGAAGACGAGATTGCCCTCACCACTGCCAAGCTCGGGCGCGTCCTCGAAGAGCGCCGCGTAATGGCGCTCGACGGTCTCGAGCCGGCGGGTCAGCTCCTCGCCGAACGCAATGCCGCTACGGTGGCCGAGGAAGGTCGCGATTCGTCCGAAGCCGGCATCGTCCGGTGGCAAATGGTGGCGCTGCTCGTCGGCGACCATCTGGATTCGGTGTTCGGTCCGGCGCAGGAAGCGATAGGCCTCGATCAAGTCGCCGCAGACCGACTGCTCCGTCTGACCGATGGTGGCAAGCGCACGGAGCGCCGGACAGGTGCCAGCGACTCGGAGCTCGGGCACCCGGCCGCCCCAGATCAGCTGCTGTGTCTGGGCGTAGAACTCGATCTCGCGAATGCCGCCGCGCCCGACCTTGATGTCGTGGCCGAGAAGCGCAATCACCAGATGTCCCTTGTGGGCATTGATCTGTCGCTTGATCGAATGAATATCCTGAATGGCGGCGAAATCCAGGTGCTTGCGCCAGACGAACGGCCGAAGACGGGACAGAAAGAGGTGGCCGGATTCGAGATCACCGGCCACGGGCCTGGCCTTGATCATGGCGGCCCGCTCCCAATTTTGGCCCAAAGTCTCGTAGTAGGTTTCGGCGGCGCCCGTTGAGATGGCGAGTGGGGTGGAGCCGGGGTCAGGTCTGAGCCTGAGGTCGACCCGCAGCACATAGCCGTCCTGCGTGCGCTCGCTTAGGAGCGTCACGAGCTGGCGGGTCAGCCGTTGCAGCGTCTGCTGGGCGTCACCGCTCGCCCCTTTGAGGCGTTCGCTGTCATAGAGGATGATGAGGTCGACATCGCTGGAATAGTTCAGCTCGCGCGCGCCGAGCTTGCCCATGCCAACCACGAAGATGCCGCTCCCGTGCGTCGGATCGAGGGGATCGAGCGGTGGAAGCTGGCCCGCGCTCGATGCCTCCTTGAGCAGATGGCTGAGCGCAGCTTGAATGGCGGCATCGGCGAAAGCCGACAGAGCGCCCGTCACCCGCTCGAGCGGCCAGACTTCGCACAGATCGGCGAGCGCCACGATCATGGCGACGCGTCGGCGCGCGATGCGAAGATTGCGCGCGATGGTCTCGCGCGGTGCGCCGAAGCAGCTCGGCTCACCGAGCGTGTCGATGACTCGCCCGAGGCTCGTTGCGAATCCGTGCTCGGCGATCGAGCAGAGAATGGTGGGCTCGGCCAGGAGCGCCTGACTCAGGAACGGCGAGTTGCCGAACAGCCCGCTCAACAGCGCGCGCCCGGCGCGATCGGACGCGAGAGCGGCGCAGGATGCCTTCTCGTGGTGATCGTTCAGCTCGCTCGCGCGCTGACCCCACTGCTCAAGGCCGCGCGCAACGGCTTCGGCATCCGCCGGCTTCGGGAGCCTCTCGATATCTGCTATGAAGGGTAGTAACGACATCGCGATGCCTGCCGATTCAGGCCCCGCGAGGTCTCGCGGGCGTGTGCACAGGTTCTCCCACCATAGCCGTCACCGGATGAAGAGAGCAATCAAGCTGGCGCTGAGCGTGCTGGCCGCGGTGTTTGCGAGCGTGGCGATCCTCTTTGCGGTGCTGGCTTGGCGGCTTTCGGCGGGCCCGATCTCGCTCGGCTTCTTGTCGCCCTATGTCGCGGACGCCTTCAAATCGGGCGATTCCGACTACCGGGTCGAGTTCTCTGACACGATTCTGAGCTGGGCGGGCTGGGAGCGCTCGCTCGACATCCTGGTGCGCGATGTTCGCGTCCTCGATGCGGAAAACAGGCTGCTTGGCACGGTGCCCGAGCTCTCGCTCGGCCTGAGCGGGCTCCAATTGTTGCGCGGACAGGTCTCGCCGACCTCGATCGAACTGATGCGGCCCGAAGTGGTGCTGCATCGCTCGGTCGATGGCTCGATCAGCTTCGGCCTGGGGCCTGCGCGCACCGGCGGTGGCAGTGACCCCGCCTTTGCATCGTTGCTCGGCGGCGTGACCGAGGAACGAGACCCCAAACGCCCGCTCGGGCTGCTGCAACAACTGAGCATCGTCGATGCCAATGTCATCATCGAGGACGAAACGCTCGGCCTCTTGATCGAGCTGCCACAGGCCAATCTTGTCCTGATGAGAACCGAGAGCGGGCTGACCGGCCAGATCGACATGATCGCACGCCTGGGTGAGCTCGACATGCCGCTCGCCGGCGCCGCCCGCTACGACCGGGCCAGCCAGACCATCGCCACCAATCTCAGGTTTGCCAACATCGTGCCAACCAAGCTTGCGCGTTATCTGCCGGCCTTGGCCGATTTTCAGGGCATCGATCTGCCGATCTCGGGCGAGATCGGCCTCACCATGAATACGGACGGCCAGATCGGCCGCACCACCTTCGATCTCGCCGCGGACTCGGGCCGGCTGACTCTGCCGACCTCGATCATGCCGGAGCCGCTCGATATCGTGGTCGCGCAGACCAAGGGCGAGATCAATGCCGATCACACCAGCCTCACGATTGACGATCTGTTCATGGATCTGAATGGCACGTCGATCACGTTCAGCGGCGTTGGCGAGACCACGGAGGCGGGGACCGGCGTCATCGGCACGCTCAATATTCTCGACCTGCCGTTCGATCAGTTCGCGCGCTATTGGCCAAGTGGCCTCGCGCCGGGCGGGCGGGACTGGATCGTCACCAATGTCAGTGTTGGCGTGATGGAGCGCATCACCGCCGAGCTCAAGCTTGCGCCAGGCCGCCTCAATGAAGGTGCGCCTCGGCTGTTGTTGCCGGGCGAGCTCGCCATGGATTTCGAGTGGGTCAACGCGACGATGAATTACCTTAACGGTCAGCCCAAGGCGCTTGGCGTCAGGGGCTACGGGCGGACGGACGGGCGGACCATGACGATCGAGATGCGCGATGGCTCGATCGGCAAGGTCAGGGCACCGAAGGCGGTCGTGGAGATGACCGGCATCGGCAACGACGTTGCCGAGATGACCGTGCTCGTTGATGTCGAGGGCTCGATGGTTGACGCTCTCGAAGTGCTGGACGCGCCACCACTCGGCTATCCGAGCAAGGTCGGGTTGAAACCCTCGCAAGTCGGCGGCGCGGCGCGTGGCCAGATCGGCGCGCAATTTCCCCTGCTCGACGATCTCGATCCCGCCGCGGTTGCGATTACCTCGACGGCGACGATAGAAGAGTTCTCGGTGAACGGCCTGTTTTCCAGCCTCGACGCGCGTGACGGCTCGGTCAAGGTGTCGCTTGATTCCGCCGATGGACTGGACGCTTCAGGCACGCTCACGCTCGAGGGCGTGCCAGCCAAATTCACTTGGCGCGAGAATTTCGGCGCGAAGGCGCCGTTTCTCAGCCGTTATGACTTCAACCTCACGCTTGATGACGCCGCCCGCACACGCCTCGGTCTCGATCTGACGCCCTATGTGAAGGGACCGTTGCCCGCCGTCATCCGTTACACGGAAACCAATCGCAAGCGCCGTCAGCTTGAGGCCGCGATCGATGTGGGTAAGGCCGAGCTCAACCTGCCCGAGCTCTACTGGCAAAAGCCCGCCGGAAATGAAGCCTCACTCTCGCTCCGCGTGTTCCTGCCGCCGGAAGGAGACGCCTCGGTGCAATCCTTCACGCTGCAGGCAAAGGACGGTCTTTTCGAAGGTAGCGCGACGCTCGATTCAGCATCACTCAAGCTGCGCGAGCTGGTGGTCAGCCGCATGTTGATCGGCCTCACCGATGCCAATGCCCGGATCCGACCGCCGGCGAAGACCGGCGACAAGCTGCGCATCAGCGTGGGCGGCGAGAGCCTCGATCTCCGGCCTTATCTCGGCGACCTCATGTCGAGCGGCGGCGAGAGGACCACCGATCTCGATCTCGAGCTCGACGTCAAACGCCTGATCACGCGCGCGGACCAGCAGATCACCGACGCTCGCGGTCGCATGGACTTCAACGGCGAGGGGCTACGCACGGCCTACCTTGAAGGAACGCTGGTCAGCGGCCAGCCAATCCGGCTGCGCCTTGAGCCAGACGGCAAGCGGCGGCGTTTGATCGTGCAGTCGGACGATGCGGGGTCGGTGGCGCGGGCGTTCGATGTCTATGACAATGCGATCGGCGGCAGCCTCTACCTCGAGGCCCGGATTCTGGACGATTTGGAGGGTGGCCCGGTCGAGGGCTATGTCCAGGTCGACGACTACAAGGTGCGGAACGCGCCGACGCTTGCCAATCTGCTGACCTTTGCATCGCTCACGGGCATCGTCGACGTGCTCGGCGGTGAGGGCCTGTCCTTCCAGCAGCTCTATATGCCGTTCACGCTGTTCGGCGACGTGCTGACGGTGAAGGAGGCGAGAACGTCCGGCGCCTCGCTCGGGGTCAACGGTACGGGCACGGTCAATCTCGCGACCGATCAGATCGATCTCAAGGGCACGATCGTGCCGATCTATGCGATCAACAGCGCGCTCAGCTCGATTCCACTGATCGGCGATATCCTGACCGGCGGTGAGGGCGGCGGCGTGTTCGCCGCCAATTACTCGGTGACCGGCCACCTCGAACGGCCAACGATCACGGTCAACCCGCTGAGCGTTCTGGCCCCGGGCATCTTTCGGAACATCTTCACGATCTTTGAGGGTGGTGGCGGCGGCGGATCGGGTGAGCCGATCAACCCGCGCAAGGATGTCGGCCGATAGCCTCTAGCTCTGCTCGCTCGTCGCTGTTTCTACTTCGTTGGCGGCGAGATCAAAGACCCGGCGAAACACCTCAGGCTCCTGCGCGCCCGACAACGCATAGCGGGCATTGACGATGAAGCAGGGCACGCCATTGATGCCGAGCTTGCGCGCGGCGACGTCGCCCGCCTCGACCTCGGAGCGACCCTGATCGCTCTCAAGATAGGCACGCGTCTCATCCTCATCGAGGCCGGCCTCAACGGCCGACGCCACCAGGACACCGAGCTCTCCGATGTCCTCGCCGAGCTCGAAATAGCGCCGGAACAGAACCTCGACGACCTCATTCTGGCGCCCGCGCTCGCCGGCAAAGGCGATCAGGCGGTGCGAGGCCATGGTGTTCGGCGTGCGCAGAATTTCATTGAAGGCGAAGGGGATTCCCTCGCTTCTGCCCGCAGCCTCGAGGGGACGGAAGATCTCCCGCGCGCGTTCCTCCGAGCCGAAACGCTCGACCAGATAGCCTGCGCGTTCCTTGCCCTCGGGCGGCATTTGCGGGTTGAGCTGGAACGGCCACCAGGCGACCGTCACCTCGGTGCCCGCCGGCAGCTCGGCCAATGCGCGCTCGAAGCGGCGCTTGCCGACATAGCACCAGGGGCAGATCGTGTCAGAGATGATGTCGATGCGCATGGCGCGAGCCTAGCATGGGCTGGCCCGGGGCACGATGGATTTCACCGGCGGCACCTGATGGTGCGGCCGGATGGGACGGCAGATGTAGGTTTGGACTAGGCGGCGACGCTGAGCGCGGTCGTCTGGGCCCGGGCTACGAGCGTCTCCGGCGTGTCGCCCGGCCGGAACTCGGCGCAGCCGAGCTCAACCTGCAGCACAAGGGCCTTGCTGACATCGTTGATGCCGAACTCGGTGTGACGCAGCACGCCACGCAGGCGATGCGTGATGGCATTGGTGGAGTCTATGCCGCTCTCGGGCAGCACCAGGCAGAAGGCCTGATCGCCGAGGCAGGCGCACAGATCTTCACCGCGCACGAGACGCGACACGACCGTCGCCGCCGCGCGCTGTACGGCCGAGGCCGCCTCGCGGCCATGCTCATGCGCGATGCCGGCGAGTTGCGGCATCAGACAGGTGACGACCGAGAGCTGACGGTTCCAGCGGAACGCGTCCTCGATCAGAAGCTCGAGGTGGCGATAGAGGAACTCGACCGTGAAGAGGCCGGTAACCGGATCATTGGTCTCAGGATTGCCACCGCGCCGATAGGCCGCCTGGAGCCGGCTGCGCAGGCGCGCCTGGCGCACGGCAACATCGACGCTCAGACGCAGCGTCTCGCGCTCGAAGGGCTGCACCACCACTTCGCTTGCCCCCTTGGCGAAGGCTTGGGAGCTCAGACCCGGGGTGTCCTGGGGCGCGAGGACGATGATGGGCAGATGGAAGAGAGCAGGGTGCCGGCGAATATCGGCGCAGAGTTCGAGCATGGCGTCACTCATCGCGCCACCGCCCTGAATGATCACGGCATCGTGGCGCATTTGAGACAGAGTGGCGAGCGCCCGCTCGGGCCCAACATGATCGCCGGCCCCATTGATCACGGCACTGACGTCAGGCGCATGTTCGTTGCCGGCGGGCTGTGCCACGAAGAGCGGACGGGCCACCTCATCTTCATGGGCATCGACCGGGAAGAAGCCGTCAATGCCGTAACGCCCGAGCGTCACATGGCGGCGCAGCAGTTCGGCGCGCATGACCTTGAGACGCGTTGCCGTACCGAGCTTGGCGCCGATTTCGGCAGCATCGATTGGAAAGCTGATCGCGCCATCGATCGAACGTGCCAACCGGCGGCCGAGATCGGCCTGGGCCATGCGCGCTCCGATCAGCATGAGCGGCAGGCGGCGCGTGACCGGATCGTTCTTGAGCTCATCCGCGACCCGCAGGATCTCATCGTCGCTGAAGCCCATGCCGAGGAAAACGGCGTCAGGCCGATCGGTGCGGGCCCGAAAGCGCACGCGCGAAGGCGCCATCTCGATCATGGTGAGGCAGCCTGCGGCACGAAGATGACTGCCGGCGTCATTGAGCGTGGTCAGGCTGCTGTCGGCGACCAGCACCCGCGTGACGTGAGCCATAGTGGCGCGCTCCCGCTTAGGAAGGAATTCGGGGGCACAGCATCGAGGCTCGGCCCTAAGGATCCCTTAACCGGAATTTCACCGGCGCCATTGCGACTTGGCGAAGTGGGCCCATCCGCGGATCAGTCTGGTGGACTTCGCCATTGATGCTCGGTTACCGTTTCGGCGGTCACTGGCCGTTCAAATCAGAAAAAGCCGAGGCGTGCCGTCGATGATCGTGATCCCCGCGCTCCCCGTCAGGAACCGCCACGTGTCGATGGTCTATCACGGCGAGCATTTCACGCGGGAGGAGTGCGAGAAGATCCGCAGCAGCGCGGACCCCAATGGCTGGACCGAAGGCCTGGTCGGCGGCCACGGCCAGGATGGTGCGCCGGCGGTCGAACGGAAAGCGCGGAGCGTTGTCGAGCAGCGCGTCAAGTTCGATCAGGCCTCGGGCTACCCGCTCAGCAAGGTCTTGCGCGTCATCAGCGAGGTAAATTCGAGCTATTGGCAGTTCGAGCTGAGCGGGCTTGCCTATGACGACATGCCCTATCTGATGCGCTATACCGGACCGAGGCAGGACAAGTACGACTGGCACATCGACATGGGCCGGTTTCACTCGGCCTCGCGCAAGTTGTCGTTCTCGCTCCAGCTGACCGACGGCGCTGAGTATGACGGCGGCGATCTCGAGTTCTTCAACGCGGCGGCTGACCGTGCAACCTTCCGCAAGGCAGGCACGATGGTGATCTTCCCGTCCTACTGGATGCACCGGATCCTGCCGCTCACGCGCGGGCAGCGGGATGTCATGGTCGGCTGGGTGCACGGTCCGAGCTACCGCTAAGTCAGATTACAACCTTGACCTCGTGAGACGGGCCGCCTATCGCTCGGCCCAGCCCTATTGACGCGTCAATCTCGGAGAGCCGTTCCATGGATTTTGCCCTGTCGCCCGAAGTCGAAGCGCTGCGCCAACGCGTGAAAGCCTTCGTCGCCGAGCACCTGATTCCGCTTGAGGCGTCGACGGAGAATTTCGATCCCGAGCACGACAACATCCGCTTCGACCTGCTCGATCAGATGCGCGCCAAGGCCAAGGCGGCCGGCCTGTGGGCGCCGCAGATGCCCAAGTCGCGCGGCGGTCTCGGGCTCGGCATGGTCGGACAGGCGGCGTTCTACGAAGCGGCCAATTTCGGCATTTTCGGCCCCGCGACCTTCAATTGCGCGGCGCCCGACGACGGCAATATGCGCGTGCTCGAGCAGGTCGCGACCGAGGAGCAAAAAGCGCGCTGGCTGCAGCCTGTGGTCGACGGCAAGGTCCGCTCGTCCTTTGTGATGACCGAGCCGCATCCGGGCTCAGGCTCCGACCCAGCCGGCATGATGCTGACTCGCGCGGAGAAGGTCGGCGCCAAGTGGATCGTCAACGGCCACAAATGGTTTATCACGGGGGCAGGGGCATCGACCCATTTCATCCTGGTCGCGCGCACATCTGACGATCCCCGGCGCGGCCTTTCCGCCTTCCTGTTTCACAAGGACCAGCCGGGTTGGCGCATTGTGCGCAAGGTCCCGATCCTCGGGCCCGAGGAGCATGGCGGCCATTGTGAGCTGCGCTTCGATGGCCTCGAGATCCCCGAAGAGAACCTGCTGATGACGGTCGGCGATGGCCTGAAGCTGACCCAGATCCGCTTGGGTCCGGCGCGCCTTACGCATTGCATGCGCTGGCTCGGCATGGCCGAGCGCGCCATGTCGATTGCGCGGGCCTATGTCGGCGAGCGCCGCTCGTTCGGCAAGACGCTCTCCGAGCACGAGGGCGTTCAGTGGATGATGGGTCAGGCCGCGGTCGACATCCAGATCGGCCGTCTGCTCACCATGCATGCCGCGTGGAGGCTCGATCAGGGCGACAAGGCCCGCAAAGAGATCTCGACCGCCAAGCTTCAGGTGTCCGAGACCTTGAACAAGGTGATCACGACATGCCTTCAGCTCAACGGCGCCCGCGGCTACTCGCGCGACACGCTCTTGCAGTGGATGTATCGCTACGCGCCGCAGGCCAGGCTGGTCGATGGCGCTTCCGAGGTTCATCGCATGATCCTGGCCCGCTTCTACATGAAGGAGGGCGACGACTACTGGCGCTGGGGCTGACGTGAATCGCCGTTCGGAGGCCGAATCGTTAAGAACTGGTTAAGGTCTGTGTAACGAAGTCCTAACAATTGCGGCCCACAATCGGTTGCATAGGTAAATCGATTTTGGGAGTTCGCGCCGCCATGGCGGATGAATCGAGCAGCACGGCGAGCCGGCGCGAGGTTGATGCCTTGGTCGTGCCGACCGATCCGACTTCCGCAGAAGTGTACAAAGTGGCGAGCGCGGTCAGCGTCGACGGACGGGCTCGCGCGGCGCTTGAGCTGGCGGCCCTCGCGGTCGAGCATAGCGCCGATGGTCTTGAGGGCAACGCATCGCTCGGCCGCAAGCTGAAAACGGTTGCGGACACCTGTGCCGAAGCCACGCGTGTCCTGGCCGGCCTCGCCCGCGGAGCCTCGGCTTGAGTAGCCACGCCACCACCGACCGGCGTGCTGCGCTTGCGAGCCTCGAGCCCCAAGCGACGCCGTCCTACACGTCGCGTCCTGTCAGCTCGGGCGCGCCCGATGCCATCCCGCAGCTCCGCGCCCTGATCGCAATCTCCCATTGGCCTCTGCGCGAGCTCTATCGGACCATCCTCGAACGCTATGGCTACGGCGTGGGCGAGGCCGAAACCGAAGAGGGCATCGTCCAGCAGGTCGCCGCGAACCCACCCGATCTCGTCGTCGTCTGCGCCGACGATCCCCGCGTGAGAGGCACCGCGACCGTCGGCCAATTGGTGCAGGACCCGCGCATCCGCAGTCACGGTACCGCCTTCCTTGCCCTGACGACGCACGACATGCGCCGTTCCCAGATGACCCAGGCCGGATTCACCGACTGCCTCCAGCTTCCCGCCTCGATCAAGGAAATCACCGCGACGCTCGAAGAGATCGCGCGTCGCCGCTTCCCGGTCGCGCCGCCGCGCGGCTGATCGTCACACCAACTCAGGTCATTGTTCGTCGCGCCTTTGGCCGCGCCTCTATGGGCGACCAGTCATCTTGGCTCGCGCGCGTACTGCCGTATCCGGGAAGTCGCTGAACACACCATCGATGCCGAGCGCAAAGAACTGCTCGTACTCCTTCATGGGGTCGAGCGCGTACTCCGGCGCGAGCGTGTCGGGCTCGTCGCGGAAGGTATAGGCGTGGACCACGAGCCCCGCAGCATGCGCGTCATCAATCAATGTTGTCGCAGGCTTGAGCTTCTTGTCCTCACCTTCGATGAGAATGGTCCGCTTCCAGGGGCCAATCCCGTCGGCATAGGTCGCGATCTCCTTGAGGCTCTCTGGCGTCATCAGGTCGCGATAGGTGCGAGGATCACCGGCGACGACGAGATCGTACGGACGCTCATTGAAGTCGTCGAACAATTGCACCAAGCGCACCTTGGTCATGAAACGCAATTGCTTGAGGTTCGTCGTCTCGAAGGACTGGATGAACACGGGGCTGGTGCGCTCGGTGTAACCGAAGCGATTGAGCGTCTCGACCAGAAGATTCTCAAAGGGTAGGCCAATCGACGAGAAGTAGGTGGGATGCTTCGTCTCGGGGTAGATCCCAATCGCGCGACCCGTCTCGGCGGAATTGCGTTGTGCCAGCTCGATCACTTCGTCAAAGGTCGGGATCTCATACGCTCCGTCCCACGCGGTTGAGCGCTTGGGACGCCCCGACTGGGCGCGTAGCGTCTTGATCTCGGCCAGCGTGAAGTCCTCGCTGAACCAGCCTTCGACCTCTTTGCCGTCAATCGCCTTTTTGGTCCTTCGATCGGGGAACTTGGCCGCGACATCGGTGGTCTGGGAGAGCTCGTTCTCGTGCCGAGCGATGAACACCCGGTCTTTGGTCATGACGAGATCCGGCTCGATGTAGTCGGCTCCCATATCAACCGCGAGCTCGTAGGATGCAAGCGTGTGCTCCGGCCGATAACCACAGGCGCCGCGATGGCCGATGACCAACGGAGCTTGCTGATTGAGTTGCCTGGTCCATACCATGGTCGCGTCCGCACTCGCGTCCTTGCCCAGAGACGCCGACACAGCGCCGACCACGATCATTGCCGAAACCAGCCCCACGTGAAGCCAATTCATTGGCGCCCCCTGTCGATCTCTGTTGTCGTCGAAGGGGATCCTTAAGGTGATCTTCGACAGCCTCGTGGCGTGTTGATGAACATATGGCTTCAGGAACAAAGGCTGTGGGGGCGCAGACTGCCGCTCGGCCGTTCACGGTCTTCTGACCAAGGCGTGAGTTCATCCTTCATCGATCCGGTCTAGTTTCTGGCGCATGACCCGGCGCTTGTTTCGCCCTGTGCTCGATCGATCGGGGCGGGCCCCGGCCCTGAAGATCGTCGTTCTGATCCTGCTACTGGTGCCGGCCGCCTGGCTGGCGACACGCTGGATTGCGGCGGACCTTGGCCCGCGCGCCTTTACCGAGCTCAATCATCAGACCGGGCTCTGGACGATCCGCTTCGCGTTCCTAGCCCTGGCGGTGACGCCGTTTCGCATCATCGCGCGCTGGCCCAAGCTGATCCAGGTGCGACGGATGATCGGTGTGGCGGCCGCGCTTTACGCGATCGCGCACCTCTTGGCCTATGCAGCCGATCAGGCCTTCGACCTCGACAAGGTTGCGAGCGAGATTACCGGTCGGGTTTATTTGATCATCGGATTCGCCGCTCTCATTGGGTTGGTCCTGCTCCTGATCACGTCGACCGACGGCATGATGCGTCGGCTCGGCGGGCGCCGCTGGCGCCTGTTGCACCGGCTGGCCTATGTGATCGGGGCGCTCGGCGTCGTCCATTTCGTCATGCAGTCGAAGCTCGACGTCGGTCAGGCCACCTACATGGCCGGCTTCTTCTTCTGGCTGATGGGCTTCCGCCTGTTGGACGCACGCTTTGGCGAGCGGGGCAGGGTGCCGCTCTGGAACATTCTTGCGCTCGTCCCGCTCTCGGGCCTGCTCACCATGGCGGGCGAGGCGCTCTATTTCTGGCTTCACAATGGCGTCGATCCGGGCCGCATCCTGCTCGCCAATCTTTCACTGGAGGCGGGAGTGCGGCCGGGCTGGATCGTGATCGCGGCGGCCGGCACCGTGGCGCTGATGGGCTTCTTTCGGCGCGAGCGCAGCTTGCCTACCGAACGCCGCGTACTGGCGAGGGGTGTCGCGGCGGAATAGGGGCCTTGGTCACTGTCCGTCGATCCTTAACCAAGGCTTCACCCTTGATTTCTTGACTTCCCGAACAATCACGCCTACCTAACAGCCGTCCTAGAGACATCCAGGCCGCGTGAACGAGACCGCACTAACAGGTCGTCGGCCTGCCGGAACCCAGAATTTCGACTGCCCAGGCACGCGGGGCCGTACGAGAACCCCGCCAGCGGTCCGCCTTGTGCCGGACTCGCGGTCGGTTGAACACGACGAAAGAGAACCTTTGACCCAGTTTATCGACCTTGGCCTCGCGGCGCCCATTCTCAAGGCGCTCGGCGAGGAAGGCTATGCTACGCCGACGCCAATCCAGGCCGCGGCCATTCCCCACGTCATCACCGGCCGTGATCTGGTCGGCATCGCCCAGACCGGCACGGGCAAGACCGCGGCGTTCGCGCTGCCCATCCTGAACCGTCTGGCCAACGACCAGCGACGCCCGGCGCGCAACGCCTGCCGCGTGCTGGTGTTGAGCCCGACGCGCGAGCTCTCCGCGCAGATCCTCGACAGCTTCCGCCGCTATGGCCGACATCTCGGCCTGTCGAGCGCGCTCGTCATCGGCGGCGTTCCGATCGAGCGTCAGGCGCGGACCATCGCGCCCGGCATCGACATCCTGGTCGCCACCCCGGGCCGCCTGCTCGACCTGGTCAATCGCTTCCGTTTCCGCCTGGACAACGTCGACACCCTGGTGCTCGACGAGGCGGATCGCATGCTCGACATGGGCTTCATCCACGCCATCAAGGCGATCTGCGGCAAGCTCCCGGCCGAGCGCCTGAGCCTCCTGTTCTCGGCGACCATGCCGCCCGCAATCGCGGCTCTCGCCGAGCAGTTCCTGCGCAATCCCGCGCGGGTGGCGGTGACGCCACCCGCCGCGACGGTCGATGCGATCGACCAGCGCGTGATCATGTTGGATCGCGGCGCCAAGCCGACCGCCCTGGCCGAGCTCCTACGTCAACCCGAGGTGCGGCGCGCTCTCGTGTTCACCCGCACCAAGCACGGGGCCGATCGCGTCGTGCGCGGGCTCGAGAAATCGGGCATCACTGCGGAAGCGATCCACGGCAACAAGGCGCAGGGCCAGCGCGAACGCGCGCTCGGCGGCTTCCGCAACGGACGCGTGCGGGTGCTGGTCGCAACCGATATTGCGGCCCGTGGCATCGACGTCGATGATATCAGCCACGTGATCAACTTCGATCTGCCCAACATCGCCGAGACCTATGTCCACCGCATCGGCCGGACGGCGCGGGCAGGGACCAGCGGCGTCGCGATCTCGTTTTGCAGCGACGCGGATGAGCGCGGCTATTTGCGCGATATCGAGACGCTGATCCGCCGCCGCATCCCGGCCAGCCAGCGGAATGGCGCCGAGCGCGCCGCCGCACCGGCGGCGCCTGCTCCGAGGCCGCCTCAGCCGGCGGCACAGGCGCGCCCTGATCGGCGTGGACATCGACCTGCCAAGGGGCGTAACAAAGCGGCGGTGAACGCGGCACGAGGCGCGGGCGAAGATCTCGGTGGCCTGAGCTTCTTGCGGCAGCCGGTGCGGTCCGGCGAGCGCCCGAACCGAGGCTCCCGCCCGCGCGATGAACGAAAAATCGGGAACGACCGCTAACGGAGGACCCCCATGGCAAAAGAAGAATTGATGGAGTTCGAGGGCGTGGTCACCGAGGTGCTGCCGGACGGGCGTTATCGGGTGAAGCTCGACAATGATCATGTGATCCTGGCCTACGCCGCCGGACGCATGAAGAAGAACCGCATCCGCACGCTCGCCGGCGACCGGGTGACGGTCGAGATGTCGGTCTACGATCTCGACAAGGGCCGCATCAATTTCCGCCACAAGCCGGAGGGCAGCGGTACCTCGATGCCGGCCGCACCGAAGCGCCAGTTCCGCCGGCGCTGAGGCGACCGGCAATTGGCCCGCCAAAGGGTCGGTTCGATGGTTGGAGCGGTCATCATCTGCATCGCCACGTTGCTGCTGGCTGACAGCAACGTCGACGCCCAGGCGCCAGTTCAAGGCGAGCCCGAGCCGCTCATGCGCTTGGCCGAGCCCGGCGGCCAGTTTTTCGGCCCCGGCGATTTGCGGCGGCCGCGTGCCGAGACACCACCGATGACCTCACCCACGTCGGAGTCAACCGGCCCGAGCGAAACCAGCGCGCCGCGTTCAGGTACGCGCGGCGATGATGCCGAAGGCTCGCGCGATCTGGGCGAGCATCGGCCGGGCGAGCTCTACCTCGTACCGGGCGAACATCGTCCGGGTGATCTTGATCGCCAGGGCACCTTTAGGCCGGGTGACCTAGGCTGACTTTGGTTGTCCCGTCGCCGTTTGCAACAATCCGCGTCTACTGCTGCGGCGTCAGGATCTCGGTGCCAACACCGGGCTTGTCGGCGATCGTCCAGGTGCCCTGAAGCGAACCATCCGGCTTGATCTCATAAATGACCAGGCCGACGACTTCGCCCAGGATGTAGGCGGCGGACAGAATGTTGCCGCTGCGCATGCAAAAGCCCTTGCTCTCAGTCGAGCCGGTCTTCCACACAATGTTGCACGTATCGGGGCTTGTCGCCTCGATCACCGCCGCACCGCCATAGGGCGATCCGTTCGGATTGGTGCCCTGGACGCTATAGAACCGCAAGGTGTCGTCGGCGTGCGCGGCACCGGCGGCTGCAATCAGGGACAGGGAGGCAATGATGGCGAGCTTCATGTTCGGACTCCTGGCTCTTAGTCTTGTACTGCCTGCAGCGTGATAGAAGAGCAGGCAGGCGTGACCAGTTCGTGAAGATGATGACGCTTTCTTCGCCCGTGCCGGGCGTTCTATCGAAGCCGCGCCAGCAGGCGCTGACAGTCCTTCCGGCTGCCTTCGGCCGACCAGCGGCGGACAATATTATCCTGGCTGCCGGCGTCGACCCGGAGCGTGCAGGCATTGGTCGAGAGGATGCTTTCCGATGACTTCATCGGAATGAGTTGGCCACCCTGGGAAACATAGCTCGTGGTGCCCGAGCCCGTGCGCCGGACCGTCCAGACATAGGTGGTTTCCTTGCCGTGCTTTGTAAGCGCGTCGGGCGAGCCCAGACGATCGACGACCACGAGGACCGGCTTGCCGGTCAGGTCAACCGTGTTGGTTCCGGCGAAGTACTCTGGCGCTGAACAGGCCGAGAGCAGAAGGGGGAGGGCGATGAGCAATCTCGCGGGGCGCATGATCCAAGCCTCGTGCAGGGGGCACGACCGAGCTTAGCGAACATAGCGCTTTCCCGCGAGACCGCCCGCGGTCGATCGCCGACCCTCAACAGTGAAACACCGTCTTCAGTCTGACCGTTCCGTCCCGATCGATCGTCACCCGCCGCACGCCATAGCGCGCGATGAACGACGCAATGGCTGCCAGCTCGGCATCCCGCGTGAGCGGCTTCACGAGGCGGCTACGCAGGCGGCGAATCATCATCCGGCGCCCGGCATATCGTGGTGCTGTCTCCGTGTTCATTGGTCCACTCCCCGTACTTTTCTTGGTCAATTGAAGGCATTGTCAAAGCAGGCATCTCATGGGCCGGCCGGGCGCGCTTGCCTGGCCGGTGCGCAGAGAGAGCCACGAGACTCGGGCCTAGGCGGCTGACCGCCGCGGCGACGATCTCCCCGTCGCCAGCCGCGGCGGTCCGGTGCGTCCGGTTGTTTGTGATTCGCACCGTCATGACCTCAGAACGACCGCTGAAGCGGCCTGATCGGTGGCGGCCCCGCCGAGCGGATCGATTGCCGCCGGCGGCTCGGCCCCGGCCGCGACCCAGAGCGAGGCGACGCCGTAGATGAGCAGCGCCAAAATCGCAGCCGCGACCGCCATCAGAAGTGCCCGGTCAAAAGCGCGCTGATTCATCGGAGCCAGCCTTCCTCGTCGGTGACCGGATCGGGCTCGGTAACACCCAGCACCGCAAGGATCGCGCTGAACGGCAGAAGCAGGACCGCCGCCACAACGCGTGCAAACGGCTCCAGCAGAACAGCCGCCAGGTGGCGGCCAGGCTCCGAGCGGCCATCGCCCGCATCGACCGTGGCAGCCAGATCGCTGAGCGTCGCATCGGACAGGCGGCCGACCCGCGCTTTGGCCTCGCCGAGAGTGACGCCTCGTGCCCGGATCTGGGCGGCGATGTCCGGCCGGTCGAAGGCAGCGGCCAGGTACTCACGAAAAAACGTCGCGGCGTTCGACCGGGTTGCACGGTCGGAAGACGTGAGGCTTGTGATGACGCGATGCCAACAGGCTGCGTCGAGCTCGAGAGTGGAGGTGGAAAACGGCATATCCCGCCGGTCCGACCTCCGGGGCGGCGTCGGAATGGACATTTCGTCCTCGGTTTCTTGCTGCGTGGCGACCAGGCCGCCCCCCAGGCACCGTGCACCGGCCACGATGAAGGAAGGCGGCAGGAGGGCGGCGCAGGCGAACATCAGCATCGGGCGCGAAATGGGCTCCGCCTCAATCTCCCCGCCATGGGTTGGTGGGAGCGGGGGACACTTTACGACCCTCGATCGCCCGATCGTCCGGTCTTTCCTCGTCGACTGGCTTTTGGTCGCAAAGAAAGAATTCCGCGAAGGTCATATCGATTGCGCCATGGATCCGATCGCTCGCCGTCGGGCGGCGCTTGACGAATGGCAATGCCCGCACGACGACACCAGGCCCAACCTGTTTCTCAGCAACTTGACCCCGAGGCGCATCCTCACACAAGCTCAACATGCTCAAAAAGCGGCGTGAACCCTCGAGCACATTCGGGGGCAGGTCCAGGCGCGGCTTCACGAGGCTGAGACGTGAAATTGTCTTCGACGGCCGGGCACCGCGTATTTTCGCCAAGGAATGATGCATGAGCGCCACGTACGATCCGATCGCATTCGAGCTGTTCAAGAACGCCATTTTCTCGATCGCGGATGAAATGGCGTTGACGGTGTTCCGCACGACCTATTCGGGCGTCCTGAAGGACAACATGGACTATTCCACCGGGCTCGCCGATGCCGATGGAAAGCTGGTGGCGCAGGGCTTGACCTTGCCCGGACACCTGGGTTCGGTGCCGACCGCCATGGAATCGATCATGCGTCATTTCGGCAACGACATGCGGCCAGGCGACGCCTTTATCATGAACGATCCGTTTGATGGCGGCATGCATCTGCCCGACATTTTCATCTTCAAGCCGATCTACCACGGCGATGAGCGCATGGCCTTCGCGGCCACGGTTTGCCATCACAGCGACGTAGGCGGTCGCGTTGCCGGTTCCAATGCCTCCGATTCGACGGAGATTTATGCCGAAGGTCTCCGCATCGCCCCGCTCAAGCTCTACGACGCGGGCGTGTTGAATCAGACGATCATGACGTTCATCGAGCGCAATGTGCGGCTGCCCGTCCAAGTCTTCGGTGATTTGCGTGCACAACTGGCTGCCTGTCACGTCGCCGAGAAGAAATTCGCGCAGGTGGTCGCGAAATATGGCGCGCAGCAAACCAAGACGTTCATGAGGGAGACGATCGACTATGCGGAGCGACTGACACGCAAGGCCTTGGAGGGCCTACCGGACGGCGAGTGGAGCTTTGAGGATTGGATCGATGATGACGGAATCGATCGCGGCAAGCCGATTCGCCTGTTCGTCACTATCCGCAAACGGGGTGACCACATGGTGGTCGACTGGACCGGCACCCATCCTCAGGTCAAAGGGGCCATCAACAACACGCTGTCCTACACCAAGGCCGCGTCTTACACCGGCGTGCGCTCTGTGCTCCCGACCGGCATCCCGAACAACGAGGGTGTCTTCCGAGCGATCGAGGTGATCTGCCCGGCGGGAACGGTGGGGAACGGCGTGCTGCCCGCGGCTTGCGCGGCGCGGGGCCTGACGGGATTCCGCATGACCGATTGCATGTTTGGCGCCCTCGCCATGATGTTGCCTGACAAGGTGAAAGCCGCGGGCGATGGCGGCAACACGGGCATCTCGATCGGCGGCTATCACGCCGACCGCAAGCCCTTCGTCTATGTCGACTTCACCTGCGGCGCCTGGGGGGCGCGGCCCTGGGCCGACGGGCTCGATGGCAACTCGCACATGTTCGCCAATATGGCCTCGCATTCGATCGAGGTGACCGAGGCCGAGCACCCGATTCAGCTCCTCGCCTACGAGTTCGTTCCGGATAAGGCCGGTGCTGGAAAATATCGGGGCGGCGTGCCGTTTCGTCGCGACTACCGGTTTACGGAAGCGGAGGGCGTTCTCCAGGTCCGCTCTGATCGTCGCGACCATCGACCCTTCGGACTCTATGGCGGCAGCCCCGGCCGACCCTCCGAGAACTACCTCAATCCCGACGGCGAAAACCACGTGCTGCCGAGCAAATTCACCATGGACATTCGGAAGGACGATGTGTTTCGGCATGTCCTCGCCGGGGCCGGTGGATGGGGTGATCCGCTGGAGCGCGCCTCAGAAGCCGTGTTGCGCGATGTGCGCAACGAATTGCTGTCGCCCGTGAAGGCGGAAGCCGACTATGGTGTGATCATCGACACGGGGCGTTGGGTAGTCGACATCGAAGCGACCGAGCGGCGGCGGGCTGCCATGCGAAAA
>VGET01000001.1 GCA_016869195.1 Alphaproteobacteria bacterium | reverse complement strand
GGACGCTGCGCTGTGTCGGGCCTGCGCGCCCCGGCCCGTTGCATCACCGCCCCATAACGGGCAACGAGAGGAAGCAGGGCACGCCGGCTCAAGCTAAGCCTGGTCCGAAGAATCAGGGCAGGTCACATCGTCGAGGCGATTTTGGACGGGCGGCAGCCCGCGGGGACGACGCAGGCGGCGCTGATGCGGCCGTTCGCGGTGTAAGTGGGGCGAGCAGAAGAAGGATCTCCACGCCTGACCCCTCGGCCCAGACCTGCCTTCAGCCTCATTCGTCGACTCTTTCGACTGGCAACAGGCTACCTCGAACCCTGGCGTCGGCCATGTTCGTAAACTAAGGTCGGAATCAGGTCGAAATCTGGACGCGGTCGCTCGACGTTTCGGAGGGCGGGAAATCATCCGATCAGAGGCCTCTGCGAGGCTTCAGACGAGGTAATGGCGCTGTCCGCGATCACCGGCACGGGGAGAAAATCTGCATCATGCCGAGAGACAACGCGCCATGACCGCGCCTCCTGGCCGGGCGGTCGGTTCTATGATGCTGCCCACGGTGTTGCTGCTGTGCAGCGGGATTTCCTATGGGAGCATGTTCTCTGCCAACAAGAAGGCGGTCGAGGCGGGACTGCCGGTCTTTGCCTACGCATTTTGGCAGGCGTTGTTTGCCGCGGTAATCCTGCTCGGAGCTTCGCTCGCCGTCGGTCGACCGCCGCGCTTCGACTGGCCGAACCTCAAGCTCTTCATCCTTGTCGCGCTGACGGGACTGGTCGGTTCACTCCTCGTCTTCGCCTCGGTCGCGGACAAGGTCCCTCCCTCGGTCCTGACGCTGATCGTCGCGCTGATTCCGGCAGTGACCTATCTGATGTCATATTTGCTCCGCATGGAGCGGCTGCGCTGGCTAAGCGTCGCGGGCGTCACACTTGGCTTTGGCGGAATTCTCTTGGTCGTTCTGCCGGGTGGCAGCCTGCCGGAGCCAGAGGCGGCGCTCTGGGTGGTCTTCGCGCTTCTTGTGCCGGTGGTGGCGTCAATCAACAACGTGTTCGCCGAGCGTTTCGCCGTGCCGAACGTTTCCACGCTTGCCTTGGCGGGCGGCATGATGACCGTCGCGTCTGTCTTTCTCTTCGCCGTCATGTTGGCGCGCGACGGCCTGGTTCTGGTGACCGACGCGGGGGAGGGCGGCTATCTGGCGGTCCTTTGGGCGACCGCGGCGCAGTCGATCACCTATGTCTGCTTCTTCGAGATCGTGCGGCGCACCGGTGCACTCTTTTTTGCGCTCATCAACTACGTGGTGGTTGCCGCCGGCCTGTTCTGGGCAAACCTGCTTTACGGCGATCGCTTGAGCCCGTGGGTGTGGGGTGCGGTGGCGGTTATCGTGATCAGCCTGGTGCTGATGAATGCCGGCACCGCGCGCGCCGTTCGCGACCGCCAGGCGCGCGCCTCCCTAGGCTCCTAGGGTCACTTTGGGAATTCACCGGGTCCACGAGGCTGCCGGCTTTCGGAGGGCCGGCGAGGGCAGGGCCGCAGTGGGTGCCGGTCATCAAGCCTTGGCGATGAACAGGGGACCCAGCACTTGTGTGCCCACCGCGCTGCTGTGCATCGTCTGCTGGCGGAGGCTCCTCGAGATCGGTGCCTACGCCACGATCGATGAGATGGCCGCCGCGGAGAAGATCAACCCGTCCTACGTATGTCGCGTCCTGCGGCTCACGCTGCTGGCGCCTGAGATCGTCGAGGTGAGTCTCGATGGCTGGCGGCCGGCGGAGATGACGCTGGCGGCGCTGATGAGGCCGTTTGCAGTGGAGTTGGGGGAACAGAGCTCAGGAAACCGCCACCGTGGCGGGTGGCAGCGACCGGCCACGCATCGCGTCGGCAAGCTTCTCCGCGATCATGATGACGGGCGCGTTCAGGTTCCCCGTCACGTTGTTGGGCATGATCGAAGCATCGATCACGCGCAGCGCCTCCACGCCATGCACGCGCCCGTCGCCGTCGGTGACCGATGATTCGTCGGCACCCATGCGGCATGACGAGCAGGGGTGGTACTCGGTCGAGCCGATCGATCGGATCCAGGAGAGGATCTCCTGGTCGGTCTTTGCCCCCGGACCGGGCGTCATCTCCTTGCCGCGCAGCTCATCCCAGGCGCGCTGCCGCACCATCTCGCGCGTGCGGCGAACACCGTCGATCATCTGCCGCTGGTCGCTCTCGGCCTCTAGATAATTGAAGCGGATCGCGGGATGTTTGTTCGGATCGGCGGAACGGAGCTTGACCCAGCCGCGGCTGGCCGGTCGCATGAGACCCATCGAGAACATGAACCCGTCGGCAAAATTGGTTTCCGAGGCGCCCATATTCGCGCAAACCGGATAGAACTCATGTTGCAGGTCGGCATAGTCGACCCGGTCCGAACTTCGGAAGAAACAACCTGTCTCGCAGAAGTTCGAACTGCCGAGGCCGTTGCGCAGTAGCAGCCATTGCAGGCCGACGCGCCAACGCCTGAGTCGCGTGCTCAAGTGCCGTGCCGCCGAGACCGGCTTGTCCGTGCTGTATTGGATGGGAACGATCAGGTGATCTTCCATGTGGCGGCCCACAGCCGGCACATGCGCAACCAGCTTGACGTCATGTTCGGCCAGATGTTGAGCGTCGCCAATGCCGGAGAGCAGCAGAACATGCGGTGAAGCGATCGAGCCCCCGCACAGGATCACTTCGCGCTCCGCCTCGGCGCGCTGGGTCACGCCACGGCGGCGATACTCAATGCCGATGGCCCGCTTGCCGTCGAAGACGATGCGATGCACTTGGGCTTCGGTGACCAGCGTCAGGTTTGGGCGTGCCAGCGCTGGCTGCAAATGGGCTTTGGCGGTGCTCCACCTCACGCCCTTGTGTGTGAATTTCTGCGCGACGTGGAAGCCTTCATGTTGTTTGCCGTTCTGGTCTTCGGTGAACGGATGTCCGGCCTCCTTGCCGGCGGCGATGAACGCCTGGTCAAGTGGATTGGTCGCGGCACATGTCTCGATATGCTGGGGGCCGTCGCCGCCACGATAGTCGCTGGCTCCGCGGTCGAACGTCTCCATCTTTCGAAAATACGGCAGGCAATGCGCGAACGACCAGTCGCTCAGTCCGCGAGAGGCCCAGCCATCATAGTCACGCGGATTGCCACGATTGGCCACCATGCCGTTGATCGATGACGAGCCGCCAAGTACGCGCCCGCGCGGCTCGAGAATCTCGCGATCATCGAGTCCAGGCTCGGGATCCGTCAGATAGTTCCAAATAAGGTTCGGATTGCGCGCGGCGATCGCAGCCGAGGCCGGCATGTGGATCAGCATATTGCGGTCTTTGCCGCCGGCTTCGATCAGTAGCAACCGGATTCCCGGGTCTTCCGTCAGCCGGTTGGCCAATACGCAACCGGCCGAGCCGGCACCGATCACGATATAGTCGTAGCTCCTTCGCTCAGCCATGACGTCTCCATAGCCCCTGGCCCAATACACCGGAGATTTATTTGATGTCCGTCGGATGAACCCTGCCTCCGTTCTTCAGAGTAGGGATTTTCTTTTTCTGCGGCGATCAGAATTGCGCGGCGCTGCACTGGTTGGGTCTCGGCATGGGATAGAGGCTCCGCCTCGCTGTTGATGCAGGTGCGCTGGATTTGATGGCCAATCCGGTGAGGAGCGTGCCGATGGTGTCCCGAAGTCTTCGGTTGTAGTCGCCTGTCGAGCTGGCTCGATGCCTCGTGGTCGGCGGGCTGTCGCAATGGCGCCGAGCCGTGAGGCCTCTCACTCAGGGTAGAAGGCCTCTACGGAATCGTGCGCGACCGCGATCCCTCTGCCTTGCCGGCCTGGATCCGTTTCAGGGGCCAGGCACTGGGTGAACGCGTCGAGCAGGCAGAAGCTGAGGCGCGTCTCATGCCCCGTGGCGATCGGCGGGCGTCAGCAGGCGGCAGACAGCGTCCTTCCACGCGGCGTATTTGCGCTCGCGCGTCTGCTGCGCCATGCGAGGGGTGAACCGCCGTTCGAGCTGCCAGCGTCGGGCGAACGCGGCGGGCTCCGGACATAGCCCGGCGCCGAGCCCGGCCAAATAGGCGGCGCCCAGCGCGGTGGTCTCAGCGATCGTCGGTCGATCGACCGGCACGCCCAGCAAGTCGGCAAGGCACTGCATGGTCCAGTCCGAAGCGACCATGCCGCCGTCCACCCTGAGGATCGTGCTCGCCTCGGTGCCCCAGTCGCCGCGCATGGCCTCGAGCAGGTCGCGCGTCTGGTAGCAGACGGACTCGAGCGCGGCGCGCGCCAGTTCCTTCGGCCCGGTCGCCCGCGTCAGTCCGAAGAGGGCGCCACGCACGTCCGCCGCCCAATAGGGTGCGCCGAGCCCGACGAAGGCTGGAACCAGCAGCACGTCCTGGTTGGGATCGGCCGCGTCGGCGAGGCTCCCGGTCTGGTCAGCGCGCTCGATGACGCCGAGACCGTCGCGCAGCCATTGCACCGCGGCGCCCGCGACAAATATGGCGCCCTCGAGCGCGTAGGTCCGCCGGCCACCGAGCTGGTAGGCGATCGTGGTGAGCAGGCGGTTGCGCGAGAGCACCGGTGTCGCGCCGGTGTTGAGCAGGGCGAAGCAGCCTGTTCCGTAGGTCGACTTCATCATGCCGGGCGCGAAGCAGGCCTGGCCGACGATCGCCGACTGCTGGTCGCCCGCGATGCCAGAGATCGCGATCGCCCCATCGAGGATCGCCTCGTCCGTGGTGCCGAAGTGGAACGCGCAGTCGCGCACCTCGGGTAGCATCGAGCGCGGCACGCGAAGCACCTCGCACAAGGCCTCGCTCCAGTCCCCCTCGTGAATGTCGAAGAGGAGCGTGCGGGACGCATTGGTCGCGTCCGTCGCGTGGACCCGGCCGCCGGTGAGCCGCCACAACAAGAAGCTGTCGACGGTGCCGAAGGCGAGCTCGCCGCGCTCGGCCTTGGCCCGAGCACCTTCCACATGATCCAGAATCCAGGCGATCTTGGTGCCGGAGAAATAGGGATCGAGCAGGAGGCCAGTCCGGCGCACGAACGCACCCTCGAGGCCGTCGCGCCGCAGCGCCTCGCACCACGAGGCCGTGCGCCGGTCCTGCCAGACGATGGCGCGATGGATTGGCCGTCCGGATTCGCGTTCCCAGACCACCGTCGTCTCGCGCTGGTTGGTGACGCCGATGGCGGCGATGTCTGCCCCGCGGGCGCCGACCTGGGCGATCGCGATTCGCATCGTCTCGACAGTGGTGAGCCAAAGGTCCTCCGGATCGTGCTCGACCCAGCCGGAGGCGGGGTAGTGCTGCGGAAACTCCCGTTGCGCCACGGCGGCGATCGTGAGGTCCGCGTGGAAAAGGATCGCTCGGGTCGAGGTCGTGCCCTGGTCGATCGCGAGCAGGTAGGAGGTCATCGGGTGTGCCGCCGCTGCCCCGGCCTCAGACCCAACGGAACACGGCGAACCAAAAGACGATCGAGATTCCGAGCCCGCCCCAGAGCGGGGCCCCCATCACGCCAAGCCAGATCAGGAAGATGAACGCGCTGCCGAGGAGCGAGATGAACAGCCGGTCGCCGCGCGTCGTATCGAGCCCGAGCACGCCGCGGCGCGGGCTTCCGCCGGGTGCGAGGCGTTCCCAGGCCACCATGGCGACAAGGCAAACGAAGACGAAGATGAAGAAGCCGGCCGTCGGCCAGGTCCAGGCCATCCACGAAAGCAGCGAGGTGCCCTCCATGCCCGAACCCTCCCTTCACACGCGGCCCAGGGCGAAGCCCTTCGCGATGTAGTTCCGCACGAAATAGATCACGAAGGCACCGGGAATGATGGTGAGCACGCCGGCCGCCGCGAGCAGGCCAAGCTCGTAGCCCGACGTGCTCGCCGTTCGGGTCATCGTCGCCGCGATCGGTTTCGCCTCGACGGAGGTGAGCGTCTTTGCCAGCAGAAGCTCGACCCAGGAAAACATGAAGCAGAAGAAGGCCGCGACGCCAATGCCCGCCGCGATGGTCGGGACGAAGATGCGAAGGAAGAAACGCCAGAACGAATAGCCGTCGACGTAGGCGGTCTCGTCGAGTTCCTTCGGCACGCTTGACATGAAGCCCTCGAGAATCCACACGGCGAGCGGCACGTTGAAGAGCGTGTGCGCGAGCGCGACGGCGATCGGGGTATCGAACAGGCCGACCGCAGAATAGAGCTGGAGGAAGGGCAGGGCAAACACCGCCGGTGGCGCCATGCGGTTGGTGAGCAGCCAGAAGAAGAGGTGCTTGTCGCCGAGGAAGCGATAGCGCGAGAAGGCATAGGCGGCCGGCAGCGCGACGGCGACTGACAGCACGGTGTTGATGACGACGTAGATCAGCGAGTTGATATAACCGCCATACCAGGTCGGGTCGCTGAAAATCTTGGTGTAGTTCTCGACGGTGAACTCGCTCGGGAACAGCGTGAACGAGCCGAGGATCTCGTTCGTGGTCTTGAACGACATGTTGAGCAGCCAGTAGATCGGCAGCAGCACAAAGAGAATGTAGACAGCCGGCACCAGGCCGCGGGCGCGTCCCATCACTTCTCCTCGCTTCGCATCATCAGCGTGTAGAAGAGCCAGCTCAACAGCAGGATGATGAGGAAATAGACGATCGACATCGCGCCGGCCGGCCCGAGGTCGAACTGGCCGAGCGCAATCTTCTGCAGGTCGATCGAGAGGAACGTGGTGGCGTTGCCGGGGCCTCCGCCGGTCAGCACGATCGCCTCGGTGTAGATCATGAAGCTGTCCATGAAGCGGAGCAGGATCGCGATGGTCAGCACGTATTTGAGCTTGGGCAGCTGGATGTGGCGGAACACCGCCCAGCGTCGCGCTCCATCGACCTTGGCGGCCTGGTAGTAGGCGTCGGGAATCGACATCAGGCCGGCATAGCAGAGCAGCACGACCAGGGAGGTCCAATGCCAGACGTCCATCAGCACCATGGTGAACCAGGCGGCGAAGGGCTGGCGCGTGTAGTTGTATTCGAAGCCGATCCAGTTGAGCCCACGGCCGAGCAACCCGATGTCGGGCAACGCGAAGATGTTCCACATCGCGCCGACGACGTTCCAGGGAATCAAGAGCGGCAAAGCCATCAACACGAGGCAGACCGAGACCCACGGGCCCTTGCGCGGCATGTTGAGCGCGATCACCAAGCCGAGCGGGATCTCGATCACGAGGATAATCGCCGTGAACATCAGCTGCCGCAGAAGCGCAGCGTGGAACCGCTCGGAATGCAGCACCTGCTCGAACCAAGTCAGGCCCGCCCAGGAGAATACGTTGTCGCCGAAGGTTTCCTGGACCGAGAAGTTCACAACTGTCATCAACGGGATGATCGCGTTGAACGCAACCAGCAGAACGACCGGCAGGACGAAGATCCAAGCGCGCTGATTCACCACCTTGTTCATCGTCATGCGCTCACGTCACCATCCAGCCGTCCTGGTAGACCTGCGTTCGGTCCGGCTCGAAGCGGACATAGGCGCCTTCAGCCGGAATCGCCTCGCCTTCCGGCACCAGGAGCTTGATCACGTGCGTAGCGTGGCGTGCTTCGACGATGCGGTGACGTCCGGCATCGGCAACCTTGACGACCTGCACCGGGATGCCGGCGGGTGCGAAATGCACGAACTCGGGTCGAACGCCGAGCTCGAGCCGCTTGCCCTCGTCCCGGTACGAGCCGACCTTCAGGCCGTCCAACGCCAAGCCGGCGAACACCACCTTGCCGTTGCGGATCTCGCAGGGCAGCACGTTCATGCCCGGCGAGCCGATGAAATGACCGACGAACGTGTGTCGCGGACGCTCGAACAGCTCAACCGGAGTGCCAACCTGCATGACCGCGCCATCCTTCATGACCACCACTTGGTCGGCGAAGGTGAGCGCTTCGGTCTGATCGTGAGTCACGTAGATCATCGTCCGGTTGATCCGGTAGTGCAGCTCCTTCAGTTTCGAGCGCAGCACCCATTTGAGGTGCGGGTCAATCACGGTCAGCGGCTCGTCGAACATGACGACGTTGACATCGGAGCGAACGAGCCCCCGCCCGAGCGAAATCTTCTGTTTGCCATCGGCGGTAAGGCCAGAGGCCCGCTTGGTCAGCATGTGGTCGAGATCCAGCATGGCGGCAATCTCGCGCACCCGCCGATCGATCTCGGCGCGGGCAACCCGGCGGTTGCGGAGCGGAAAGGCGAGGTTATCGTAGACCGTCATCGTGTCGTAGATGACCGGGAACTGGAAAACCTGCGCGATATTGCGTTGCTCCGGCGAGGCCTTGGTGACGTCGCGATCATCGAAGAGCAGGCGGCCTTCGGTCGGTTGCAACAGGCCCGAAATCAGGTTGAGAAGCGTCGTCTTGCCGCAGCCCGACGGGCCGAGCAGCGCGTAGGCGCCACCGTCCCTCCACTCGAGGTCGATCCTCTTCAGCGCCCAGTCCGCGTCGGACTGTGGCTTCGGGTAGTAGCTGTGGCGAAGTGCCTGAAGGGTGACCCGTGCCATCAATCGCCTCCAGCCATCAGGTCGCCGTCCGCGCTGAAAATGAAGCCGCGCTCGACATCGACCTGAAGCCGCGTCAGCGAACCGACCTCGAACGGGTGAATTCCCTGCGATTGAGAGACCCAGGTCTGACCGTCCATGTCGAAATGGACGACGCTTTCCGACCCACTCAGTTCCGCGACCAGCACGCGACCTTCGATCGTCGCGCTACCCTCGTTGCCGCGATGGGGTGTGATGTGGTGCGGGCGGATGCCGATCGAATAGTCGCCATCGGCGAGATGACGTGCCGCGCGCCCAACCGGCCACCGCACGCGTTCGCCGACGACGATCTCATCGCCCGCTTTTCGGATCCGCGCGACGTTGATCGGCGGGTCGGAGAAGACTCTTGCGCTTGTCAGTGTATTGGGGCGGCGGTAGATCGTCGAGGTCGGCCCGAACTGGGTCACGCGGCCCTCATGCAGGGTCGCCGTGTTACCGCCGAACAGCAGCGCCTCGGAGGCCTCCGTGGTGGCGTAGGCGACGATGCAGTTGCGATCGGCGAAGAGCTTCGGCAGCTCGTCGCGAAGCTCCTCCCTAAGCTTGTAGTCGAGGTTGGCGAGCGGCTCGTCAAGCAGAATGAGGCTCGACTCCTTAGCGAGCGCGCGCGCGAGCGCGGTGCGCTGCTGCTGGCCGCCGGAGAGCTCGCTCGGCCGGCGCTTCAGCATGGGAGTCAGCCGCAAGAGCTCCGCCACCTCCTGGACGCGCGCATCGATCTCACGTCGTGCAACGCCGGCCACGCGCAGGGGCGACGCGATATTCTCGTAGACGCTCAGATTCGGGTAGTTGATGAACTGCTGATAGACCATCGAGAGATTGCGCTTCTGCACGGAAACACCGGTCACGTTCTGGCCGTCGAACCAGATCGAGCCGGTACTCGGCCGATCGAGCCCCGCCATCAGCTTCATCAACGTGGTCTTTCCGGCCAAGGTCGTGCCGAGCAGGATGTTGAAGCTGCCGGGCTCCAGCATGAGGCTGGTCTCGTGGATGTGCACATCGGCACCCACGCGCTTGCTCACCTGTCTCAGCTCGAGTGTCATCCGCGAGCCCTATCCCCAAGCCCCCGTGACGGATCGTCTCAATGTGACGCAGAACTCCCGGAGAGCACAGGGGACTCTCCGGGAGTGTATCGCGAGCGAAGAAGTCGCGACTACTTGCTGGTCCAGCGCTTGATGAGTTCGTCGTACGCGATGGTCTCGCCCGGCGGCTTCTCGTTGTCGAGCTTGGCATGCGGGCCGTTCGGCTTGCCGAGCCACTCGGCGGCGTCCTTCGGCTCATTGAGGCGAGGGCCGCAGCCACCATAAGTGTTGTTGGCCTTGTCAGCCGCCTCCATGCGCGCCATCACCTGGTCCATCTCGGCCGCGAGCCGGTCCATGGCCTGCTGGGGCGTGAATGCGCCGGAGTTCACGTCGCCGATTTGCTGCCACCAGAGTTGGGCGAGCTTCGGATAATCGGGGACGTTGATGCCGGTCGGCGTCCAGTTCACGCGGTCGGGCGAGCGATAGAACTCGACCAGGCCGCCGAGCTTGGGCGCGCGCTCGGTGAACGAGGCGTGGCGGATGTCGCTGTCACGGATGATGGTCAGGCCGACATGGCTCTTTTTGAGCGACACGGACTTGGCGACCGTGAACTGGGCATAGAGCCAGGCCGCCTTGCGCCGATCGACCGGCGTCGACTTGAACAGAGTCCAGGAGCCGGCGTCCTGATAGCCGAGCTTCTGCCCATCCTTCCAATATGAGCCGTGGGGCGAGGGGGCCATGCGCCAAAGCGGATTGCCTTGGTCATCGACCGTGTTGTTGCCCTCCGACTTCGGCGCCACCATCGAGGCGGTGAAGGCCGTGTACCAGAAGATCTGCTGGGCGACATTGCCCTGCGAGAGCGCCGGGAGCGACTGATAGAAATCGTAGTCGGCGGCGCCCGGCGGGGCGTACTTGCGAAGCCACTCGTCCCACTTCGCGATGGCATAGACGGCGGCAGGGCCGTTGGTTTCGCCGCCTCTGACGACGGATGCGCCGGCCGGGTTGCAGCTGTTCTCCTCCATGCGGATGCCCCACTCGTCGATGGGGCGCCCATTGGGCAGGCCGCGCGAGCCCGCGCCTGCCATGGAAAGCCACGCGTCGGTCATGCGCCAGCCGAGATCGGGCGCGCGCTTGCCATAGTCCATGTGGCCATAGATCCGGACGCCGTCGATCTCCTTCACGTCGTTGGTGAAGAACTCGGCGATATCCTCATAGGCCGACCAGTTGACCGGCACGCCGAGCGCGTAGCCGTACTTCGCCTTGAACTTGTCCTGCAGATCCTTGCGGTCGAACCAGTCCTTGCGGAACCAGTAGAGATTGGCGAATTGCTGGTCGGGCAGTTGCCAGAGCTTGCCGTCGGGCCCGGTCGTGAACGACTTGCCGATGAAGTCGTCGACGTCGAGGCCCGGATTGGTCACGTCCTTGCCGTCGCCCGCCATCCAGTCAGTCAGGTTGACCGCCAGCTGAAGGCGCGAATGAGTGCCGATCAGATCCGAATCATTGATGTAGGCGTCATAGAGGTTGCGGTTGGTCTGCATCTGGGTCTGCACCGCTTGGACGACCTCGCCCTCGCCGAGCAGCTGGTGGTTGACCTTGATGCCGGTGATTTCCTCGAACGCCTTGGTCAGGACCTGGGACTCGTAGGTGTGCGTCGGGATGGTTTCCGACAGCACGTTGATCTCCATGCCCTTGAACGGCTCGGCGGCCTTCGCGAACCACTCCAACTCCTTGATCTGGTCTTCCTTCGACAGGGTCGAAGGCTGGAATTCGCCGTCGACCCACTTTTTGATCGCACCGGCGTCGGCGAAGGCCGGTGTCGTACCGAGCGCCAACAGCAACGCCAGTGCTGCCGGAACAGTCCTCTTGAGCGACATCGCTCTGTCCTCCCTAGTGCGTGCGGCTTGATTTTGGAGCCCAACCGGAGCGCACGCTCGCCCGGTCGAACCGTGATTCGCGCCCGCCTTCGGTCCCGTGCGCGAATCGGAAAGCCTCGTGGAAACCTGATCGCGGGTTTGTCATGCCCTCACCCACGGCCCGCACCGGCCCGTGGGGCCGGCGCCTCGAGTCCCCGCGCCGCCAAGAGGCTCGACAACGCGGCCTGCTGCGTGCGGTCGAGGCGCAGCCCAAGCTTAGACCGGCGCCAAAGGATGTCGTCGGCCGAGCGAGCCCATTCCTCTGCGATCAGGTAGTCGATTTCCCGCTCACTCAAGGGGCCGAAGCGCTGGCCGATGTCCTCGACCCGTCTCGCGCCCTCGAAGATGCGCTCGGCGCGCGTGCCATAGGCACGAAAGAGGCGCCGCGGCTCAAGCGGCGGGAGGAACGCGTGGCGCGCGCCGAACTCCGCGACGCGCTGCTCCAACTCGGCATGCGGGAAGTCTCCGCCCGGCAGCGCGGCGGTCGCCGTCCAAGGCGGGCCAGCGGTGGGAAAGAACGGTGCGATCTTGGCCATCACCGCCTCGGCCAGGCGCCTGTAGGTGGTGATCTTGCCGCCAAACACCGAGAGGAGCGGCGGGTGCCCGTCGGGGGCGTCGAGTTTCAGGACATAGTCGCGTGTGGCTTCTTGCGCCTTGCTTGCGCCATCGTCGTACAGCGGCCTGATCCCGGAATAGCTCCAGCGCACCATGTCGCGCGTTACCGGCCGCTTTAAGTAGGTGCCGACCGATTCGAGCAGATAATCGCGCTCCGTGTCGGAGATCGCCGGAAACGCGAGATCGCCCCGATAGTCCTCGTCGGTCGTGCCGATCAGGGTGAACTCGTCCTCGTAGGGAATCGCGAAGCACACCCGGTCATCCGCGTTCTGGAAGGTATAGCAGCGGTCGTGCGCATAGAGCTTGTCGAGCACCAGGTGACTGCCCTTGACCAGCCTGATCCTGTCCGGCTGGCGCACCCCGATGACAGACCCGAGCACTTCGCTGACCCAGGGTCCGGCGGTGTTGATCAGCGCGCGCGCCGCAATTGCGTGGCCGCCGTCTGATCCGGCCTGCTCGATCGTCAACCGCCACAGGCCGCCGTCGCGTCGTGCCTTCAGGCAGCGGGTTCGTGGGCTGATGTCGGCGCCCCTATCGGCCGCGTCGCGCGCGGTCAGCACGACCAGGCGCGCATCGTCGACCCAGCAGTCGGAGTATTCGAAGCCTCGTACATAGTTCGGCCGTAGGGGCTCGCCGAGCGGGTCGCGCCTAAGGTCCACCACGCGCGTCGGCGGCAGGATCTTGCGCCCGCCGAGATGGTCATAGAGGAAGAGGCCGAAGAGCAGGATCGGCCAGGGACGAAGGCCCTTGTGGTGCGGCAGCACGAAGCGGAGCGGCCTGACAATGTGGGGCGCCGCGCGAAACAGTACCTCGCGCTCGATCAGCGCCTCCCGCACAAGGCGGAACTCGAAATACTCGAGATAGCGAAGCCCGCCGTGAATGAGCTTGGTCGAGGCGGAGGACGTCGCGCGGGCGAGATCGTCCTGCTCGGCAAGAAATACCTTGAGCCCGCGACCGGCGGCGTCACGCGCGATGCCGCAGCCATTGATGCCGCCGCCGATGATCGCGAGATCGTAGGGGCCATCCCCACTCGGCATCGAGCCTCCCCGACGGCCATCACCCAGATTTCTGTTTTTTTCGTTTTTTGCAGCTGCGAACAAATCTTTACGAAATTCCGGACGATTTCCCGGTCTCGTCCAGGAAACGATGAAATACGAAATGAAATCGAAAGACAATCGAAAATTCGAACGTCAGGCCGCAGGGCGATCCTGGCCATCCTCTTCTGGGCTTGAGGCGACCTCGACGCTGACATCATGGCCACGGCAGACCTCGAGAATGGCGTCCGGCGGCTTCTGGTCCGTGACGAAGGTGCTGACCTGGCTCATGTGGCCGATCCGTACGGGCGCTGAGCGCGTGAACTTCATCGCATCCGACACCAGGATGACGTGGCGGGCGTTGGCGATGATCGCCTGCGCCGCGCGGACCTCGCGATAATCGAAGTCGAGAAGCGCTCCGTCGTCGTCGATCGCGGAGACGCCGATTACCGCATAGTCGACCTTGAACTGCCGGATGAAGTCGACCGCGGCCTCGCCGACGATGCCACCGTCGGCGCGCCGCACCACGCCGCCGACCACGATCACTTCGATGCCAGGGCAGGGGGTAAGCAGGGTGGCCACGTGCAGGTCGTTGGTGATCACCAGCAGGCCTTCGTGCTGCACGAGCGCCCGGGCGACCTCCTCGGTAGTGGTGCCGATATTGACGAAGAGCGAGCAGTTGTCGGGAATGAGCTCAGCGGCACGCCGGCCGATGCGGTGTTTCTCTCCCGCGGCGAGCTGGCGCCGCGCCTCGTAGGCCACGTTCTCGACGCCCGAGGAGAGCAGCGCCCCGCCATGGGTGCGGGTCAGCATCCGCTGCTCGCAGAGCTCGTTCAGGTCCTTGCGAATGGTTTGCGGCGTGACATCGAAATGCAACGCCAAGCCTTCAACGGTGACCTTGCCCGACTGGCGGGCGATGGCGAGAATCTCGTGCTGGCGAAGATTGATCGAAGACATGGATCCACCTGATCGTGGCCCGTCGGACTCCGGCCAGGCTCAGGAATGTCGTGTTCGGGCCGCTCTCCACGCCGAGCCGGTGCGGGATGTTAGATGGGGACAAGGGTGCTTGCCAGGGGCTGGACAGCCCTGGCTGACCGTGATCCGCCCCGGTTCGAACGGATCCACCTTGTAATACCAAACCTCGATGATCGTGACCGAACATCGAGGCGCCCTCAAACGCCGGGCGCTCGCTCCGCTCGCTTGGCTCCCGCCGCAAGGCGGCGCGGCGCAGTCGCGCCGGCCAAGGCCCGATGAGTCAAGCTCATCGCGCCTTGGTATAAGCTCGATTTTCTGACGAATAACGGGGTCGCTATGCCGCGGAAGGGCTCACGCCTTCGGAGGGCGTTCTGCAGTGCACTTCGCGCTATCTACACTCGGCCGCTGGCAACCGTACCGGGAGAACCAAGTTCTTCAGCGTTTTCCGTGCGGCTTGGTCGCGTGCCCTTTCCGCTCGTCCGAGCGTGTAGGAATGTACGTATTGGCGAGACACCTTTAGCCTTTGAAGGCAATGGCAAAGAAGTGTCCCCATGGATCGCAACGGGTGACGCCTGTGCCCTTGGCTCGGGCGCCCGGGATCGGCAAGACTGGGCGCCCAGAATCCGTCCGGCAGACCTGATCTGATGACCAACGTCCTCTCGCCCACCCCGATCGTCGTCAATGTCGATGCGCTGGCGGCGACGGCGCTCGGCCATTGGGGGCTCGAGGGCGCCACGCTGCGCCCGATCAACCGCACCGAAAACTCTATCTATCGCGTCGAGCCGCGCGGTGGTGGTCGCCCCGTCATCCTTCGCGTGCATCGCGAGGGCTACAACACGACCAATGGCATCCGCACCGAGCTCGCCTGGATGCGTGCGCTCCAGGCCGAGGCCGGGATCAAGACGCCGCAGGCGATTCCGGCGCGCAATGGCGAGGACATTCAGGTCGTTTCGCATCCAAGCGTACCGACGCCGCGCCGTTGCGTGCTCTTCGAGTTCATCGACGGCCGCGAGCCTTCGCCCGAGCACGACCTCGTGCCGGCCTTTCGCCAGCTCGGCGAGATGGCCGCGCGCACCCACGTTCACAGTGTGGGCTGGCGCCGGCCGCCCTTTTTCGAGCGCCTGTCTTGGGATTTCGAGCACTGCCTGGGTGCCACGCCAAACTGGGGCCCGTGGCAAGACGGGCCGGAGCTCACCCACCAGCAGCGGCCGATCTTTGAGCGCGCGGTCGCGACGATCGGGAAGCGCCTGCGGGCCTACGGCACGGCGCCCGATCGCTTCGGCCTGATCCATGCTGATTTTCGCCTTGGCAATCTGCTGATCCACCAGGGCGACGTTCGCGTCATCGACTTCGATGATTGCGGCCTCGGCTGGTTTCTCTACGACATCGCCACCGCGGTCTCGCTGATCGAGAACGACCCGAACCTCGACGCGCTGTTGGCCGCCTGGCTCGAGGGCTATCGGCGGGTGCGGCCGCTCTCCGCGGCGGATGAGGCCGAGATCTGGACCTTCATCATGCTGCGCCGCCTGACCGTGTTTGCTTGGTTCGGCTCGCACGCCGATACGGTGCTGGCGCAGACCGCGGGCCCGGGCTATTGCTCGTTCAGCTGCGAGCTCGCCGAGCGCTATCTCGCGCGCTTCGGCTGAGGCGGCGCATCAGCTTGGGAGGCAGGGCATGGCCGAGGTCCGACACGCGTTGTCGCTGAACGCCTTCGAGCGCGAGGCCAAGGCCGGGCTCGACGCTGAGACCAAGGCGCTCCTGGAACGACGCGAGCGCAATTTCGGCGCGGCCTCCGTGCTGTTCTATCGCGCGCCGCTCAACATCGTGGCGGCGGAGGGCGCGTGGATGGTCGCGGCCGATGGCCGGCGCTATCTCGATGCCTATAACAACGTGCCCTCGATCGGGCACAGCCACAGGCGCGTCGCCGAGGCCATCGCGAAGCAATCCGCCACCGTCAACACCAGCACGCGCTATCTGAACGAGATCATCGAGACCTATGCAGAGCGGCTCAAGGCGACCTTGCCGAAGAGCCTGTCGAACGTCGCGCTCACCTGCTCGGGGAGCGAGGCCAATGACCTCGCCATGCGCATCGCGAGCGCGGCCTCGGGCGCCGAGGGCTTCATCGTCACCGAGACCGCTTATCACGGCAACACGACCGCGGTGACCGAGATTTCGCCCTCGGCGTTGAAGCCCGGCCGGCTCAGGCGCCATGTAAGGCTTGTGCCGGCACCCGGCCGCGCGGCCTACGGCGATGACATCGCGGGTGGTTTCGGCAAGGCGGTCGAGCAGGCGATCGCGGCGTTGGCGCGCGATGGGCTGAAGCCGGCGGCGCTGATCTGCGATTCGATCTTTTCGAGCGACGGCGTGTTCGCCGACCCCAAGGGCTTCATGGCGCCGGCGGTGAAGGCCATGCGCGCGGCCGGTGGGCTGTTCATCGCCGATGAGGTGCAGCCCGGCTTTGGCCGCACGGGCGATCACATGTGGGGCTTCGGCCGCCATGGTCTGACGCCCGATATCGTCACCATGGGCAAGCCGATGGGCAATGGCTTTCCAATCGCCGGGCTCGCGACAACGCCCAAGCGGCTCGCGGCCTATTGCACGGAGGTCGGCTATTTCAACACCTTCGGTGGCAATCCGGTGGCGGCGGCGGCCGGCCTCGCCGTGCTCGACGTGCTGCGCGACGAGGGCCTGCAGGAGAATGCGCGCGTCATCGGTGCCGAATTGCGTGAGCGCATCGCGGCCCTGAGGCAACGCTGTCCGGGCATCAGCGAGGTGCGCGGTGCCGGCCTCTTCATCGGCGTCGAATTCAGCCATGACGGTGACCTCGCGCGCCCCGATGCGGAAACGGCGACGCGCGTCATCAATGGCATGCGCGATCGCGGCGTGCTGATCGGCGCGGCCGGGCGCTTCGGCAATATTCTCAAGATCCGCCCGCCGCTCTGCTTCAAAAGCGAGCATATCGCGACGCTGATCGAGGCGCTGGAGCAATCGCTCGACGCGTAAACGAGCGCACGAACCGGGAGGGCCGCGATGCTGGCTGATTCGATCAGGGGCAAATCCGTCATCGTGACCGGCGGCAGCAAGGGTATCGGCAAGGGCATCGCACGCGTGTTCGCCGAGCACGGCGCCAAGGTGCTGATCGTGGCGCGCGACGGCGCGACGGCCGAAGCGGCGTCGGCCGAGTTGGTCAAGGCAGGCCATGTCGCCTCGGCCTTTGCGGCGGACGTTTCGGATGAAGCGGCAACATTGGCGATGGCCCGCACCGCTGACGAGCGCCATGGCGGCGTTGACATCCTTTGCGCCAATGCCGGCGTGTTCCCGATGGTGCGCATCGAGGAGATGACGGCGGCGCAATGGGACGAGGTTCAGGCGACCAACCTGAAGGGCACGTTCCTGTCGGTGCAGGCCTGCCTGCCTCACCTGAAGAAAAGCAAGCAGGCCCGCATCGTGTTGACCTCCTCGATCACCGGCCCATTTACCTCGACCCCCGGCTTCGGCCATTACGGCGCGAGCAAGGCGGGCCAGCTCGGCTTCATGCGCGCGGCCTGCTTGGAGTTCGCCAAATACGGCATCACGGTGAACGCGGTGCTGCCGGGCAACATCATGACCGAGGGCGGTGCCGCCATGGGCGAGGACTATTGGCGTGCGGCGAAGGCAGCGATCCCGCTCGGCCGTCTTGGTGCGGTCGAGGACCTCGGTTATGCCGCGCTCTTCCTCGCCACCAAGGAGGCCGCCTACATCACCGGTCAGACCATCGTGGTCGACGGCGGGCAGCTTGTGCCGGAGTCGAAGGACGGGTCGTCTTGACGTCAGTCTCGTTGATCGAGAGTGATCATCGAGACGCCCTGACGTGCCGGGCGCTCGCTCCGCTCGCTTGGCTTCCGCCGCAAAGGCGGCGTCGCGTGCTGGTGCGCGCGCCAAAGCGCGCAACGCAGTCGCGCCGGCCAAGGCTCTACGAGCCCTGGAGTTTGCTGTTCCGCATCAAGCGCCAGAGTCGCTCAGGCGTCGCCGGCATCTCGATATGGCGCACGCCGAATTCCTTGAGTGCATCGACCAGCGCGTTGATCACGGCCGCGGGCGCCGCGATCGCGCCGGCCTCGCCGCAGCCTTTGAGGCCGAGAGCGTTGGTGCGGCACGGCACCTCGTTGAAGCCGAGCGAGATCGCGGGCAACGCATCGGCGCGGGGCAAAGCATAGTCCATCAGCGAGCCGGTCAAAAGTTGCCCGCCCTCGGGGTCATAGATGCCATGCTCGAAGAGCGCCTGGCCGATGCCCTGCGCCACACCGCCATGGACCTGGCCCTCGACCAGCAGCGGATTGATCAGCCGGCCGAAATCGTCGACCACGGTGTAGCGCGTGATCTCGGCAACGCCGGTCTCGCCATCGACCTCGAGCTCGCAGACATGACAGCCGTTCGGAAAGGTCAGCGCCGCCTGGTTGTGATGCAGGGATTCGTCGAGGCCCGGCGCCATGCCGGGCGGCAGGCGGGCTGGCTCGAACGCGGTCTCGATGACGGCTTTCATGGCGATCGCGCGGTCGGTGCCGGCGACACGGAAATGCCCGCCCTCGAACCGAAGGTCAGCTTCCGCCGCCTCGATCAGATGCGCGGCGATGAGCTTCGCCTTGGCGAGCGCACGCTCGGCGGCACCGGCCAGCGCATTGCCGCCAATCGGAAGTGAGCGCGAGCCGCTGGTGCCGCGACCATAGGGCACGGCGTCGGTGTCGCCCTGCACCACACGGATCGATTCGATCGGGAGCTGCAGACGATCGGCCACGATCTGGGCGTACGCGGTTTCGTGGCCCTGGCCGTTTGATTGCGAGCCGATCAGCACGGTCACCGAGCCGCTCGGGTCGAAGCGGAGCGCGGCCAATTGGTCGCGCCCGCCGCCGCAGGGTTCGACATAGAGCGAGACGCCGAGGCCGGCAAGCCGGCCACGTGCGCGCGCGGCGGCGCAGCGGGCTGGAAACCCTGTGGCATCGGCGGCGTGGAGCGCGTCGTCGAGATTCTTCCCGAACGCACCACTGTCGATGTTAAGCCCGAGCGCGGTCTTGTACGGCGTATTGTCGATGCGCGCGAGGTTCAGGCGGCGCAGCGCGAGCGGGTCGTGCCCCGTGTCGCGCGCGGCGATCTCGATCAATCGCTCGATCAGGAAGGCCGCCTCGGGCCTGCCCGCGCCGCGATAGGCATCGATCGGCGCGGTGTTGGTGAAGCGCAGTCTGACGCGCACGTGCGCGGTGGGGATGTCGTAGACGCCGGTCAGGCCGCGCGTGCCGCCTGCGGTCGGGATGATCGGTGCGAGGGTCGAGAAATAGGCGCCCATGTTCGCCTCGGTGCGCACGCGCAAGGCCAGGATTCGGCCACCTTCATCGAGCGCGAGCTCGCCCGTAATGTGTTGATCGCGCCCATGGCTGTCGGCGAGGAAGCTCTCGCCGCGCTCGGCGACCCAGCGCACCGGCCGGCCGAAGCGCCGCGCCGCCCAGAGCACCAGCGCCTGCTCGGGGTAGAGGTACATCTTCATGCCGAAGCTGCCGCCGACATCGGGCGTGATCACGCGCACCCGGTTCTCCGGCACGCCGAGCACGCTCTCGGCCAAAAGGCGCCGCAGCATGTGGCCGCCTTGCGTCTGGCTCCACAGCGTGTAGCGGCCGGTGCCGGCCTCAAAGGCGCCGAGCGCCGAGCGGTTCTCGATCGGCGTCGGGATCAGCCGGTTGTTGAGCGTATCGAGCTGCGCGATGTGCGCGGCACGCGCGAACGCAGCCTCGGTCGCCACAGCATCGCCGTTCTCCCAGACGAGCGCGAGATTGCGCGTCGCCTCGGGCCAAAGCTGCGGCGCGCCGTCGTCTCCCGCCGCTGTGGCAGTTGTGACCGCCTCGAATGGCTCGTACTCGACCGCGATCAGCTCGGCGGCCTCGCGCGCCTGCGCCTCCGATTCGGCGACGACGAAGGCGACCGCCTCGCCCACATGCCGCACGGTGCCGCGCGCCAGCGGAAAATGCGCCGGCATGATCGGTGGCTTGCCGCCGACGCCCTTGAGCCCGGTCGCGAGGCTCGCGCACGGCATGGGGCCGATCCGGTCGCGGTCCAGGTCATCGGCCGTGAGAACCCCGACGACGCCGGGCGCCGCGCGGGCGGCCGACGCGTCTAGGGACGCGATTCGAGCGTGGGCATGGGGCGAGCGCAGCACGACGCCGTGCAGCGCGCCCGCCAGCACGATGTCTTCGGCATAGCTGCCGAGGCCGCGCACAAAGCGCTCGTCCTCGACCCGGCGGAGGGGCTGTCCGATGGCGGCGGGGTTCATCTGGCGCGAGGGCATCCGAGGGGTTGCCGTGGCCGGACCTAAGCATCAATCTAGCCGCCTGTCGATCAGGTGAAACAGGCGGGCGAGATAGGGTCGGTCATGGGGTCACAAACGTACGACGTGGTGGTGGTCGGCTGCGGCATTGCCGGGTTGTCCGCCGCGGTCTCGGCGCGGCAGGCGGGCGCCCGGGTCGCCGTGCTCGAGCGCGCGCCGCGCGAGGAGCGCGGTGGCAACACGCGCTGGACCGAGGCCTTCATGCGCATGAAGAGCGAGCACGAAGTGGCGGATGATTTCGAACATCATCTGGCCGAAAACTCGGGCCACTACCTTGATCCCGCGCTGGTGCGCGAGGCCGGCAACGCCTATGAGCACTGGCCTTCGATTGTGAAGACCCTAGGTTTCACCGATCCTGAACTGATCGGCAGCTTCGCCGAGCGTGCCGGGCCGACCCTGCAATGGCTGAAGTCGTTCGGGCTGAAGTTCGACTTTCTGCCGAATTACTTCATCACCACTTGCACCACGCGCATCGCGCCGATCGGCGGCGGCCTCGCGCTGGTCGAGGCGCTCGCCGGCTGGGCCGAGGCCAACGGCATCGAGATCTTCTATGAAACTTCGGCGCGCTCGCTGGTGCGCAACGAGGCCGGCGCCGTCATCGGCGTGCGCGCTACGGACAAATCCGGCGCGACCCGCAGCTTCATCGGCGGCTCGATCATTCTGGCCTCAGGCGGCTTCGAGGGAAACCCGGAGATGCTGGCCCGCTATGTCGGGCCTGAGGCGCGCTATATCCGCCCGGTCGCGCGCGGCGGCTATTACAACAAGGGCGAAGGCATTCGCATGGCGCTTGAGATCGGCGCGTGCCCATCGGGCGACTATGGCGCGTTCCATGCCGAGCCGATCGATCCACGCTCGGGCCAGCCGGAGCCCGTCATCATGGTGTTCAACTACGGCATTCTGGTGAACAGGCTCGGTCAGCGCTTCCTCGATGAGGCGCCCAGCACGGTGGATGCCACCTATGAGGGGATCACGCGGCGCATCTGGCATCAGCCCGAGGGCATCGCGTGGGTCATCCTTGATTCGAAAATTGACGATGTGCCGAACTGGAAGAAATCGGTGCGCACGGATCGGCCACCGATCAGCGCGCCAAGCATCACTTCGCTCGCGGAGCAGCTCGGCATCAATGGCGCGGCGCTGGGCGAGACGATCGCGCGCTACAACGCGGCCTGCACGAGCAATGCCCCGTTCAAGCCGCTCGCGACGGACGGTCTCGCGACCCATGGGCTCGACCCGAAGAAATCGAACTGGGCACGGCCGATCGATCGCGCGCCGTTCCTCGCTTATCCGATCATCTGCGCCAATTGCTTCACCTTCGGCGGCCTAAAGGTCAATCGCGACGCCCAGGTGCTTGACGGTGATGGCGTGGTGATCCCCGGCCTTTACGCGGGCGGCGAGGTGATCGGCCTTTATTACGGGACCTATACCGGGGCAACCTCGGTGCTGCGCGGCGCGGTCTTTGGCCGGGCTGCAGGACAGCATGCGGCGGCGCGCGTGCGCCAGCCCTCGGCGGCCTGAGCGCGAGGGCAGGGGCGTGGATCAAACGACGCTGCCCGCCATCTTCATGCGAGGCGGCTCGAGCAAGGGGCTCTTTTTCCACAAGCGCGATCTGCCGATCGAGCGCGCGCTGTGGGACGCCGTCTTCACGGCCGCGCTCGGCAGCCCGGATTCCTATGGCCGCCAGCTCGATGGCATGGGCGGCGGCATTTCCTCGCTCTCCAAGGTGATGATCATCGAGCCCTCGGCGCGGCCTGATTGCGATATCGACTACACGTTCGGGCAGGTCGCGGTCGATATCGCCATGGTCGATTACCGCTCCAATTGCGGCAATCTCTCCTCCGCGGTCGGCGCCTTCGCGCTCGATGAAGGGCTCGTCACGGCCAAGGATGGCCCGTGCACCGTGCGCATGTTCAACACCAACACGAAGAAGCGCGTGCTGTGTCATCTCGAGGCACGGGGCGGCGCGGCGGCGATCGACGGTGGCTTCACGATCGATGGCGTCGCGGGTGCGGGGTCCCGCATCCGCCTCGATTTCGAGGATCCGGGTGGCGCCGTGTCGGGGCGGTTGCTGCCGACCGGAAATACGATCGACGAGTTCGCACTGCCTGATGGGCGCAAGATCCAGGGCTCGCTGGTCGATGCCACCAACCCGGTGCTGTTCGTCGAGGCGCGCGCGCTTGGCGCAAGTGCGACGGAGCAACCCAGTCAGATCCGCGCCAACGCCATGATCATGCGCACCCTCGAAGCCATTCGCGGCGCGGCGGCGGTGATGATGGGGCTGGCGCGCAACGCCGAGGAGGCGACCACAAGCACGCCCTCGAGCCCGAAGGTGGCGATGGTGGCCGCGCCCGCCGAGTCACGCCTGTTGGATGGGCGGCGCCTGCCGGCGGCGTCGATCGACGTTTTGATCCGCATGATTTCGATGGGCGTGCCGCACAACGCGATTCCCTTGACCGGCGCCATGTGTGCGGCGGTTGCGGCGCGCGTGCCCGGCACGCTCGTGCATGCGCTCTGTCGTCCGCCTGAATCGGCCGGCGCGCCGGTGCGTATCGGCCATCCCTCGGGCGTGCTGCCGGTCGATGCCTCGGTGCGAATCGAAAATGGCACGGCCCGTGCCGGCACAGCGACCGTGTTCCGCACCGCGCGTCGGCTCATGGCCGGACAGCTCTATGTTCCACGAACAAAACTGAAGCCGCTGCCGCCGCCCGACCCTTTGCGGCTCGCGCAATCTTGGGAGTGAGGCTGGCATGGCGAGTGAGGTGACCAAGGGCGCGCGCCTGCGCGGCTTGCTGGAAGCGCGGCGCGCGGTGCTGGCGCCCGGCGCAGCGAATGCGCTGACCGCACGCCTCATCGCCGATGCCGGCTTTGAGACCGTCTATGTCACCGGTGCCGGCATCGCCAATACGCGCCTCGGCCTGCCCGATATCGGGCTCGTCACGTTGAGCGAGCTGGCCGACACGGTGACCACCATCGCTGAGATCTGCGATCTGCCGCTCGTGGTCGATGCCGACACTGGCTTCGGCAACCCGCTCAACATGGTGCGCACCGTGCGTACGTTGGAACGCGCCGGCGCCAATGCGATCCAGGTCGAGGATCAGGTGTTCCCGAAGCGCTGCGGGCACTTCTCTGGCCAGGAAGTAATTCCGACCGGGGAGATGGTCGCGAAGGTGAAAGCCGCGGTCGATACGCGCACCTCGCGTGATTTTCTCATCATCGCGCGCACCGACGCGCGTTCGGTTCAGGGCCTCGCTGCTGCGCTCGATCGCGCGGGCGCCTACATCGAGGCCGGCGCGGACGCGACCTTCGTCGAGGCCCCTGAGAGCCGCGACGAGCTGGCCCAGATTGCGCGTACGCTCAGCGTACCGCAGCTGGCGAACATGGTGTTTGGCGGCCGCACGCCAGCGCTCTCCCAGGCGGAGCTTGCGGGCCTTGGCTTCGGGCTCGTGCTTTACGCCAACGCGGCGCTTCAAGCCGCGGTCAAGGCGATGCAGGAGGTGCTCTCAGCGCTCAAAGCAGATGGCGGGCTCGATCGCGTCGGCGATCGGCTGGCGAGCTTCGCCGAGCGCCAACGGGTCGTGAATAAGCCCGCGTGGGACGCGCTCGAAAAGCGCTATCGGACCTGAGCAGCGGCCAATGCTCGCTTGTTGGCCCTGACCTGTTTCCACCAGGCCATGACGGTGCGAACCGAGGGCACGACTCCCTGCGGAACGATCAACACGAAGACGAGCAGGATCGCGCCGAGGATCACGTTCGGGTCGATCGTTTGCTGCGTGCCGAGCTCGACGGCCGCGAAGCCGAGCAGCATCGCGCCCAATATCGGCCCGATCAGAGTGCCAAGCCCGCCGACGACCACCCAGATGATGATCTGCGCGCCGAAGCCGAGCTCGAACACATGCGGGTCGATGAACGAGTTCCAATTGGCGAACAGGATGCCACCGAGCCCCGCGATGAACGCGCCGAGCGCGAAGGTCGCGAGCTTATAGAGCCGCGTGTCATAACCGAGCAGCTCGGCACGCAACTCGTTCTCGCGCACCGCGATGACACGCCGGCCGAAGGCGGTGGTCAGCAGCCAGCGCAGGCCGAAATAGACCGCGAGCAGCATGATCCCGGTCGCGTAGTACATGTCCTCCGGCCAGAGGAACTTCGAGACATCGCCTGGCACGTTGATCGGCGGCAGCGCCGGCATGCCGTTGTAACCGCCGAGATGGGCGGTGCCGATGCGATATTCGAAGCCCGCGGTGTGGCCGAGGAATTTGTGGATCGCGAGCGTCACGACGAGCGTGATCACCGCGAGGTACACGCCGCTCAGGCGCCCATAGAACATGAAATAGCCGAGCAGCACGGCGAACGCGGTCGGCACCGCGAGGCCGATCAGGATCGCCACGGTCGAGCCGCTGAGATTGATCGAGGCGACCGCATAGGAATAGCCGCCAAGGCCAAAAAAGGCCGCCTGGCCGAAGGAGAAGATGCCGCCATAGCCCCACACCCAGGCGAGGCTGAGGCCCAGAATGCCGAAGGAGAAGTAAAGCGTGAGCTGAAGCGCGACATAGGCCGGCGCAAAGGCCGGGATCAGCGTGAGCAACAGCGCTGCGATCACGAGCACCATCAAGGGGCCGCTCCAGCGCGTCTGAAACAGGCTCACAGGCCCCTCCGGAAGAACCGTCCCGTGATGCCTTGTGGCAGCACACGCAATAGCAGGACGGCGCCGATCAGGAGCGCGACCTCGCCCAGCACCGGTGTGGAGAAGTACGTCACGACCTGGTTGATCACGCCGAACACGCCGGAGGCGCTCGCCGTGCCGGTGAGGATCGCCTGCCCGCCGCCGATGACCGTGATGAAGGCCTTGGCGACATAGGCGACGCCAAGCGTGGGCGCCGCGCCGATGACGGGCGCGAGCACGGCGCCGGCGAAGCCCGTCAGCGCCGCGCCGATGCCGAAGGTCGCGGTGTAGACGGTCGAGGGGCTGATGCCGAGCGCGCTCGCCATGTTGGCGTTCTGCATGGTGCCGCGCGCGATCAGGCCGAGCTTGGTGTATTTCAGCACGACAAAGACGGCTGCCATCAGCGCCGCCGCGATGCCGATTATGAAGAACTTGTACTGGCTCTCGGCGATCTCACCGATGGAGAAATTGCCGAACGGCGTCGAGACGCCTTCCATCGTGTTGCCGAAGATGGTCGTCATGATGCCGATGATCAGGAGGCTGAGACCCCAGGTTGCGAGCAGCGTGTCCATCATGCGGCCGTAGAGCCGGCGGACGATGATGCGCTCAACCAACACGCCCACTAGGCCGACGAAGATCGGCGCGATGATGAACATCGAGATCCAGATGTTGACGCCGAGCTTGGCTGGCACCAGCACCGCATAGGTGCCCAGCATCAGGAACTCGCCATGCGCGAGATTGATCACGCGCATCATGCCGAAAATGACCGCGAGCCCGATGCTCATCAGCGCGAGCATCGAGATCATGTTGATGATCTGGATGATGGTGATCGCGGCGACGTCCATGTCGGGCGATCAGCCTCCCTGAGTCAGGAAAAGAGGACTAGGCGAAACACCGAGGGGTGACCCCGAGCTCGGGCCTCCGAGCCCGGGGCATTCTTTCGCCAGCGGTCGAACCGTGCTCAACCCTCGGGGATGTACTGGGTTGCCTGGTTCGGGTTCTTGATCAGGTCGCAGACCGATGAGGTGTCCGACGGCTCGACGTTATCGACCGTCTTGATGATCTTGAACTGGCCGCCCGTCACCTCGGTGATGTTGATCGCCATGTTCGAGTGGTGGCTGCCGGTATGCACCGTCACCTTGCCGCCCGGGCCGTCGAACGAGACCGGGCTCTCGAGTGCCTCGATCACCTTCTCGCGCTCGAAGCTGCCGGCCTTCTCGACCGCGGCCTTCCACAGGTAGAACGAGTTGTAGGTGCAGACCGCGAGCGTGCCGAGCTCGGCATAGTCGGCGCCGAACTTGGCATGCCACTTCTCGATGAACGCTTTGTTTGCGGGCGAATCGACGGTCTGGAAATAGTGGAACGAGGTGACCAGACCCTCGATTTCCTCGGCCTTGAGCGCGGCCTTTTCCCACGGGCCGAACACGGTCGAGTGCAGCGGGATCTTGCCGAGCATGCCGGCCGCCGGCCACTGGCGGTAGAAGCCGATGTGCGCGGCGCCGACGAGGCCCGACACCACCATGTCAGGCTTCGCCTGCTGGATCTTGGTGATGGTCGAGGAGAAGTCCGACACGTCGAGCGGGAAGAACTCCGCCGCCACGATCTCATAGCCCTTCTGCTTGGCGAAGCCGTTCAGCCACTTCGAGCAGATCTGGCCGTAATTGTAGTCGGCCCAAATGGTGTAGAGCTTCTTGGCGTTGTACTTGCCGGTCGAATATTCGAGCGCCGGGCCGATCATCTGCGCCGGTGTCTCGGCATTGACGAACACCGTCTTGTCGCACACGCCGCCCTCATAGAACGTGCTGTAGAAGTACAGCATCTTGTAACGATCGAAGATCGGGCGAACGGTCTCGCGCGAGGCGGAGGAGATGCCGCCGAACACGACCGACACCTTGTCCTGCGTCGCCACGCGCTGGGCGTATTGCGCGTAGTTCTGCATGTTCGAGCCGGTGTCGAACGCGGTCAGCTCGATCTTCTTGCCCATCACGCCGCCGGCGGCGTTGATCTCCTCGGTCACGAACTTGGCCGCGTCATCCATTTCCTTGCCGTAGATGCCGTGGCTGCCGGTGCGGTCATGCATGGCCGCGACCTTGACCACATCATCGGCGCGCGCGCTCCGGATGATCGCCGGGAACCCTGCGATCGCGAGGCCGGCGCCCGAGGCCTGCAAGAACCGCCTGCGTGAGAATGCCATCAAGTCCTCCCGCTCATTGTTGCCAGCCCCGGGTGCGCAGCCCCTCGAGCCGGCGACTTTGGCGTGCCGCTGCGCTCGGCTTGGGCGCCACGTTATTACACGATTCGGCCCACTGGCAACCGGTGGGGCGCTCGAGGGGAGGTCAGACCAGGGCGCGCGACCAGCCGTGACTTGGGGCCGGCGGCCGGGCCATGATCAAGCATCGAACGAGGAGACCCCGCGATGTTCTACGAGACCGCCACCATGGCGCATGGGCTCAGCTACGACCCATTTAAGGCCTGTGTGGCGCCGCGCCCGATCGGCTGGCTCACCACCCTGTCGCGGGAGGGCATCGTCAACCTCGCGCCCTATAGCTTCTTCAACGCGGTGGCCGAAGACCCGCCCATGGTGATGTTCGCCACCACCGGGCGCGACCCGCATGGCCCGAAGGATACGCTCCGGAACATCGAGGCGACCGGCGAGTTCGTCTTCAACCTCGCGACCTACAAGCTGCGCGAGCAGATGAACCGCACCTCGGCGCCGGTACCGCCCGAGGTGGACGAGCTCTCCCTGGCGGGCCTGACGCCCGTGCCCTCGCGCCTGGTCAAGCCACCGCGGGTCGCCGAATCACCCATCCATCTCGAATGCGTCTATCACCAGACCATCGAGCTGCCCTCGAACGATCCCGAAGAGCGCAACGCCGTCGGAATCGGGCGCGTCGTCGGCGTGCATATCGCGGATGAGGTGATCCGCAACGGACGCGTCGATCTGTCGCTGGTCAGGCCGATCGCGCGCCTCGGCTATCACGACTTCACGGTGGTCGAGACCATCTTCGAGATGCGCCGGCCGCGGGCTTAGGTCAGGTACCAATCACCACCGGCGCGTCGAGGCGCTTCAGCGCGGCGATCACGGAGAGCGGTGTGAGCCGCCCGGTGCGCGGGTTCTCCGACGGCACGTTTTCGATTTCCATTGAGAAATTGGCGGCCTCGGCGCGCACGGTGATGCGGTGGATGTTGCGGCTGACATTCGGGTCCGCCCAGATCTCGACCTGGGTGCGGTCGGGCCCGATGCCGGCCAGCGCGAGCGTCGCCGCGACGTTGACATTGGCAGGGAAGCCCGCGGCCGCCTCGCGCGCGCTGCCGGCGAACACGCGGGTCGGGCCGGTGATCGCGGCCACGTCAATCGCGTGCGTCACGAGGTAGGGCGCGCCGGCCAGGCCGCGCGGCGGTTTCCGCGTCGAGAGCATGACCGATTCGACCGGGCCCTGGGCCGCCGCGACCACGGCGTCCATGCCGAGCAGCGCCCCCGTCGGCACCAGGATGCGGGCGCCGCGCTTGGCGGCCAGGTCCATCAGGTCACCATGGGTCAGGAGCGCGCTCGAGGTCAGCACCATGAGCACGCGCCCGGCCTCGATCGCGGGCCGTGCGATCGCGGCAAAGGCGGCGGCCGGCGCGACCTCGACGATGATCTCGGCGCGCTTGGCGAGCTCGGCCGGCGCGACCACAGGCGCGGTGAGGCGTGCCGCTGCGAGCCAGGCCTTGGCTTTTTCCGCATCGCCCGAGGCGACTGCGCTTAGCGTGAAGCCGTCCTGATTCTCGCGCAGCCAGAGCGCGACCTTCTGCCCGATCGCGCCCAGGCCCGCGATGCCAACCGTCCGATGTTTCATCTTGGTGTTTCCACAGCGCTCCGTCAGACCAGGAGCCCGCCGCCGTCGATGGTCAGGGTCACGCCGGTGACATAGCCGTTCTTCATGAGGAACAGCACGGCCTCGGCCACCTCCTCGGAGCGGCCGATCCGTTTCGCCGGCAGCTTGGCGGCGACGCTCGCCAACACATCGGCCTTGCGATTGCCGAGCAGCCCATCCAGGAGCGGCGTGTCGACAAAACCCGGCTGAATCACGTTCACCCGGATCGGCGCGAGGTCGACGGCGAGAGCGCGCGCGAAGGCCTCGACCGCGGCACAGCTCGCCGTTGCGACCGCGGCGCCGAGGATCGGCCGCACCGCCGCCGTACCCGACATGAAGACGATCGAGCCGCCGGCTGGCATCTTTGGGGCCGCGTATTTGGCGGCATAGGCCGCGCCCCAGAAGCGCACGTCGAGGGCGGGGTTGAGAGTCGCTCTGTCGGGCGCAAGGCGCGGGTCCTTCACGAGCGTGCCCGCCGTGATGAACACGTGGTCGACCTTCGCGAGGCCGGCGAACAGGTCACGCGTGCCCGCTTCATCGCCGGCATCGAGCTTGACCGTGCGGGCCGCCGGCCCGAGCGACGCACGGGCGGCTTTGAGGCGCGCCTCGTCCCGCCCCGTGACGATCACCTCGGCGCCCTCCGCCTGCGCGGCCTGGGCCGTCGCCAGCCCGATGCCCGATGACCCGCCCAGCACCACGACGGTTGCGTTCTTGAGACTCATGATGGCTCCCTCCCTCGACCCGGCGGCAGGTTAGTCGAGCCTGCTGGGCGAAACCACGGCCCATTGGCCCCGCATGCGAGCCCCCGAGTTCCGCCTAGCCAATTCGGCTTGACCTTGGCTTCGCGCATGGAGATTCTAGGGGTATCAGGCTCGATGCTAAGGGCGTCCGGGCAAGTTGTGCCGTGCCCGTGCGACAGCCGAACGCCGATCGGGAGCGTCCCAAATAGCCATGTCGTCCACCTTCGAAACCGTCGCCAACATCATCTCCGAGGTGTGTGACACCCCGCTCGAGAAGATCACGCCCGATAGCCACGCGATCGAGGATCTGGGCATCGATTCGCTCGCCTTCCTCGATATCGCCTTCGCGATCGACAAGGCCTGTGGCATTACCCTGCCGCTCGAGCAGTGGACCGAGGAGGTCAACAGCGGCAAGGCGCCGGCCGAGCAGTATTTCGTCATGCGCAATCTGTGCGAGCGGATCGACGGGCTGATCGCGGCGAAGGCGTCTTGAGGCCTCGTCCGGGCGAGGCGTGGGGGCGGCCCCCTCGATGAGGCTCGAGTATTTCGAGATGATCGATCGGGTGGCGGCCTTCGACGCCACCGCGCGTTCGATCAAGGCGGAGGCCACCGTGCCGCTGTCGAGCCCGGTGTTCGAAGGGCATTTTCCGGGCCATCCGCTGGTGCCCGGTGTGCTATTGACCGAGGTGATGGCCCAAGCCTCCGGCTACCTCATCCTCGCGCTGAACGGGCTCACCAAGATGCCGTTCCTGATGGCCGTCGATGCCGCGCGGTTCAGGGCGTTTGTCGAGCCCGGCGCACGGCTGGAAGCGAGCGCCACGCTTGCCGTCGAGGGCTCGGGCTATAGCGCGACCAAGGCGGCAATCCTGAGCGAGGGCAAAGAAATCGCCAATGCCGAGCTGCGTTTTCGTCTGATGCCATTTCCGGCGGCGCTCGAAGCCCTGATGAAGAGCCGGATCGCGGCGATCGGCCTGACGCCGGTCGCGGCCTGAGGCTCGACGCTCATGGCCTCCTTGCACCGCGTCGCGATCACCGGCATCGGGCTCGTTTCGAGCCTGGGCGAAGGCGTCGAGCCTCATCGTGCGGCGCTCAAGAGCGGGGCGCCTCCCGTGGTCGACACCCAGGCCTTCGCACCCTACCCGGTGCACGTGATGGCGCCGCTCGAGCTTGAGAAGCAGATTCCGAAGAAGAGCGATCAGCGCCAGATGGAGCCGTGGCAGCGCATCGGCGTCTATGCCGCGGGCCTGGCGCTCGACGACGCCGGGCTCAAGGGCGACGCGGCGGCGCTCGACAGGCTCGAGATGTTCGTCGCGGCGGGGGGCGGCGAGCGCGATCACCAGGTAGACGACGCCATCGTCAACGGCCTGCGCACGGCGGCCGACCCGGCGGCGTTTCTCAACGAGCGCCTGATGAAGGATCTGCGGCCGACTCTCTTTCTCGCCCAATTACCGAATCTTCTGGCTGGCAATATTTCCATCGTGCACGGCGTCACCGGCGGGTCGTGCAGTTTCATGGGCGAGGAACAGGCCGGCGTCGATGCGCTGCGCCTCGCGGTGGGCCGCATCGCCTCCGGCCAATCCGATACGATCCTGGTCGGCGCGGCCTACAATGCCGAGCGGCGCGACATGCTCCTGTTGCTGGCCGCGGGCGGCAATCTGCGCAAGGAGCCGAGCTTCGCGCCGGTGTTTGCGCCGGAGCGTGGCGGCATGATTACCGGGAGCGTCGGCGCTTTCTTGCTGCTGGAGGCGGCCGAGCTTGCGGCCAAGCGGGGCGCGCGCGTGAGGGCCGAAATTGCGGGCGTGCGGGCCGGGCGCGCGCGGCGTGAGCAAGGCGCGGTCGCCTCGGAGTTTCGGCGCCTGATCGGTGCGCTCGGCAGCTTCGGCGCGAACAGTCTCGGGCTCTCGGCGGCGAGCGGCGTCGCGCCCTGGAGCGGTGAGGAACGCGAGGCCGCTGCGGATGCGCTGGCCCACGCGCCGATCCATGCCAGCGGCGATGTGCTCGGCCACGCCATGGAAGCCGCTTTCCCGGCGGCGGTGGCGCTGGCGGCGGCGATGATCGATGCCGGCGATGCCAAGGAGGCGCTGGTCACCGGCGCCGGTCATTGGCGCGGCGAGGGCGCGGCCAAGTTGATCGCGCCTGGACGCTGAGGCGAAAGGACGGTCAGATGTCAACGCATCGCGACAAATTTGGGCGCCCCGTGGTGGCGGTGACCGGCCTTGGCATCGTCACCTCGCTCGGCCAGGGGCGGGACGACAATTGGAAAGGGCTCACCGCCGGGCGCTCGGGCGTTCACGCGATCAACCGGTTTTCGACGGTCGGTCTCCGCACCACGGTCGCGGGGACGGTCGACTTTCTGCCACGGGGCGATGGCTCGTCGCCGGAGCTCTCGGAGCAGCTCGCGACGCTCGCGGCCGATGAAGCGATCACGATGAGCGGCCTCGGGCGCAAGGGTGATTTCCCGGGCGAGCTCTTCATGGCGGTGCCACCGGTCGAGGTTGAGTGGCCCGACCGGCTTGCTCTCGCCAAGGCCTCTGGCCGAGAGCCGGCCGATTACGACGCGATGCTGGCGGCAGCCGAGAGCGGCCGCTTCCACGTCATCCACGACCGTTTCATGTTTGGCGGCGTCGCCGAGCGCACGGCCGAGCGCTTCGGCACCAAGGGGTCGCCGATCTCGCTCTCGACCGCCTGCTCGTCGGGCGCGACCGCCATTCAGCTCGGCGTCGAGGCGATTCGCCGGGGTGAGACGCAAGTCGCGCTCGCGATCGGCACGGACGGCTCGGTGCAGGCCGAATCCCTGATTCGCTTCTCGCTCCTCTCCGCGCTCTCGACCCAGAACGATCCGCCGCAGGAGGCCGCCAAGCCGTTCTCGAAAAACCGCGACGGTTTCGTCATGGGCGAAGGCGCGGGCGCGCTCGTGCTCGAAGACTACGACCACGCGCTTGCGCGCGGCGCCGCGATCATCGGCATCGTCGCGGGCTGCGGCGAGAAGGGTGATGGCTTCCACCGCACGCGCTCGAGCCCCGACGGCAGGCCCGCGATCCTCGCCATGCAGGCGGCGATCGTCGATGCCGGCCTCGTGCCGGATCAGATCGACTACATCAACGCGCATGGCACCTCGACGCCCGAGAACGACAAGATGGAGTGCATGAGCTGTCGCGCAGTCTTTGGCGAGCGCATGAGCCGCCTGCCCATATCATCCAACAAGTCGATGGTCGGGCACACCTTGACCGCGGCGGGCGCGGTTGAGGCCGTGTTCTCGCTGCTCACGATCGCGCATGGTCGCCTGCCGCCGACCATCAACTACAAACTGCCTGACCCCGCGATCGAGCTCGACGTCGTGCCCAATGTTGCGCGCGACGCCAAGGTGCGCGCGGTGTTGTCGAACTCATTCGGCTTCGGTGGTCAGAACACCTGTCTCGTGTTCACGGCGGAGCCGGTTTCGTGACAACAGGCGGAGGGACTCGGCGCGTCCTCGTCACGGGCGGCGGGCGCGGGCTCGGCGCCGCCATCGTGCGCGCGTTGGCCGAGGCCGGCTGCGATGTCGATTTCACCTTTCGCAGCGCGACCACGGAGGCAGAGTCGCTGAAAAAAGAACTGACCACGGTCGCCCCTTCACGCCGGGTCACGGCACAGGCGCTCGACCTCGCCGATCGTGCGGCGGTCGAGGTCTTCGCCACGGCGCTCGAGCGCGAGGAGTATTTCGGCTTCGTGCACAATGCCGGCCAGCCCTATGACGCGCTTGCCGCGATGCTGGCGCAGGACAAGGCCGCGGCGGCGATGCAGGTCAATTTCTGGTCGTTCACGCGGCTCGCCAAGAGCGTGGTGCGCGGCATGATCCGCGCGCGCCGCGGGCGGATCGTGGCGATCGGCTCGGTCGCGGCGCTTCAGGCGACCGCCGGCAATGCGGCATACGCGGCGTCCAAGGGTGCGCTGATCTCTTATTGCCGGACGCTCGCGGTCGAGACCGCGAAGCGCGGCGTAACCGTCAATGTCGTGGCTCCGGGCTTCATCGACACCGACATGATGGCGCCCTACGCCGCGCATCGCGCGCGCATGGAGGAGCAGATTCCGCTCGGCCGCTTCGCGCAACCTGGCGAGATTGCGGGGCTCGTCGCCTATTTGATGTCGCCGTCCGCCGGCTATGTGAGCGGGGCGGTGCTGCCGGTCGATGGCGCGCTCACCGCGCAGCTCGGCATCCACCGGTGAGCGTGGTCGTTCTTCGGGAGCGTCGCTGATGCGCGCCATGGTGCTCCATGGCAATCGCGACGTTCGACTCGAGGAGGTCGCTGACCCGCCCGCACCAGCGGCGGGCGAGGTGCAGGTGCGCGTGCGCGCGCTCGCGCTCAATTACCTCGATGTCTGGGGTTTTCGCGGCATGGCGTTTGCGAAGAGGAAGCTGCCGCAGATCGTCGGCGTCGAGGCGGCGGGCGAGGTGGCCGCGCTCGGCGCGGGCGTGACGCAGTTCACGCTCGGCCAGAAGGTCACCATGTATGGCGCGGAAACCTGCGGCACCTGCCGCGCCTGCTCGGAGGGCCGCGACAATCTGTGCGAGAACGTCGGCGGCATCCTCGGTTTTCACGTGGATGGTTATGGCCGTGAGCGGCTCAATCGGCCGGCGCGGCTCACCGTGCCCGTGCCGCACGCGGTCTCGCTCGAACATGCGGCCAGCGCGCCGATCGGCTTCGGCACCGTGCAACATATGCTGTTCGACAACGCCAAGCTCGAGCCCGGCGAATCGATCCTGATCCATGCCGGCGGCTCCGGCATCGGCACCGCCGCGATCAAGATGGCGAAGGCGCTGGGCTGCACGATCTACACGACGGTCGGCGACGACGCCAAGGCCGAGAAGGCGAAAGCGCTCGGCGCCGACCATGTGATCAACTATCGAACCGAGCGCTTCGAGGGCGAGGTCAGGCGCCTGACCAAGCGCAAGGGCGTCGACGTTGTGTTCGAGCATGTCGGCACGGAAACCTGGAATGGCTCGCTGCTCTGCCTCAGGAAGGGCGGGCGCCTGGTCACCTGCGGCTCGACCAGTGGCGTCTCGACCACGATGAACCTGATGCAGCTGTTTCAGCAGCAATACCGGATCTTCGGCTCGTTCGGCTGCTCGATGCGCAACATCAGAGAGTCGCTCGACAAGATGGCGGCCGGCATGACACCGGTGATCGATTCGGTGTTTCCGCTCGAGCGCTTTGAAGAGGGGATCGCGCGGCTCGAGGGGCGCCAAGTCTTCGGCAAAGTGATCCTCACGCTCTAGCATGGCCGCACGACGCAAGAAGCCGGGGCCGGGCTCGATCGCGCTGGGCGTCGTCATGATCACCCTGATCCGTGGGTTCTTCGCCTTCGCGCGCCTCATTGGTCCCAATCGCTCGGCCGATCTCGGCGGCTTTCTGGCGCGTACGCTCGGGCCGTTCATGCCGGTCCATCGCAAGGCGATCACGAATCTCAAGGCCGCCTACCCGGAGAAGAGCGAGCGCGAGATCAGGCAGCTCGCTCTTGGCGCGTGGGACAATCTTGGCCGCACCGCGTTCGAATATCCGCATCTCGACCAGCTGATCGACTATGACCCCGACGATCCGAGGCCGGATCGGCGGGTCGAGGTTTCAGGCGTCGAGCATTTCCTCTCGCTTCGGGATGACGGCCGCCCCGCGATCATCTTCTCGGCGCATCTCGCCAACTGGGAGCTGCCGGCCATCATCGCCCAGCGTTATGGGCTCGACACCACCGCCGTGTTTCGCGCACCGAATGACCTGGTTGCAGCCCGCGTAGTTGCTGAGATTCGCGGCAAGACGATGGGTGGACTCGAGGCGTCGCGCCCCGGCATGGTGTTCGCGCTTCAGGGCATTCTCGAGCGCGGCGGCCATGTCGGTGCGCTGATCGATCAGCATCTTTCACGCGGGGTGGTGACGCCGTTCATGGGCCGGCCGGCGCTGACCAATCCGCTGCTCGCCAAGCTGGCGCGCCGCTTCGACTGCCCGGTCCATGGCGCGCGTGTGATTCGCCTGCCCGGTCATCGCTTCAGGATCGAATTGACCCCGCCGCTCGATCTGCCGCGCGATGCGGAGGGCAGGATCGACGTTACTGGCGCGATGACGGCGATGACGGCGGTGGTCGAATCCTGGGTGCGGGAGTATCCCGAGCAGTGGCTCTGGATGCATCGGCGCTGGCGCCCAATCCCGGCCGATCGCGCGGCATAGCACGCGTCTGGTATCAAGCTGTTCCCGCTCGGGCCTCAGGCGTGGTGTCGAATTGCAGCGCGTGGAAGCGCGCATACGCGCCGCCGTGCGCCAGAAGCTCGGCGTTCGTGCCCGATTCGATGACACGGCCTTCGTCGAGCACGAAGATCACATCGGCGTCCTGCACGGTCGAGAGCCGGTGGGCGATCACGAGCGTGGTGCGGCCCTTCATCAGGACCTGGAGCGCCACCTGCACCTGACGCTCGCTCTCGCTGTCGAGCGCCGAGGTCGCCTCATCGAGCAAGAGGATCGGGGCGTCCTTCAGCATGGCGCGCGCGATGAGAACTCGCTGGCGCTGTCCGCCCGAGAGCTTGACGCCGTGCTCGCCGATCACGGTGTCGTAGCCGTTGGTCAGGTGCGCGATGAACTCGTGCGCATCCGCCGCGCGCGCTGCCGCCTCGATCTCCGCGGTGCTCGCCTCGAGCCGCCCATAGGCGATGTTGGCACGCACTGTGTCGTCAAACAGCACGGCCTCCTGGCTCACCAGGGCGATCTGTGCGCGGAGCGATTCCAGCGTCAGGTCGCGCACGTCTGTGCCGCCGATCAGCACCGCGCCTCCATCAACGTCGTAGAAGCGAGGGATCAAATTGAGCACGGTCGATTTGCCCGCGCCCGAGGCCCCCACCAGCGCCGCGGTACGTCCTTCCGGCACCTCGAGGCTCAGCTGATGCAGCGCCCCTTTGCCTGAGCCGTAGGAAAACGTGACATCGCGAAGCGAAATCGAACCCCCACGCCGGGCCAGCGGTTTTGCATTCGGCCGATTCTTGATCGTGGCCTCGGTATCGATCAGGTCGAACACGCGCTCGGCGGCGGCCAGCCCCTCCTGCAGGTTCATGTTGAGGGTGGCGATCGATTTCAGCGGTTGATAGGCCAAGAGCACGGCGGTCATGAAGGCGAAGAACGCGCCCGCGGTCAGCGTGCCGTCGATCACCTGAAGGCCGCCATAGCCGATGATTGCGGCGATGAACAGCGCGCCGAGTGTCTCCATGATCGGCGCCGAACCGGCGCGCACGCGCAGCGCCTTGAAGATCAGGCGAAAGACGCTCTCGGTGAGCTTGGCCGTGCGCGCTGACTCGAAGTCTTCCCGACCATAGGCCTTGACGTGGCGCGTGCTCTGAAACGCCTCGTTCAGCCGCGCGGTGTAGACGCCGAGTTCGGCAAAGGCCTGTTTCGACACTTTGCGCATGCGCCGCCCGATGCGCATGATTGGATAGGCCGCGACCGGAAACAGCACGCAGGCGATGAGCGAGAGCTTCCAGTCCTTCTCGATCATCACGCCGGCCAGGAAGAGCAGGGTGAAGATATCCTTCACCATGCTGGTGAGCGCGTTCGACACGGCGCCCCGCATCGCGTTCACGTCGTTGGTGAGCCGCGAGATCAGCTTGCCGGACGCGGTGTCGTGGAAAAAGGCAAGCTCGAGCCGCATCAGGTGGGCGAATACCTTGATCTGCAAATCGGCGATGATGCGCTGCCCGACCCAGGACATCAGCACCGCCTGGCCGTAACTCGCGAGGCCGCGCGCGATCGCGATGGCGAGCGCGGCGAGCGGAATCCAGATCAGCATCTCTCGATCGCGCGCGATGAAGACCTCATCGAGCGCGGGCTCGATCACCTGTGCGGTGAGCGCGGTCGCAGCTGCGGCGACGATCATGCACAACGCGGCGAGCGCGAGCTTGCCGAGGTGCGGGCGCACATGCTCGCGCATGAGGCGCTTGAAGATCGGCCAGGCGCTTTGCGATGGCTTGCCCTTGCCGTCGTCGAGCCGGGTCACGGTAGGCCGAGCTCCGTCCAGAGGCGGTACGTATTGGGCGGCGTAGCCGTCATTCGCTCATGATAGCGCAACCGACTGGCAGAGACCGTGTAACGAAAAAGCGGCCTTGCGGCCGCTTTGAGGGGTTACCCTCCATCCCAGTCCCTTCCTCCCGATAAGGGAGTAGGGGCGCTTCATCGTGGATAGACCGCCTAGTGCAGCTTCTGCTGCACCTGGCGGATCGATTCCTGCACCAGCGCCTCGGCGCGATCCGCGCCCATGCTCTCGGCGATCAGGCGGCCGGCGGCCCGCACCGCGAGCGAGCCCGCGGCAGCGCGCACCTCGCGTAGGGCATCGGCCTCGGCGAGCGAGATCCGCTGCAGCGCCATCTGCGCCCGCCGCTCCATAGCGGCCTCGAGCTCGCGCTTGCCGGCCTGGGCGCGCCGCTCGGCCTCGACCTGGGCATGCTCGACCATCCTGAGCGCATCGGCCTCGGCCTGGGCCCGCTTCGACTTATAGTCATCGAGCAGCGCCTGGGCGTCCTCGCGCAGCTTCTGGGCCTCGTCCAGCTCGCGCTTGATGCGCTCGGCCCGGCCATCCAGCGTCGCGATCACCCGGCCATAGGCCATGGTGCCGAATACCAGGATGAAGCAGATGAAGGCCGCGAGGATCCAGATATTGGCGTTCTCGACGTCTTCCGTCGCGATGCCGCCGAGCACGGCCGCGAGCGCGCAGAACGCGATGAAGACCCAGAAGCGCCAGCTGCGCGTCGCCTTCTTCAACATGGCTGCGCTCCCTCGCGCTTCAATTGCGCCCGGCGATGGCGCGGCTGACCGCGGCATCGACAGTCGCGCGATCGGGCTCGATGCCGATCAGACGCCGCGTCACGTCGCGCGCCGCATCGGCAGCAACGTCCTTGAGATTCGCCATCACCTCGTCGCGGGCGCGGCGGATGCGGGCCTCGGCCTCGGCCGACTTGGCGGCGAGCTCCGCATCGAGGCGCGCGCGGCTTTCGGCCGCTTCCTTGTCGAGCCGGGCCTGGGTCTCGGCCAAGAGCGCCTGCGCCTTGGCGCGGGCGTCGGCGAGCGCTGCCTGATAGGCCTTGAGCGCGCCTTCGGCCTCGGCCTTCAAGGCCTCGGCCCGCGACAGGTCGGACGAAATGCGCTCGCGACGCCGATCGAGCACGCGGCGCACGCGCGGCAGCGCGAACGCCCACATCACGATCAAAAGCGCGGCAAAGGTGACGATCAGCCAGGCGATCTGGGTCGGCCAGTCGTCGGAATTCATCTGCGGCATGGCACTACCCCCTTGGGGACGCCGGCCAAGCTGCCGGCCGCCCCAAAGCCTCGCGTGATCCGGCTCAGCTGCCGAGGATGATGAACGCCATGACGAGCGCGAACAGCGCCGTCGCTTCCGTCAGCGCGAAGCCGAGGAGCACGTTGCCGAAGAGCTTCGGCGCCGCGGCCGGGTTGCGCCCTGCGGCCGAGATGAAATTGCCGAAGATGATACCGATACCGACGCCGGCGCCCGCCACGCCCATGGTGGCGAGGCCCATGCCGATGAACTGTCCGAGCGACTTTGCCGCTTCCGCATCCATGATCGTCTTCCCTTCGCTTCGAAGTTGATTGAGTGAGTGGTTCTCCCGCCGCGAATCCGCCGCTTCTCAGTGGAGGTGGATCGCGTCGCGAATGTAAAGGCAGGTCAAGATCGCAAACACATAGGCCTGGAGGCAGGCTACCAGGATCTCGAGACCGTAGAGCGCGACCATGAAGCCGAACGGCAGGAAGCCGAAGAAGGTCAGCGCGGCGATGAACGTGCCGAACACGTGCAGGATGGTGTGACCCGCCATCATGTTGGCGAACAGACGAACAGAGAGGCTGATCGGGCGCGCGATGTAGGAGACAATCTCGATCGGCACCAGCACCGGCATGAGGAAGATCGGTACGCCCGAGGGCGCGAAATAGCTGAAGAAGTGGTGCCGGTGGATGATCAGCCCAAGCAGCGTCACGCCGACGAAGATGACGGCGGCGAACAGGAAGGTGACGACGATGTGGCTGGTGAAGGTGAAGGCGTAGGGGATCAGCCCGAGCAGATTGCCGAACAGCAGGAACATGAACAGGCAGAACACGAAGGGGAAGGCGCGCTCCGCCCCCTTGCCGCCCACCGTGTCGCCCAGCATGCGCGCGATCATCTCATAGGATGATTCGACGACCGACTGCATGCGCCCGGGAATCAGCCGTCCCCGGCCGAGGCCGAGGATCATGAACAGCGAGATGAGCACCACGGAGGCGACCATCATCGCGCTGGAATTGGTGAAAGAGGCGTCGAAGCCGAGGTCGATGTCGACAAAGCGCTGGATCTTGAACTGATCCAAGAGGCCGTGCTTTTCGCTGTGCTCGGCGGCATGCGCAGCGGCTTCGGCGCCGTGCTCGACGGCGGTGGCTACCGCTTCCTCGGCTGCAAGTGCGAATCCCAGCACGGTCGTTGCTACCCCCGATCGTCCTTCGTTGTCTCGTCGCGGGCCTGTTCCTTGGCCTCGCGCTCTTTGTGCTCGAGCTCCGCGTTGAAACGGCCGATCGTGCGCATCACATTACGCACGCCCGCACCCAGCCCGAGAAACAGGAACACGACGAGCAGCCACGGCTTGGTATCAAACACCCGGTTATCGAGAAACCAGCCGATCGCGCCGCCCACCGCCAATCCTGCGGCCATCTCGATGGCGAGATGAAAAGCGCGACCCAGATTGCTGGTCGGGGTCTTCAGGCCGTCGCTGGGCTGTTCCTTGCCGCGAGCCCGGCGCAGACGGGAGTCGATATCCTCTAGCGATGGCGGAGGCTTGTCTTCACGCGTCATTTGACCCCCGCTCCGCCTTGGCCGTGGTCAAAAGCCGGCCGAACCATACGGACCGGCCCCCGGCCTGTCAAGAACTTGTGACCCGGCTGTAAGTATCTGAAAGATATAGCTTAATCTGAATTTCTCGGCGGCGCGATCAGGCGCTCTCGCGCAGACGTTCCGCGGTCTCAAGGTCGACCGAAACCAATTGCGAGACGCCACGCTCCGCCATGGTCACACCATAGAGCCGGTCGACACGGGCCATCGTGATCCGGTTGTGGGTGATTACGATGAAGCGGGTCTCCGTGGTCTTCGCCAGATGCTCGATCAGGCTGCAGAAGCGCCCGACATTCGATTCGTCCAGCGGCGCATCCGCCTCATCAAGCACGCAAATCGGCGCCGGATTGGTCAAAAACGCGGCAAACAGCAAGGCCAGCGCGGTGAGCGCCTTCTCGCCGCCCGAGAGCAGCGAAAGCGTCTGCAGCCGCTTGCCCGGCGGGCTCGCCATGATCTCGAGCCCGGCTTCGAGCGGATCATCCGAGTCGACCAGCACGAGGTGGGCGTGGCCGCCGCCGAACAGCCGGGTGAACAGCTCCTGGAAGTGCCGGTCGATCTGGGTGAAGGCCGCGAGCACGCGCTCGCGCCCTTCGCGGTTGAGCGAGCTGATGCCCTGGCGCAACCGGGCGATCGCCGCCTCTAGGTCACCTTTTTCGCGGTTCAGCGTCTCGATCTGCTCCTCTAGCTCCTTCGCCTCGATCTCGGCGCGCAGATTGACCGGCCCGATGCCGTCGCGCTCGCGGCTGAGCTTGGCGATCCGCTCCTCGACGGTCACAAGCTCGGGCAAGGGCTCGTCGGGCTCAGGCTCGGCCCGGGCCAGCGCTTCGTCGGGTGCACATTCGAGGCGCTCGGCGATCTGCGCCACCGATTCGGCCTCTTCCTGGCGGGCATGGTCGAGCCGGGTCTCGAGCCGGGCGCGCTCTTCGCGCACGCCAGAGAGCGCCTGCTCGGCAGCCTTCAGCGCGCGGGCGCTGTCCGAAGCCTTCTCCTCTCCGCGCGCGAGCGCATCCGCGGCGTCGCGCCGCCGGCCCTCCATCGCGTCGATCTCGCTCAGCAGCGCCTGGCGCTTGGCCGCCAACTCATCAGGTTTGCCTTCGAGCGCAACCAGGGCCGCACGAATATCGGCGCCGCGCTGGCCCAGCTCCTCAATCCGCCGGGCCGTGGCGCCAAGCCGCTCCCGCCAGATCTCAGCGTCTTTTTCGAGCCGCTCGAGGCGGCTTTCGCGTGCGCTGCGCTCGCGCACAAGCTGGTCGTGCAGCCTCGCGCGGTCGTCCAAATGGGCGCGCGCGGCACCAAGCTCTTCGCGCCGGGCCGCCACCTCATTCCGTCCGGTCTCGAGCGGTGGCAACGCGGCGAGCGCCGTTCTCGCCTCGGTGCTGCCGGCTTCGGCCTCGGCGACTTGGTTGGCGAGCCGCTCAAGCGCCTCGCCCAGCGCCGCAAGCCGCGAGGCGTCGGCTGCGGCTGCGGCATCGAGTCGCGCTTTGCGGTCAAGCGCCACCTGATGAGCGTCGCGCTTCGTGTCCGCCACTTGGCGGGCCGCCCGGGCTTCGTCCTCGGCGGCCTTGCGCGCCGCCTCGGCCGCGGCGTTGCGCGTGCCGGCAAGCTGGTATTCGGCCTCGATCTCGCCGATCTCAGCGGCCAGGGCGGTCAGCCGGTTGCGCTGCTTCAGGCGGGTTGCGGCGGCGGTTGGCGCGTCGGGCGCAAGGGTATAGCCATCCCAGCGCCACATCGCACCCGAGCGCGATACCAGACGCTGGCCCGGCGCCAACTCGATGCGCAGTCGCGCGCCGTCCGCCTCCTCGACCACCCCCACTTGCGACAGCCGGCGTGCCAGCGCCCGGGGCGCGACCACGACCGCGCTCAGCGGTTCGGCCCCCTCGGGCAAGGAGGGCGGATTGGCGATAGGATCAAGCGTCGCCCAGTGGATCGCAGCGCGCGCATTCTCCGGCGCGTCGAGATCATCGCCGAGCGCCGCGCCGAGCGCCGCCTCGTAGCCGGGCTCGACCGAAATGACATCGACGATGGATGGCCCATAGCCGGGTTCGCGCTTGCCGAGCACGCCATCGAGCGCGTCCCGCTCGGCCTTGAGGCGTGCCAGCCTCGCATCGATCGACTGAAACAGGTCGCGCGCCGCGTTGGCGCGGATTTGCGCATCCTGACGCGCCCGCTCGCGCCCCTCCGAGTCTTCTTTCGCCGCCCCGACCGCGCGCTGGGCCTCGATCACCAGGGCCTCGGCCTCGCGCCGCTCGCCGTCTTCCTTGGCGCGGGCGAGGAGCGCAGTGCGCTCGCCCTCAATACCGCCGCGATCGGCTTCGAGCCGACGGTGGCGCTCGCCAAAGTCTCCGAGGCTGCGCTCGAGCGAAGCACGCTTGGCCTCGGTCGCGGCCACATCCTGGAGCAGGCGGGTCAGCCGGTCCTCGAGATTGCGGGCCGCGGCATTCGCGCTCTCCCGCGCCGCTTCGGCCTCGGCTTCGGCCGCGCCATGGCCGTCGCGCGCGGCAATCAACCCTTCCGCCTCGGTCGAAATCAGCTGCACCGCAGCGTTGCCATCGGCGGCCAAGGTGCGCTCACGCTCAAGGTCGCCCTTGATCTGCGCGTCGCGGGTCTCGAGCGAATTGCGCTCATCGACCAGGCGACGTTCCTCGGCATCGAGGCCATCCCGGGCGAGCGCCAGCCGGTGGAGCGCGGCGGCAAGCTCGGCCTCGGCCTGGCGAAGCGCGGGCAAGGCTGCCGAAGCGTCGGCATCGGCAGTTGTGGCGGCCGCCACCTCCGCGGTCAGCACGCCGACCTGCCGGTTGGCTTCGTCAAGCACACGCTCGGTCTCGCGCGCGGCCGCGCTCGCACCTTGCCAACGCAGATGCAGAAGCAACGCCTCCAGACGCCTGAGCGCCTCTGAAAGGCGGCGATAGCGGCTCGCCTGCCGGGCCTGGCGCTTCAGGCCGACAAGCTGGGCATCAAGCGTGCCGAGCACGTCGTGCACGCGGCCCAGATTGGCCTCGGCCGCGCGCAGCTTGAGCTCGGCCTCGTGGCGCCGCGCGTGAAGCCCGGTGATGCCGGCCGCCTCTTCGAGCACCAAGCGGCGCTGGGCCGGCTTGGCGTTGATGATGTCGTTGATGCGGCCCTGGCCGACCATCGCGGTCGAATGCGCACCGGTCGCGACGTCTGCGAACAGAAGCTGAACATCGCGCGCCCGGACATCGACGCCGTTGACCCGGTAATTCGATCCGGAGCCCCGCTCGATGCGGCGCACGACCTCGAGCATTTCGCTCTCATTGAAGGCCGCCGGCGCCCGCCTTGAGGCATTGTCGAGCGTGACCACGACTTCGGCGACATTGCGGGCGGCGCGCGCCTCGGTGCCGCTGAAGATGACGTCGTCCATCTCGCCGCCGCGCATCTGCTTAGCGGAGGTCTCGCCCATCACCCAGCGCAGCGCCTCGACCAGATTCGACTTGCCGCAGCCGTTCGGCCCGACAACGCCGGTCATGCCGCGCTCGATCTGGAACTCGCTCGGCTCGACGAACGATTTGAATCCGGTAAGCCGAAGCTTGGTGAAATGCACCCGACCGCCCCGCCCGACGGTCTACAAATGGCGGCCGCGCGCCCGCAGCCCTGACCGGCCTGCGGGCGCACGGAGACGGCGCACAAAGCGCCTCGAAACAAGAAGACGGGCGTTCACTCAGGCCTCCGGCATTACGCCGTTTACGATCTTGGCCATCTTCTCGAGGGTCATTTCACCGGCATGGAGCTTGCCGTTGAAAATGAAGGACGGCGTCGACTGCACGGCATACTTCTGCTCGCCATCGAGCGCAACCTTCAGGATGTGGGCTTCGAGCTCCTTGTCGGCTAGGCAGGCCTTGAACTGGGCTTCGGACACGCCGCCAAGCTCACCGATCTTGGTGAGTGCGACGATGTAATTGTCAGACTGGGTCCACTGCTCGAACTGCTGGAACAGCGTTTCCACGAACGGGAAATAGCGCTCCTTGCCGCCACAATGGGCGAGCTGAGCGGCGTGCAGGGCCGGCGCGTTCAGCGGGTAGTCGCGCAGAATGAGCCGCACCTTGCCGGTGTCGACGAAATCACGGCGGAACGCGGGGTAGATGTCGCGGTGATGACGCCAGCAATGGGGGCAGGTGAGCGAGAAATATTCGATCACCACGACCGGCGCCTCGGGATTGCCAATGGCGTTGTCGTCCGGGTTCTCCCACGACGACGCATTGGCGGGCTTCGCCCAAACATAGGACAGCGTGTAGCTCGCGGTCGCCGCCACGAAGGCGGAACTCGACAACGCGGTCAACACGCCGCGTCGGCTGATCAGGTTCTGGTCGTCACGGTTCTTGCGCATGGCGGGATTATAGGGATGGCCCATTCCTTGGTTCAAGTCGTTGGCGGCTTCGGCGTGCATCGTCGGCCAGCACGGCGCGGCCCAATCGCTCGATCGCCCGCCTAAGCGGGGTTTCGGCAAGCACGGCGGTTGCGCATTGGAGCGCCGCGCTGTCGGCGGTGCTGAGCGCGGGCAGGGCCGCGCGCGCAAGGGGGGTCGATTTTGGCAACGGGCCCTGGACGAGGCGAAGCCGGGTCACCGCGCGATGGCCGAAATAACCCGCAATCCGTTCGAGGATCTCGGGCGTCCGATGCTGCAACTCAAGCGCGCAGGGACCGGCAACCCGGATGGTCAGGCTGCCGCTGCGCGACAGACGCTCGGGGGCGCAATCGCTGGCGAGCTCCGCACCCACAATCGCCGCCCAATCGGTCAGGATCGCCGGGAGCGCGAAGCCGTGTTCGCGCAACACCGGCCGGCTGGCCAGCCGCGTGGCATCGGCCAGCCGCCTCAGGCCGAGGCGGCGGGTTACGGGTGGATTCTGGGAGCGAGCTGCCATGGCGGTTTTGCGAGTCGGGCGATGGATTCTATCTTGGTGCGCGGAGGTGGCAAAACTATGGCTGTGGCAAAGCTTGACGGGTCGCCCGCGGCGCGGCTGCTCGCCTGGTTCGATCGTCATCGCCGCCGGTTGCCCTGGCGGGCCGAGCCGGGCGAGGCCGCCGATCCCTATCGGGTCTGGCTGAGCGAGATCATGCTGCAGCAGACCACGGTGCCAACCGTGGCCGAGCGCTATGAACGCTTCGTCGCGCGCTTCCCGACCGTCGAACGGCTGGCTGACGCGCCGCTCGATGACGTGCTCCACGCCTGGCAGGGCCTCGGCTACTACGCCCGGGCGCGCAACCTGCATCGGGCGGCCGGCGAGATCGTGCGCCGGCATGGTGGCGTTCTGCCGCGCGATGAGGCCGCCTTGCGGGCGTTGCCCGGGATCGGCGACTACACAGTCGCTGCGCTCCGCGCGATCGCGTTCGATCAGCCGGCCAATGTGGTTGATGGCAATGTCGAGCGGGTGGTCGCGCGGCTCTTCGCGATCGAGGCGCCTTTGCCCGGCGCCAAGATCGAGATCAGGCAACGCGCGGCGACGTTGGTGCCGTCCTTACGCGCGGGCGACTATGCTCAGGCGCTCATGGACCTTGGCGCCATGGTCTGCACGCCGCGCTCGCCGGGTTGCCTCGCCTGTCCGCTCGCGGAGTTGTGCGTGGCGAGGCAGCGCGGTATTGCCGTCGAGTTGCCGCGCCGCGCAATCGCGAAGGCGAAGCCGAAGCGTTACGCCGTGGTTTATTGGCTCGAGCGCGATGACGGCGCTGTGCTCCTGCGCCGTAGACCGGAGAACGGGCTGCTCGGCGGCATGATCGAAATCCCGTCCGGTCCCTGGCGCGATGCCGCCGAAGAACCTGACGAGTCAGCTGGGGCGGCGCCCGCGCGTGTCCAGTGGCGACGGCTCGAGGGCGTGGTGGCACACGGCTTCACGCATTTCGATATCGATCTCGTGGTGCTGAAAGGGCGGGTCACCGCCGCCCGCGCGCCCGAGGGCCTGTGGTCACATCCGAAGGATTTTCACCGACTTGCCATGCCGACCATGACCAAGAAGGTGGTCGAGCATGTGCTTGGCCGCGGCTGGCGGCGCGCCAAGGCACGCGATCAGGCGACGAGGCGTGCGGTTTCGGGGTAGCGGGCGCGCAACAGCTCGATCGATTCGGTCGCGATGGCCTCGAGGGTGGAGGCGAGGCTGAGCGCGGCCGCGCGCTGCCCTTCGCGGCAGGCGCGCTCCACCTTGCCGGCGCGCTCGGAGAGCGCCTCAAGGCCGAAGCTGCCGGCGGTGCTCTTCAAACCGTGGGCGATCTGGCGCAGCGTCTCCACGTCGCAGGCGGCCAGCGCCGCCTTGATCTCGTTGATCCGGTTCAGCGTATCGCGCATCTGCTCGGCCAGGAGGCTCGCCACGGCCTCGCGGCCGAGCTGGCTTTCGAGATCATCGAGCAGTTTGTCGCGCATCACGACGGAACGAAGCGGCTCCAATGGCGCTGCCGGGCTTTCCGGCGCCGTCCTTCGGGCCTTCGTGCCCCACTTTTCGACGAGGTCATACAGCTTGTGGCGGTTGACCGGCTTCGCCAAATAGTCGTCCATCCCTGCGTCGAGGCAGATCTGATCATCGCCCTTCATCGCATTGGCCGTCATCGCGATGATGGGTATCTTTGCGGCGGGCTCCTCGGGCTGCGTCGGCGTCAGGGAACCCGGACGCTCGTCATCGATTGGCACCGAAGGCTGCTCCGGTTCATCACCTACCCGGCCGCGGCGGGGGCCTCGCATAAGCCGCTGAGGCCTCAGAATACCTATCCGCGCGGGCAGAAAGCTGCGTTGACCACAACCTTGACCTCAATATATTAACGTCGCGTTAACCGTGGCCGCCAGGGTGTGGTTTGAGGCACACTGGGCCGAGGCGCCACCGTGAAAGTCCCTGACGGCGAAGAGGCAGCGCAAGAACGCCGAATTTGGAGAGCCTACCGCGCTCGATGGGCGCGCCCTCAAGCAAGGATTGAGGCATGGCGACCACACAGGTTCCGGTTGAGCGACTCTCGGCCATCAAATTGCTGCGCGAGCTGCCGGCCCCCCAGTTGCAGGCCATCGAGCGGCGGTGCCGCTGGCGCCGCTTTGCGCCCGAGGAGCAGATTCTGGATCGCGACAGCGATTCGCGCGACGTTTTCCTCGTGATCGAAGGCGCGGTCGAGGTGGTGAACTACTCGATCACCGGCCGCGAAGTTGCTTTCGGCCAGGTGAAGGCCGGCGGCTATTTCGGCGAGCTCGCGGCGATCGATGGCCGTCGCCGCTCAGCCAATGTGGTGGCGAGCGCGCCAAGCCTTGTCGCTGTCATGCCGCCCGACGTGTTCAACAACACGTTGACCAGCAATCCGAGCGTTGCGCTCAACGTAATGCGTCGCCTGGCTCACATCATCCGCACGGCCGATGAGCGCATCATGGATTTGAGCACGCTCAAGGCGGTGCAGCGGGTTTATGTCGAGGTCATGCGTTTGGCGCAGTCGACCGGCGGTGACCCGACGATCATCTCGCCCATTCCCACGCAGCGTGAGCTGGCACGACGCGCCAGCACCTCGCGTGAAACCGTGGTGCGCGTGCTGTCTCAGCTGGTGAAGGGCGGCATTCTCGAGCGCAAGGGCCGCACAGTGCGCATTCTTGATATGGATCGGTTGCGCACCCTCGCCGAACCGGACCAGGACGTCGAGTAGCCCCGCCTGAATCGCCCGTTCGCCGGTTGAAGGCGAACGGGGCCGGACCGGCGCGACACCTTGCCATGGCAACCTCCGCCAATTTTCCTTTCGGCGTCTTCTGCGCAGTGAGCGGGGCGCTCTGCTTCTCGCTCGCAGGTCTTCTAATGCGTTGGATCACACTCGACCCTTGGGAAATCGTGTTCTGGCGCTGTGTCTTTGGTGCGGTGGCGCTCGGCTTCTTCCTGGCCGTGCGGCACCAGGGTCGCGTCCTCGCTGCGGTCATCGCCACGGGCCGCGCCGGCCTCTTTTCCGGCGCAGCCTTGGCCTACATGACGAGCGCCTATGTGATCGCGCTGAACGCGACGCTGGTGGCCAATGTGGTCGCCTGCCTCGCGATCGCGCCCTTCCTCACGGCCTTGATCGGTTGGATCGTGCTGCGCGAGCGCATCGGCCTCGTGACGTGGTTCGGCATGGTGTTGGCGCTTGCCGGCATTCTCATGATCGTCGCGCAATCGATGGGCGGCGAGGGCTGGCTCGGCATCGTGCTCGCGCTGACCATCGCCATCTGCTACGCGGGCTATCTGGTCACCATCAGGCGGGCCAAGTCGGTCGATATGCTGCCGGCCACCTTGATCGCCGTGGTGATCGGCGGAATCGTCTCCCTGCCGCTCGGCCTGCCGTTCGACATCACCTGGCAGGCCTTGCCGTTCCTCATCGTATTTGGCGTCGTGCAGCAGGCGAGCGGGCTCGCGCTGGTGACCATCGCGAGTCGCCATGTGCCTGTCGCGCCGCTCAGCCTGATCATGTTGATCGAGTCGGTCGGCGGCGTGGTTTGGGCCTGGCTCGGCGCGGGCGAAGCGCCGGTCGGGCTGACGCTCGGCGGCGTGATCGCCGTCCTGATCGCGGTGATTGCGAACGCGCTCTATGGCGCACGGCAAGGCTGGCGAGCCGGGCGTGGCCTTCAGGCCGAGCGCGGCGGTACGCGTCCATGAGCGCCTTCAATCATGCTTGCGCGATGCACGACCCTGGTGCCCGGGGCGAGACTTGAACTCGCACGGTGTTGCCACCGCCGGATTTTGAGTCCGGTGCGTCTACCGGTTCCGCCACCCGGGCCCGGCCGTTCGTTCCAACTCTCCTAGCCGGATTCAGAGAAAAATTCCAACTCAACGTCATTCTTTGTTCTCGCGAAGCCGTTTCAGCTCGCCGATCCCGCGCTCCGAAAAAGACCCGTCGGGCCGAACATATCGGCGCAGCACCTCGCGGCTTCGATGCCCGGTGATGGAGCGAATCACGTCCTCGCTGCAGCCCGCTTTGCCGAGCTGGGTGGCGACAGTGCGCCGCAGGTCCGCGAAGTAGAGGTTGGCCGGCAAACCGGCTTTGGCCCGCAGCTGCCCAAAGAAACGCTGGAATCGGTCGAGCTTGTAGGGCTGCCCGGTCGCCTCGGAGATCACCATCTGCACCGCGCGCCGAGGCCTCCGGTCGAGCAGCTCCTTGAGGCTTGGGAGCACCGGTATCGGCGGCAGTCGGGCCCCGGTCCTATTTTGGCGGAGCGTGATCGTTGCCCCGTCGTAGGCGGACCAAGTCAGCGCCAGAAGATCCGCCGGGCGTTGACCGAGGCACCAGCCCAACATCACAGCCAAGGCGACCGAGGGGCGCCCCTCTAACTCGGCCGCCTGAATCAACTTCTCCACCTGAGCGTGCGCCCAAACTACGGACCGGCCATCACCCAGGCTAATTTTCAGGTTTCGGCCGGGATGCGTCTCGATCCAGCCCTCGTCGACGGCCAGGCTGAGCGCAGCGCTGAGCGCCATCAGAATATGGTGCGCCGCGTGGCGGCCGCGCTTCGCTTCGATGGACCGCTGATATTCCTTGATCGCCCTGCGCGTCAGCGCCCGGACCGGCATGTCCCCTGCCCACTCGAGGATGTGTACGAAGGCCTGCTGATAGTCTCGCTGGGTGCGAGCGGCGAGCCTCTGAAACGCGTTGTCGCGCTCGAAGGTGAGCAGGAGCGCCTTGACGCTGTCGGGCTTCACGGCGACCGGCTGATCACCCCGGTAGTACCGATCAACCTCCGCATTCAGCTCCTCCGCGTGCTTCACCGCGACCGAGAGGTCATCCTCGGGGCGAATGGGGACGAAACCCGCCCTGCGGAGCTTGGCGGTCGGTTGCCAGTAGTAGCGCGAGCGGCCGTCCTTACGCGGCTTGTCGACCAGATGGCGCACCTTCACCCTAACCACGGCGCGCCCTCCGGATTAGCTCGGACTCGAGCTGTACCACGTCCGATGTCACTTCACCGAAACGACGACCGAGCCAGCGATCGACGTCGAGCTTCCGAAACAGGCCGAGCGACGGGTCGGGCCGCGGGAAGTCGGTGAAGTCCGTCAGATGCGCGCGGAGCCAGCTTTCGCCCTTGCGGAACGCATACTCCGAAACCTCGGCCCACGTCATTGTCGCTGGCTCAACGACCAGATGTTTTCGTGGTTTCGTCATGTCGAACGTCCGATTTTAGGGACCAACGGCTTGGCGAGATGCATTGCTTGAAGCGAGGGGAACGCCCAACCGCTTCCCGGCATCGAATCCACGGTTTCTCGATCTGCAACACCCAACCGTCGCATCAGCGGGTTCCCGTTCATTTGGCAACCCTGCCTTTGCTTAGGTCATCACCATCGTAGGTGGCATAGTGGAGCCGGGGGTAGGCGAGGCGCCTGAACTCCACCTCATTCAAGCGCCCGAAACATTCGGCGACCGGAAAAATTGCATCTATTGCAATGCTGGTCGTCCTGAAAAACGGTCCTGGCGAGTACATCGGGTGGAAATCCTCGTCGGGGCCGACAGGCTCGCGATCTTCACCGCAGAAATGGAACGCTGAGGGGTAGTCGGGCTCAGCCACTAACTCGCGAGCATTCAATTGGCTTCGCCGACTGCTGATGTCGATCCGGGCCCACGTCTTTGCTCGACAGGTCGAAACCGAAATCGCGGCAAAGTTGCTCGCAAAAGAGTTATCCCCCCCGCTCGAGATTGATCAGCGCCTCCAGGGCATCCTCGACCGTAGCTCCTTGGGGAGCTATCGACACTTCATGAACGATCAAATCCGAGCCACTGCGGACTCGAACGGGCGCGACCTACACGCGGGGTCCTTTGAGCGCTCGGATCTTTGCGACTGCGGAAACGCATCCAATTGCGGTCTCACTGCCGAGCAGAGTTACGAGCAAAGTTGCGGTATGGATCGGCTCCACCGGCGCTTCGCTCCCGGAACGTCCGCTGCGACCGGCGGGGACAAGCTCGGCCTCCCGCAGCGTGCGCCAATATCGGCGAACAATCCCGGGATCGAGTTCGCATCCCTTCGCGACACTCTCGATTAGATCGGACGAGCGAATCGGCATGCAGGACCCCCCCGGAGGTCATTTAGCAAGTGATGCGGATATACGCAGCCATTGCGTAAAGGCGCAGATTAGGAATACATCCCAGCCATGCACCATCCAGTGGCTACAACGCGCCGATCGAGGTGTCTGTCGGCAGGAAGAATTGATCGTCAAGTTTGACGATCGCTCGTTACGTTCCGGGATCAAGAGATCGAACATATTCGATGGCGGCCAAACCCCGCCTCTACATTGGCTGCCGTCCCTCGCAGCATTCGCTCCGCCAACAAACCCGAGCGCGGCCTCCGTGAGCACCTCAAGGGGGCGCGTCTCGCCTGCCGACTGGCGGAACCATGCCAACGCCGACCGAGAGCACCCGGTCAGCTCCGAGAAAAAAACAAGTCGCTTGGAAAAATAGATCCAGGTCGAGCGACTTCAGGATGAATTGCTCGCGTGACAGGTTTCCCGGGCTCTCTTCTTTCGATGAAACAAGTACGTGCCGAGCCCCTTTGGAGGAAGCGGGCCGTCCAATGTGTGACTACGACATCCTCGGAATTGGGAGATTCCTATTGATCAACCGATTCCCATGCGTCCTCATCGTCTGTGCGGACCTAGTGAGAAACACCAGCAGTCGCGCTTGGCCAAGCCGAGACGTGTCAATCAAAAACGTGGTGCTGACCATTCCACCTCATGGACAGCAGGGCCCCTAGTGGGTTGCCGCCTGCTTACTTCGGTGCGTAGCTCAACGGCACGTCGAGGATGATTCGATCGGCGGTGGACTCGGGTCCAGCCGCCGGCGCGGTTCCGGCGCGTTCAACGAGCAGCAATGCAGCTTCATCGAGGGCCTGATGACCACTGCTCGAAACGATCGAGGCACCGAGGACAGTGCCGTCGCGGGCAATCACGATGCGCAGAACGACCCGCCCCTCCGCGCGCGCGCGACGGGCCGCCGGTGGATAGCTCTTGCGCCGCTCAAGCCAGCGAACGAGAGATCGGCGATAGGCATCCGACAGACCGGCTGACACTGTTGGCGTGCTGACCTGTGCGACAACGGGTCTGTCCTCAGGTCTCGCGTCATCCACGGTTGCAGAGGGCGCCTCCAGCCGTTCGGGCTCCGACTTGCGTACCTCGGATTTGTGATGCTCGTCGGCTGTCTCATCTCCACTAGGCGATTCCAATGGGTCCGGGGTGTCGCGGCGTGGTCGTGTCGGTTGCGTAGGCTCACCCGCGGCGACAACAGACTTCCTCGTTCGCTTCATCCGTGGTTCCGGCTTCGACTTTTCCGGCGGGGGAACGACCTCTGGCTCGACGTTGACGAGCGGTCTCGCCGGCATGGCCGCGACGGGGTCGAGGGGGACATATGGGGCTGCGGCCTGCGGTTGGTTCGCGGCCTCTGACTCCGTCGCCGCGGGCGCGGGCTCGGGCTCTTGCGGGAGCGGCGGAGGCAATGACTCCGCCGGAGCGACAGACGGCAGGTCCGGTGACGGAAACCCGGGTGACGATGGGCGGGTTTCTTCGATCGCCGGGCTCTGCGGATCGTCCGGCGCAAGGGGCACTTCCTTGAACTCGTCGATAAGAGGCGGCTCACGCAACGCCGTATCCGGCCCGGGTTCAGCCATCGCCACCGCTGCTGGTGCAGGATCGGGCGCTGCGTCGACTACGGCGATCTCGGTTTCCAATTGCTCCTCGACGAATGACACCACGACGAATTCTTCCGTTGTCGTGGGCCGGTCCACGGTGAGCAACGCCACCGCCGCGCTGCCATGAACAAGCACCGACAGCGCGATCGCCACGTGCCATCGCAGGCGACGGCGGGGCTCCGATGTGGCAATTCGCTGCACGCGCTACTCGTGGTCAGACCCGGAATGCCCGTGCAGGTGCGCGCCGCCCTGGCTCGATTCGCGCGGCGTCTCGTCCATCGAGACCAATCCCTGAAAGCTGGCGATGAGCTGCAGCCTCTCTGGCTCAATCGCGCGCTCTGCTTCATTCAGTGCCGCCACGAGACGTGTCGCCTGCTCCACCGACAGGCCGGCCTCATGCAGAACGGCCACGTCCTTCAGGCCTTCACCGGCGCACAAAACGACGCGCCAGCCATCCTCGCGATAGGCGAGCAGTGCGCGGCCGCCTTGGTCACCCTGCGTCCAATCGGCGATCGCGTAATCTCCATCGACGACCACCGGCGTCACGCTCAATGGCGCGTCGGGTCGTTCCCAGGTTTCACGCATCAGAGCCACGATCGCTACGATCGCATCATCCTCCCCTCCTTTTGCGCCGAGTGACGTCGACATGGAGGCGAGCATGAGGGCGACGACGATAGTGAGCGAGGCAACACGCATGACTTGATCTCCGATCAGGGGGTGACACGGATCCGTGTTACGAGCGACGATTTGGTGAAGAGGTCGCGCCATAGGACGATCTCGAACTGCCAGTCGCCGGCGATTGGCACCGTGACGTCGCTTGTCGCGTAGCGTTGGTCGCCCTGTGGGATGAGCATCCGCTCGAGGGGCTCGATGTTGCTCGTCGGCAAGGACCAGCGGAGGCGAATCTCGTGCGGCGTGCGTGGCACCTCGTCGGACGTATCGAATTCGAGCGTCACGCGATTGCGCCCCGGGTGCCCGGGGCTCATCTGAAGCGTGACCTTGATGTCACCGTCGGCCAGGTCTCGAACGATTGTCGCCGGGGCGGCCGGCAATGCACGTGGCGGCGTCATCACACCAAGGCCCGCGGTCAACGCGATGACGATGGCAAAGACGGCGAACTCGATGGCGATAGTCGCCTTCAATGCATGCGCCGCCCTGGCTTCGCCGCGGCCCAAGCGTGGCACGAGGCGCCAGCGATTGAGTGATGCCAAGGCAAGAAGGCCGAGCACGGCGCCGATCTTGGCGAGGAGCAGGAGACCGTAATCGGTCTCGACCAGTGCCCCAGGCCTTGAAAGCTGAATGATCGCAAGCAACAGCGCCGATGCGAGAAGCCAGAGGAGCGGCACAACCGCCTGCCGGGAAAATATGCGCAGGCGCTCGGCGGCGACGGTCGTTGGCTCGAGGCGAAGGCTGAGCAAGAGTGGCCAAAGTGCGCCGAGCCAGAAGGCGGCGGTTGCGGCATGAATGACGATCATCGCCGCCACGAGCCATGTAGGCTGTGCCGATGACGCATGGCCGGTGACGGCGACGCTCACGAGGGCGATGGTCGCGCCACCGGTTGCGATAAGGCGAGCTTCAGGTCGACCGTTCCGGCCGGCAGCGATTGTGGCGGTAACAATTCCGAGGAGCGCCAGGCCGATACTCTGCCCAAGCGAGCCGCTCGCACCGAGGCGCCATGCCTCAGCGCGGAAGATGCCAGCGAGCTCGTCGCCCGCGAGGGTGGCACCGACCAGCCCGACCTCGAGGATCCCGGCCATGATGGCGGCGGTCCCGGTAATCCGAAGGGCTCGGATAATGCGGCGCTTGATCACGTCGCCGAGGCCGTCGAGCGCAAGCTGCATCGCGAGGCCGGCGGCCAGCAGGATGCCACCGTAGCGCAGCGCCCTCAGGATCCAAGCCAAGGCCGAGACCATGTGGCTCGTTGCGGCCTCATTCGCGACGCGCGGCCGCTCGATGCCTTCGGCCACCTCGCCAACGTGAAACGCGATGCTGCCGCTCACAGGGTGGGAATCGAGCGAAACGACCCGAAAGGAGAGGACATACCAGCCGCGCGATAGGGAATCGGGTGGCGTCAGCGTCACCACCGCGTCTCTTGCTTGCGCGGGCGAAGCCGGCGTGATCTCGGTGCCATCGCCGTCCAAGAGACGCAACCAGGTCAATGACACGGGCTCATTGAAACGGAGCGTGATCGTGCTGGGAGCCCGCTCGATTGTTGCCCCGGCGGCCGGGTTCGATTCGATCAAGACGGCATGGGCGGCGGCGGGCGTGGCCATTGTCAGGCCAATGACCAGTGCCAGCACGAGCCAGATCAGACACCTTTGTGCCCGCCGCATGGATGAGGCCCTATGCTGCGCCCGCCGTTCCCTCTTTCCGCTTCTAGTGTGACGCTTCCGGTTTGGTGAGAGTCAGGCTCGGCGCCGGCTCGGCGTCGTGGCCGAGGGTTTTGCCCGGCTCCGGCACTTCGACCCAGCGATGCTCCCCGTTCTCGCAGGTCTGGACCGTCTTGAAGTAGAGGATCTCTCCCGGGGTATCCGGCAGCTTCACCATGAAGACAAATTCGTCATAGAAATCTCCCCGGAGCGAACCACCGCTCCAGACGATCTCGCGCACATCTTCCGTGATGGTCGTGCCGTACCAGTCATAGGACGCGGCGAGCTTCTCAAGGCGCGTCTCCAGCGACCATCCAGGTTTCGGCATCGGTTTCGGCTGCCTCACGCCATCGGGCATCAACACGCGGATGGTGTGCGTAGCCGTGCCGGCGCATCCGTGCGGAATGCCAATGACGGCCTTGTAGAAGCTGCCGGCCGGTGCATGGTCCCGTTCGAGCACCGCGTGGGCAAAGGCCGATGTTGCGAATGCGCCGACGCTGATAGTCGAGAGTACGAAACATGCAGCGCGCAGAACCAATGTCATGGAAGTGAACCCCTGATGGCCGGATCGAGTGATGGGACGAGGCGCTCCGCTACCAGGCATAGCTGACCCCGAAGAAGACGGAGCGGCCATCGCCGGGGTAGAAGATCGCGGGATCATTGGCTGGACCCGGAATCACATCGGTGAGCGCGATGTAGGTCTCATCGGTCAGGTTGCGACCTTCGAGGAAGAGGCGGAGGCCGTTCGGTGCCTCATAACCCAGCGTGAAGCCAAGCAGCGCATAGGCCTCTGTCTTCAGCGTGTTCGCATTGTCGACGAAATAAGCCTCGGGGACCCACTCGACGTTCGGCCCGAAGAAGAAGCCATCAGGATGGCTATAGCGAAGCTCGGCCCGGTAGTAGTGCCGCGGCACACCGGGGATCTCGTTGTCGCCGAAGGTCGGGTCGTTGTCGAAGAAGAAGTCGCTCAGCGTGTAAGTCTGGCGCAATACGAGGCGATCGCCACGCGTCGCGTCGGCGCCGGCCAACGTCTCGAGAAGCTCGATCTCAAGGCCGAGCTCGATGCCTTGATGCACCGTCTCACGCAGATTGCGCACGGTGCATTGATTTACGCCGAACACCCCGGAGAAGTTCTGACACTGCAGCTCGTTGTCGAGCCAGGCCCGATAGAGGCTGACATCCCAGGCGATGGCCGCGAACGAACCTCGTGTACCGATTTCGGCCGTCGTCGCGCGCTGGGCCTTGACGTCGTTGAAGCCTTGGAAATCGAACGCCGGGAAGACGAAGTTCGGCAGGTCGATGAGGTCGGGCGGTTCATAGCTGCGGCTGAGATTGGCAAAGACCTGGGTGCTGCTCGACGGCTCCCAGAGCAAGCCGAGCTTCGGGTTCAGCCCGCGGAACCATTCGTCATCGCTCTGATCGCCATCAGTGAGAACCCGATCATCGGTTGCGCGGCCGTTGAGTGCCCCTTGCGCGCCGACCACGAGCCAGAGATCGGAGGCGACACCCCACGAGAACTCGCCATAGATCGAGGCGTTCGAGGCGGTCTGTAGCAGATCGGCCACCCGCGCGCCCTTCTGTCCGCCGGCGGCCGGCGTGAATCGCTGGTCATCGGTTTCGCCATAGCTGGCATTGAGGCCAACCACCCAACGATTGCGCCGCCCGTCCCGCTCTTCCTCGCCGCGAAGGCTGCCGAATATTCCACCGGCCAACGACTCCTGATCGATCAGCTGAAAGCCCGGAATCGGGTGGAACAGCTCCCAGTGGTAGCCATAGGCGCCGAAGGTGAGCGTACCCTCCTCCAGTTCGATCACGGTCCGGTTTGCAAGGCGCTGGGCGGTGATGTCATGGGCGCCGCCAAAGAACTCGTCGAATGGGCCGGCTTGCTCCGGGTTTCGCAGTGCGTCGTCCTTGGACAGGGCGCTGACGATTTCCTGATCGATGTCGCTGAGATTGAGGAAGAACCGCGTCTCGACGTCGTCGCTCACCCGATAGCCGAGATTGGCCGCAAGGCGCCGGCTGTCCTGTTCCGTGCTGTCGCGGAAGCCATCCGAAAGTAGCAGCGTCGGCGTGATGAAATAGTCGACATCACCCGATACGCCCGCGGCCTGCGCCTGAAATCGCCTGAAGCCGAAGGAGCCGATCTCGGCGCGAAGAACATAGGGATCGGCGGTATAGCCGGTCGGCGAGACGAAGTTGATCGCGCCGCCCAGGCTCGCCGTGCCGTATTCGAGCGCGTTCGCGCCCTTGAACACTTCGGCATATTGATAGGCGAGAGGATCGAGCTGTTGGAAGTCACCCTGCCCGTCGACGAGGTTGTAGGGAACACCGTCCTGCATCACCTGAACACCACGCAGGTGGAAGTTGCGCGCAATGCCGGACCCTCTGATCGATAGCCTTGAATCCTCGCCCCACCGCGGCTGTACGAACACACCGGGCACAAAATCGAGCGTGTCTTTCAGCGTCTTCGGTGCTTGGCTCGCATAGCGCTCGGGTTCAACCACCGCCGTGCCGCCCGGAACCGTTTTCAGCGTCTCGGCGGCCTCGGCGGGGCCGGGAATCGTGAGGGTCGGGCTCGCCTGATCCTCGATCCGGATCTCCGGCAAGGTCGCGTCGGGCTCTTCCGCGAGGAGCGGATGCAGAATCGCGGCAAGCAGGAAGGCGGTGGCGGCCAGCAGGGCGCCCCAGGCGAAACGTTCGTAGGAGAGCGGACGCGCGCCGATGAGCGCCGGCCGCAGGCGAAAGAGATTCATGTTGATCCCCACATCAAGGAAGACGGACGACAACGCGCAGCTGCACGCCCTCGGGTTGGGAGGGCGACATGCGTCGAATCAGTCGGCTGTCAGGCCTGGGAAGGTGGGGCGCGGCTGAGCTGCGGCAGCAGCGGTGGGGAAAGCGCGCGTGACTCCGCGTCGTCCTGTGCGAAGACAGGCAAGGCCGGAGCGGCCGGGAGAAACGCAACGATCGTGGTGGCGAGATACCCCACGCTCACCTGATGAGCGAGGCACCCCAGGCAGTGATCGTGGTAGTGGTCCGATTTCTTGGTCGGCGCCTCGCCCGTCATGGGATCGACCAGCTTGATGCCGTCCGCCGAACAGATCTCGACCGCGTCGACAGCGGTTGCAGCGCTCAAAGGCGCCAGGTGATTTGCGACGCCGGACAGGAGCGAGGCGAACAGGCAAAGGAGCGCAAGCCACGCCGTGGCTTGCCGTCGTCGCCGCTGGGTAAATCGAAACCGGACAACCCGGCTCATTGATTTGCGCCCCACCCCAAGTCACCGCGCGCCTCGACGCGCGCGAACTTCTTGTTGGCCAACTCCTACCATATGAATGCAGAGCAACAAATGGTTCCGATCGAATGTCGAACATTGCGCGCGAGGCGAAAGGAGGACTCTGCGTCGAGCATCAGCTTAGATGGCCGCTGGCTCCGGGCGAGGGCGTCGACTACCTCAACCAACAGCCCCTCGGTCAACAAACCGTAACACGGCCGTATCAAATCCATCGCTGCGCCCGAATAGCGTCTCGCCACGTCAAGACGCGTCATGAAGGCGAGGGTGAGGCTTTGTCCCCGATGCCTTCGAGAACAACAGGAGGATCAGGGAATGAAGAAATCGCTCGGCTATGCGGGCATTGCCGCTCTCGCCATTGTCGCCGCTACCGCATTAGCCGGTTCGGCTGAGGCCCGGGACGAAATCCGGATTGTCGGCTCATCGACCGTATTTCCATTTGCAACGGCGGTGGCCGAGGAATTCGGCAAGGGTGGATCGTTCAAGACTCCCGTAGTTGAAAGCACGGGCACCGGCGGCGGTCTCAAGCTGTTCTGCGAGAGCGTCGGGGTCGATTCGCCCGACGTCGCGAATGCTTCGCGCCGAATTAAGAAGAGCGAGATCGAAGCCTGCGCAAAGGGCGGCATCCTTGAGATCCACGAGGTCAAGGTCGGCTTTGACGGTATCGTCATCGCCCATGCCAAGGACAGCAAGCCGGCGGGGTTTACGCTTGCGGCGATTTGGCAGGCACTGGCCAAGGACGTGCTCGTCGACGGCAAGATCGTGCCCAATCCCTACAAGAAGTGGTCCGAGATCGATTCCTCTTTGCCCGATACCAAGATCGAGGTGATCGGCCCGCCGCCGACCTCGGGCACGCGCGATGCGTTCAACGAACTGGCGATGGAAGGCGGCTGCAAGACCTTCTCGGAGGCCGAGGCGCTCAAGAAGGAGGACGAGAAGAAGTACAAGGCGCTGTGCCAGACCGTGCGCGAGGATGGCGCCTATATCGAAGCCGGCGAGAACGACAATCTGATCGTGCAGAAGATTGAGGCCAACAAGGACGCCTATGGGGTATTCGGCTACAGCTTCCTGGATCAAAACAGGGACAAACTGGTCTCAACGCCGATCGACGGTGTCGAGCCAACATATGACGACATCTCGTCGGGCAAATACCCGATCTCGAGGACACTCTATTTCTATGTGAAAAAGCCCCATGTCGGCGTCATCCCAGGCCTGAAGGAGTATGTCGAGCTCTGGACCCAGGACTCGACATTCGGGCCGGAGGGCTTTCTTTCCGACAAGGGCCTGATCGCCCTGCCGGATGAGCAGCGCGAGACCCAGCGCGCTGCGTCCGGCGCCATGGAAAACCTGAAGCTCGACAAATAAGCGGGAGAGGCCTTCGCGCTCGAGCGAGATCGATCGTGCTGATCGAGAATGAGGCTCCGATGACCGGTGAGAATGCTCGTACCATTCTGATCGCTGAGGACGAAGCGGCGATTGTGACGCTGCTTCGCTACAACCTCGAGCGCGAAGGTTACAAAGTTGTTGAAGCCGCGGATGGCCGCACCGCGCTCGAAAAAATCGAGCAGGAGCGCCCCCACCTCGTGCTGCTTGATTGGATGATGCCGGGATATTCCGGTCTCGAGATTTGCCGGCGCGTTCGACAGTCGGCGACCTCGCGGGATCTCCCGATCATCATGCTGACGGCGCGGAGCGAGGAGTCGGACCGTATTCGCGGGCTCGAGCACGGCGCTGACGACTACATCGCAAAGCCATTCTCGGTCAGCGAACTGCTTGCGCGGGTGCGCGCTGTGCTCAGGCGGGTTCGATCGACGCTCGAGGAACATACCATCGAGATCGGCGACATCGCGATTGATCTGACCCGCTATCGAGCAACGCGGAAGGGTCAGCCGATTCCGCTTGGTCCGACGGAGTTTCGCCTGCTGCGCTATTTCATGGAACACCCGGGCCGGGTGTTCTCGCGCGACCATCTGCTCGAAGCCGTCTGGGGCCGCAGCATTCATGTCGAGCCTCGCACCGTCGATGTCCATATCAGGCGACTGCGCAAGGCACTGAATGGCCCCAATGACACTGACTTCATTCGAACCGTGCGGGCTGCAGGCTACTCCTTCGATGCCGATTCAGTGCCGGCCTGATGAGGCGAACCGCTCTCCTGTCGCGCCACCGAGATGAGACATGGCTGATCGAGTCTTCAACATCCTCTTTCTCTGCACCGGAAATTCGGCTCGCTTCGTCGATCGCATCGGCAAGGGGGTGCGCGCGGCGCCGCGCGATGCGCTGCTGGCGGACCTGGCCCCCGAGGGCAAGCGCGGCGTCGCCTTCGGCCTGCGCAAGGCGCTCGATTCGACCGGGGCGACGCTCGGGCCGTTGTTGGCGCTCCTTCTCATGGCCGCGTTCGACGATGACATTCGCGCGGTTTATTGGTTCGCCGTCATTCCAGCCGTGCTGTGCGTGCTCCTGCTTGGATTTGGTGTGCGCGAGCCGGTGCGGCGGCACCGGCCGGCCGATGAGGCCGAGCGCCCGCCACTCTGGCGGCTGCGCGCGCTCGGCCCCGGCTTCGTCGGCTTCCTCGCGATCGCCGGCGTCATGCACCTCGCCATTTTCAGCGAGGCGTTCATGCTGTTGCGCGGCGCCGAGCTCGGCCTCAGCGCCGGCCTGGTGCCGACACTTCTCATCGTCATGAACCTGGTCTATGCCGCGACAGCCTATGGCGCGGGCTGGGCCGCCGATCGACGTTATGCCAAGGGCGAGGGGCGGAGCCGCATCCTCTATGCCGGCTTCGCGCCGCTGATTGCCGCCTATGCGGTGTTGGCGGTGGCGGATGCCGCCTGGCCGTACTTCCTCGCGGCCGTGCTGTGGGGCGTTCATCTCGGCATGACCCAGGGCCTGATGCCGGCGATCGTGGCCGATCTCGTCCCAGCCGACCGTCGCGGCACGGCCTTCGGCCTCTATCATCTCGTGGTCGGGATGACGGCGCTTCCCGCCGGCGCGATTGCCGGTGTCCTCTGGCACTATGTCGGGCCAGAGGCCACATTCTCCTTTGGGGCGAGCCTCGGCGCGATCGCGCTCTCGGTGTTCGCGCTCTGGCACAGCCGCCATGGCAGGATTTGAGCTTCGAATCGGCGGCCAGCGCATTGTCGGAAGGGTTGCGACGCAGACATGGGACTTCCTGACCTCAACCGAGTGACTCGTTGGGCACCGGCTGCGTTCCTCGCGGTCAGCGCCGCACTTCTGCTCACGGTCTACATGTTTCAGCATCTGGGCGGGCTCGAGCCCTGCCATCTGTGCGTCATTCAGCGCTACCCGCATTTCATCGTGCTCGGCTTCGCGCTGATCGCCATCGTGTTCGGGCGCAAGCGACGCGCGATCACCGCACTGCTCCTGGTGGGGATTGCGGCGGCCTACCTCGCCGGCGCTGGCTATGCCGCCTTTCACGTCGGGGTCGAGGGCGGCCACTTTCAGTCCGCCTGCGCCGGACAGGGGCCGGCCGGCTCGATCGAGGATCTGAAGGCCCGTATCCTCGCCGCTCCGACAGCGCGCTGCGACGACGTTGCCTGGAGCCTGTTCGGCGTTTCGATGGCAGGTTGGAACGGCATTCTTTCGGTGGTGATGGCGCTCGCCGCGCTCTATGCTGCGTGGCGAAACCGTCCGCAGGCTGGAGCGCGTGCCTATGTCCGAACCTGAGCAGACGGCAAGACCTAAGCAGACCGGCGAGACGCGCCTGCCGGGCGACCCCGGGCCGGAGGCGTTGATCGCGCGTATGATCCGGGTCGATCAGGCCGGCGAATATGGTGCGCGGCGGATCTATGAGGGGCAGTTGGCCGTGCTCGGACACTCGGCCAGCGGCGAGACCATTCGCGCCATGGCGGAGGCCGAGCGCCAGCATCTCGAAGAGATCGAGCGGCTGATGATCGAGCGGCGCGTGCGGCCGACCGCGCTGCAACCCTTCTGGCACGTCGCGGGCTTTGCGCTCGGCGCCGCCACCGCGCTCATGGGCGAGCGGGCCGCGATGGCCTGCACCGCCGCCGTGGAAGAAGTGATCGAGGGGCACTATCAGCGCCAGGCCGATCAGCTGGGCGACGATGAAGCGGCGTTGCGCGCGCGCCTCGAGCGCTACGGCGCCGACGAGGCGGGTCACCGGCAGACCGCGCTCGCCCATGAGGCCGAGCTCGCGCCGGCCTATCAGCCCCTCACGCGCGCCATCAAGGCCGGCACGCGCCTCGCGATCTGGCTGTCGGAGCGAGTCTAGTCGACCGACACGACGATCGGCCGATCCACCTTCGACCACTCGGTGTCGCGCGGGCTCATATCGTCCCACATGAGCATGGTGAAGGTGCCGGGCGCTCCGATGGTGGTCATCGGGTGGTGCCAGGTGCCGCGGTTGTAGTTGATGCCCTGGCCGCCGCGGCAGATGAAGGCTTCGAGGCGGTCGAGATCAGGCTTGCCGTTGGCCTCGCTCGGGCACACCAGCACGAGATAACGCTCGACCGCGAGCGGCATGAAGGCCTGCGAGGAGTGCGGGTGCCGCTCCATCGCGTCGATGTGCAACGGCAAAGGTCGCGGCGTCGCGCGGATGACGGCGAGGTTGGCGCGCCGGCCGGTCTGGTCGGCCTCTATCTTGCCGACATAGTCATCGCGGCTGCCACTCGCGGGCTGTTCGAGCAACTGGCCGAACGGCGCAAACGCCGCGGCGTCGATCGGCCGTGCGGTGATGGTGCGAAGCGTCGTCATACGGGGCCTCACGGTCTATCTTCAGGACATCATAAGGCAGGAAAAGGCGGCACGCGACATGGCAGGCTTCGAGGCGACCCTGCCCGAGCTTTCGGAAGCGGAGGCGCGTGGCGACATTGCGGTCATCTATGGCGAGATCAAGACCTTCGCCCGCGTGCCGTTCGTCGCGCTGCTCTATCGCCATCTGGCGACGCGTGACGGTGTGCTCCCTTGGCTCTGGCCGGGCCTAAGACCGGTTCTCGCCTCGGGCACCATCAGTGATGCGGCGGAACGGGTCGCGGAGACGGCGGTGTTGCCCGCGTTCAAGGCGATCTCGGGTGCCGAGTGGCGTTCAGCCGGTCTGACGGCGGCGGATCGCTCCACCATCGAATCGGTGCTGGCGGCCTATGATCGCGCCAATCCGATCAACCTCGTGATCGCGCGGTTGGTGCGCGCGATCCTGCTCGGCACACCACAGCCCGACCAGCCCCACATGCGGGACAGCGAGCGCCCGATGCGAAAGGTACGTCCCACCCTGGCGCCGCTTCCGCAGATCTTGCCGGCGTCCGCGATTCCGCCTGAGACGTCGGCTGCGCTCGCCGCTTTGGCGCACTATGGCCGCCCCGCCTCGGGCGCGTTGACGCCGAGCCTCTATCGCCATCTGGCGCACTGGCCAACCTATCTTGCGCTTCTGCCGCCGCGGCTCGAGCCGGTCTACCGCCTCGGCGCGGTCGAGAAGGCCGTCGCGCGTTATCGCGAGGCGGCCGAGGCCGAGCTTCCGGGGCTCCTGGCCCACGTGTTGCCGCGGCTCGACCTCGCGCGTCGGCCCTCTGGTGCGGCCGCCGGCTCGCCGGTCGAAACGCTCGATGCCTTTGCCGGTCTCATCCCGGAGATGATTGCCGTCGGCCGGCTGTTGCACGCCGGCCTGCCAACCGAACGCCTCTAAAAGCGCGCGGTGACGCTGCCGAGCCCGGCGATCTCGCCGACCGCGACGTCCCCCTGCGACACCCAGATCACGTCGGCGATCGAGCCGGTCAGCACGAACTCGCCGGCTTTGAGGCCGCGCCCCCGTCGCGCAAAATCGTTGGCGAGCCAGGCGAGCGCCTCGAACGGATGGCCCATGACCTGGCCGCTCACGCCGGTCGAGACGACCGTGCCATTGATGCTGACGCTACCGTTCAGCGCCGCGAGGTCGAGACTGCGCCAATTCACCATGGGCGTGCCGAGCACGCAGCCGGCATCGAAGAAATCATCGGCGATCAGCGTCGGGGCACCGACCGCACGGAAATCGCTGAAGCGGGAATCCACGATCTCGAAGGACGGCATGATGCAGTCGACCGCGGCCGCGACGCTCGTGCGATCATAGGGTGCGCGCTCGGGCGGTAGGCCGGTCGAGAGCCTGACCGCAAGCTCGCATTCGACGCCCGGCTTGACGAACGTATCGAAGCGGAATTCGCCGCGCTGGTTCTTGACCATGCGCTGATAGACCGCGCCCGAGGCCGGGTGATGGATGCCCATATAGGCCTGCATGCGGGCATTGGTGCAGCCGATCTTGTGGCCGACCACCGGGCCGAGCCCGGCATCGCCCAGCCGTTTGTTCAAGGCTCCTTGAATGGCGTAGGCCTCGTCGATGTCGCGCGGGCGGCAGGTGTCCGGCAACGCCTCAAGCGGCCCGCCGTCGAGCCTCAGGCGTTCGAGCATAAGGGTGGCTTGGTTGATCGCCTCGGCGGACAAGCTCATCGATGGCCTCCTTGCAAGGGAGGCTCATCATAGTGGCTGATTGGCCCCGGGGAAGAGGCTCCGACGCTGGCGCTATTTCCGGGGAAGCGCGTCGAGCGCGCGATTGATCTCGCGGATGACGCCGTCCCAATCGCCGGGCGTCGACTGGCGGAACAGGCGCATGGACGGATACCACGGACTGTCCGGCCGTCCTTCCAGATAGCGCCAATCGCCGCCGGCCGAAAGCATCACCCAGGCCGGTCGGCCGAGCGCGCCCGCGAGGTGCGCGGTTGCGGTATCGATGGTGATGATCAGGTCGAGCGCCATCATCGCGGACGCCGTATCGCGGAAATCCTCGAGCCGCGGCGTCAGGTCGACGACGCGATCGCCGAAGGGCAGGTGTTTCAGCGCGCCGGCCTCGCTGCCCGCTTGGAGGCTGTAGAGCGTTGCATCATTGCGGTCGGCCAGCGGTGCGAGTGCGATCAGCGGGCAGGAGCGGCGGCGATTGATTCGGTTCGCCACGCTGCCGGCCCACGCGATGCCGATCCTGAGCTGGTCCTTCGAAGCTTCGACCGCCATGGGCGGCGGTGGCGCGACATAGGGCACTGACTTGGGCAGGGCTTCAAGCGTCAAGCCGAGCCGGAACGGCGTGCTCATCAAGGGCGCGATCAGATCGTGGGACGGCAGGGGCCCGTCGATCGGCACGACCTGGCTCAGGCCGGGTCCGCCTTCAAGCAGGCTGACCAGCGCGCGTTGGCAGGCGAGAATGACCTTGCCGCCCTTCGCCGCGACCAACGGCGCGAAGCGCACGAACTGCAACGTGTCGCCGTAGCCTTGCTCGGTGAACAGCAGGAGTGTGCTGGTGCGGAAGGTCTCGCCGTGCCATTCGGCTGCGTCGCGCGGCACCGCGGGAAAGCTCTTGAGCTTGCGGCGAGCCTCATAATCGGCCCAGCCGTTTCGATAGTCGCCCTGCTTCAGCTCGGCGAGCGCACGGTTTAAGCGCGCCTCGTGGAATCTTGGGTCGAGCGCCAGCGCACGGTCATAGGCCACGAGCGCGGCCGCCGCATCGCCCTCGGCCTCGAGCGCGGAGCCATAGGCGTTCTCGGCACGCGCCGAGCTGGGCTCGAGCGCCAACGCGCGGGCGATTGCCGCGCGTGCCTCGCTCGCCATTCCAGCATCGAGCATCGCGGCGCCATGGTTGAGCCAGGCGCCGGCCGAAAGCGGCGCACGGGTGGTCGCGCGCTCGCCTGCCTGAATGGCGTCATCGAGCGAGCCGGCGCGTCGCAGCGCCTCGCACAGGTTGGATTCGGCATCGGCATGATGGGGCGCGCGGGCCAGGGTCTCGCGCAGCAATCGAATCGCCGCGTCGACCGAATCCAGCGCGAGGAGCGTGGCCCCGAGGTCGCAGCGAATGTCCGCCGAGCTCGGGTTGTCGGCGAGCGCGCGCTCAAGCGCGCGGCGCGCTTCGGCCGCACGGCCGAGCGCGAGCAGGCTGCGGCCGAGCCGGTGGCGCGCGTCGCCCAATCCGGCGATTGCCGCGGCCTCGAGATGCGGCAGGGCCTCCTGGTGTCGCTGCGTCGAGGCGAGCACGCTGCCGAGCGTCAGGCGAAGCGCGAACGATTGCGGCGTGCGGGCATGGGCATTGCGCGCGACGCGCTCGGCCTTTGCGGTCTCGCCCCGCTCAAGCAGCGTCGCGACAAGATTGATCGCGGCCTCCTGGAAGCCCGGATTGGTGGTCAGCGCATGGCGATAAGCATCGCGCGCGGCGGCGCTATTGCCGAGCCGGCGTTGCGCGTTGCCGAGGTTGTAGTGGAGCGCTGCGTGATTCGGGTTGAGCGCGAGCGCGGGGATGATCGCGTCGACGGCGTCCGCCGCGCGATCGAGCGTGAGCAGAAGGCCCGCCAGATTGTTCGAAAGCACCGCGTCATTGGGCCTAGAGGCGAGGGCACGCTGAATCAGGCGCACACCTTCTTCCGCATCGCCGCGCTGAGCTGCGATCACCCCGAGCAGGTGCAGCGCATCGGCGGATTGCGGATCGGCCTCGAGCACTTGAGCCAAAACCCGGCTGGCGCCCGCGAGATCGCCGACATTGAATTGCCTGACCGCCTGTTCGATGTCGCCACGCCGAAGCTCGTCCCGAACGCGCGCGCGGCCCGGTGGCGTCGCCAACGTCGTCCGCGCGGCCGTGCCCAATGATTGGCTCATGGAGCCCCCCAAGAAGCATTGTTCTTGGGTGAAAGGTTACGGGCGTTTGCCTTAAGGCCGCGTTAAGACGTGTGCCGAAACAAGGAGATGCAATTAGCGGTTGGCTGAAATTTTCACCGATACGTCAAGCTGGCAATCGAACGGCTCTAAGGAAGCATTCATGCAGCGGAGCGACCGTATCGTGATTGGAACGATGCCATCGCTCGGCACCTCCGCGCGGGTGCGGATCGCACTAGCGATGCCTAGGGCCTTGCGCTCCACCGGATCGAACCGGTCAACGACCTCCTCATCAATTCCCGGCGCGATGACTCTAAACGCGATCTGATCTCGGCCGCGTTCAATCCGACTGCCTGCGGCGGCCAGGATTTCGTAGGAGATCGAATAGCGCTTGCCGGCGTGCAGCTCGTTACACACAGCCACGATATCGCCCTGCTTCTGCAGCTCTTTGGTGTTGACCGGGGTTGACCAATTGCAACCGAAGCCTTTGGTCTCAGGCGCGGTGCTGATCGTTGCGGTCTGCGCCGGCACGACGTTTCCGGTACTCGTTTTTTGCCGCTCGTGCACGCCGACAGCGTAGCAACGGCGGCAAGCGCCAGCGCGACCGCAGGCAAGGTTACACCCTTCATTGACGACCCCCCTCGATGACTTGTTGCTGAGCGTTATTCCACGGATTGGGCCAGAATTCGGCTTATTTGGCAAAGCGGGCGACCGGCCTCGCCGGCGTAGCGACAGATGACCTCCTGGGCTTCCAGGCGCGCCTTCTTGCCCTTGAAGCCCGCCTCAAGCCCGGCATAGCGCGCGAGCGCCTTGGTCACGTCCTCGGTCAGCAGAAACGTGTCCTTGCCAACCGAGCGCAGAAAATAGGGGCCGGACGCGCCGCCGAGCTGGCTGAAGCGCTTGGTGAGCTCGTCCCACAGCTCGATCGTGCGCTCAGGCGGAAACGAGGCGAGATAGGCGCCGAAGCCGCCATGAGCCGCGCTGATCTCGACCATGGCGGCGGCGTTGTCGCGGGTCGCGCGGATCTTGCCGAGATGGCGGATCAGCCGCGTATCCTTCATGCGCTCATCGAGCGCCTCATCGCTGAGCGCCCGCACGCGCTTCGGCTCGAAGCCGAGAAAGCTCTCCTCGAACGCAGGCCACTTGGCCTCAACCATGGAGTGTTTCAGCCCGGCCTGAAACACTCGCAGCATCATGGTCGAGAGGTAACGATCGTCGGCGACCTTCTTGAGCGCGGCGGTCGATTTCGGCTTGGGCAGCGTTGCCTCGAGCGCGTCGGCGCCGCCATGGCGGCGGGCCGCCTTCTCGATGATCTTGTCGAACGGCGTCATGGCCGGATCGTAGCTGCCCCCCCGCCACGGGCTCAACCATCGACGCCTTGCCGCCTTCAGGGCGGCTGGTAGATTGGGACAAAGACGCGGAGGAGGGGGGGACCCATGCCGATCATCAACCGAATTGCCGCCTTGCATGACGAAATGACGGCTTGGCGGCGCGAGCTGCACGCCCATCCTGAGCTCGCCTTCGAGGAAAAGCGCACGGCCGATTTCGTGGCCGAGAAGCTCAAGTCCTTTGGCATCGACGTGCATCGCGGCCTTGCCGGCACTGGCGTGGTCGGCTCGCTCAAGGGCAATCCGGGCGGCCGGGCGATCGGGCTTCGGGCCGATCTGGATGCGCTGCCGATTCAGGAGGCCAATCAGTTCGGCCATCGCTCGCAGTCGAACGGGCGGATGCACGCCTGCGGCCATGACGGGCATGTCACCATGCTGTTGGGGGCCGCGAAGTATCTGGCCGAGACGCGCGGCTTTGCCGGCACGGTGCATTTCATCTTTCAGCCGGCGGAGGAAGCCGCGGGCGGCGGCAAGGTGATGGTCGATGAGGGCCTGTTCACGAAGTTTCCGGTCGAGGCGGTCTATGGCATGCACAATTGGCCGGGCCTCAATGTCGGCGAGTTCAGCGTGCGCTCGGGGCCGATCATGGCATCGCTCGACCTGTTCGACATCGAGATCACCGGGCGCGGCTCGCACGGCGCCATGCCGCACCATGGCGTCGACCCCATCGTCGCCGCGGCACAGGTAGTGAACGCGCTGCAGACGATCGCGAGCCGCAATGCCGACCCGATCGAAGCCGCGGTCGTCAGCGTCACTCAAATCCACGGCGGGGACGCCTACAATGTGATCCCCGATACCGTGAAGCTCGCCGGCACCACCCGTACGCTGAAGCCCGAGGTGCGGGACCTGGTCGAGAAGCGCCTGCGCGCGATCGCCGAGAGCACCGCCACGGCACTCGGTTGCCGCGCGAAGGTGGACTATCGGCGTTGCTATCCCTCGACCGTCAACCACGAGGCCGAGACGCGCGATTCGCTGAAAGCCGCCCAGGCTGTCGCAGGCGGCCCCAAGGTCCATACCGATCTGCCGCCGGCCATGGGTTCGGAAGATTTCGCCTTCATGCTCGAGGCCCGGCCCGGCTGCTATGTCTGGATCGGCAATGGCCCGCGCGAGGGCGGCTGCACGCTGCACAACGCGTATTACGACTTCAACGACGAGATCCTGCCCTTGGGGGCCAGTTATTGGGCGACGCTGGTCGAGCAGAAGCTGACCTAGGCCTGGTTTGGCCCTAGCCTTGACAAGCGGGGCCAAGGCGAGTTTTCTCACGCCTCACCCGCGCGAGCCGATCGCGCGGACGGTTGATTGCGGCTGTGGCGGAACTGGTAGACGCGCAGCGTTGAGGGCGCTGTGGGAGAAATCCCGTGGAGGTTCAAGTCCTCTCAGCCGCACCATCCTTGGTGCGATGGCCTCCTCGCCGGGCGGCCGTGGCGGAACTGGTAGACGCGCTAGCCTCAGGAGCTAGTGGGGGCAACCCCGTGGAGGTTCAAGTCCTCTCGGCCGCACCACATCGGCGAGCTTGATGGCCGCGCTCATATGCGCCGGCGCCAGTTCTGACCACGTTCTGCCATCATTCTGCCACCACCAGATGTTCACCATTGCCGTGCTAACCGGGGCGGTCCGGGTCACTGACGGCGGTGAGTTCACATGGTCTCCGTTCTTTTTCGCGGCTCGACGAGGTGCGTGCTCGCCGGGCTGATCGGCCTTTGTTTACCGTTTGCCGCTGCGCCGGGCTAGGCCGAGGCGGCGGAAATCGGCGCGGTGCGCGACCTCGTGTCCGTTGCCTATGGCACGCCACCCGGCGGCGAGCGGCATGAGCTCTGGTTGCTCGAACCGGTCGTGACCGACCGGCGGCTCGAAACCGTTGCACCGGGCGGGCTGCATGTTCGGTTTCTCGATGAAACCGACCTTTGGCTCGATGCCGAGAGCGATGTCGTCCTCGACTCGGTGCTCTATGACCTGGCCAAAGGCACAGGTGAGTTCGTTTTGGAGCTGGGGCCTGGCCTGTTCCGCCTCGTCACCGGCCTCATGCCCCAAGAGAGCTATTCGATCCGCACGCCGGTCGCGGTCATCGGCGTCCGGGGCACGGACTTCGCGGTCGCGGTGGCGGAGAATGGCGCGACCCGAGTCACCGTCTTTTCAGGTCAAGTCACGCTCACGCCGCGCGGCGGCGGGGCTGCGACACCGATGTCGGTGGCCGAGACGGCGTCGGTCGCGGATGCCAATGCAGCGGTGAGCGTGTCCTCGACCGCTTCCCAGGTCGCTCCTCCAACGCTGAGCGTTGACGCCACGGCAGAGACCAGCGTGTCGGTCGATGCGCTCTCGGTCGACGCGCTGTCGGTCGATTCGGTGTCCGACAGCGCGGCCGTATCGGATGCCGCGGCGGCGGCATCGACGACCGGCGATTCAGGTGCAACCGGTGCAGCATCTGACGGCCCAAGCCCCGACGCCGGCTCAACAACGGGGTCCGCGGATTCGAATAACGGAGGCAAGGCGTCGAGTACCAGCGCTACCTCAGTGAGCGGCGACGCCGCGGCGGCGTCCGCGGTTGGCGTCGCAAGCGATGGCGCGTCTTCAACGGGCGCGTCGGGTGATGGCGGAAGCGTTGGCACCGGCGGCGATAGCAGTGGCGGCGGCGGGGGCTCAGCTCAATAAGTGACCGGGCGACGCCGC